>NZ_JBMKIF010000063.1:0-11271 GCF_049238025.1 Enterobacter cloacae complex sp. IR5458
TACAGAGCATCTTCCATCGCGCCATCGCTCAGGTTGTACCAATGCTGCATGCAGTGAATGCGTAGCATGGTTTCCAGCGGATAAGGTCGCCGGCCATTACCAGCCTTGGGGTAAAACGGCTCGATGACTTCCACCATGTTTTGCCATGGCAGAATCTGCTCCATGCGGGACAAGAAAATCTCTTTTCTGGTCTGACGGCGCTTACTGCTGAATTCACTGTCGGCGAAGGTAAGTTGATGACTCATGATGAACCCTGTTCCATGGCTCCAGATGACAAACATGATCTCATATCAGGGACTTGTTCGCACCTTCCTTAGTATTTAATTCTAATGCGCCGAACTTTTGCTTTACCTTTTCGGTTTTCAGCGTTGCTTAATTGTTACTAAAAGCGAGTTGTTTTAAAAGTATTCAAATGCTAATAATGAAATTAATTATAAAATTTTGCTTACGGTTAAGCCTTTCGTCGTATTGGTTTTTTCAGGGCTGGCGGGGCGACATGGTGTACGCTCCTGGCAACGCTGAACTCAGAATATTTATCCAGTCACTCTATTTTTTAAGAGCAGTAAACCTATGACTACAATAAAGAACCGTCGTTTACGTCCGCGTGCGCATCGCTTTGCTCTTGAGTCTCGCCAGCTTTTTGATGGAGCCGCTCTGGCTGAAACCGCCATCCATGAGGCATCGGCAAGCGATCTGGTGCACCATGAAAGCGCCACCGAACCCGCGAAGGCGCTGGATATTCCCCACGCCGCCACAGCCGACGCCGCAAGCGAAAAACCGGGCAGCGCCGCCAGCGAAGTCTATGTAATAGACCAGCATATCTCCGGCTGGCAGTCGCTGGTGGACCAGGTGCCGCAGGGCAGCCAGGTGGTGATTATCGATGAAAACAGCTCGGGTCTGAGCCAGCTTGCCGACGCGCTGAAAGGCGAAACCAATATTTCCGCCATTCATATTCTGAGCCACGGCGCGTCCGACACCATTACGCTTGGCACCGATGTGCTGACGGCGGACAACCTCTCGGCGTGGTCTTCACAGCTCAGCGCTATCGGCGCAAGCCTTAGCGACAGCGGCGAGATCCTGCTTTATGGCTGCGACGTCTCCGCCCAGGATAACGCCTTTATCACCCGCTTCGCCGAAGTGACTCAGGCGGACGTGGCGGCCTCCAGCGACATGACCGGCAGCGCGGCGCTTTCCGGCGACTGGGTGCTGGAAAACCATACCGGCAGCATTGAAGCGAAAACCTTCGCCTTTGATTACGACGGTCTGCTGGCCGGGCCGGAAGTCACCGCGCCGGAAAAAGGCATCACCGTCGCCGAGCCGAGCAGCCTTAACGCCGCAGGCGCCGATACCGCCACGCTCAGCGGCTGGCAGGTCAGCACCACGGACGCCAGCGAAACCGTCACCGTCACGGTGAGCCTGAGCAACAGCGCCATCGGCAAACTCAGCGACAGCCAGACCAGCAACGCTTCGCTGACCATGACCGGCACTGCCAGCGAAGCGCAGGCCTGGCTTAACAGCATCACCTTTACCTCCGCTGACGTCGAGCTTGGCAACACCGCCGCCAGCGGCAAGCTGGACGTCACGGTGCGCGACAGCGCGGGCGTCAGCACCAGCAAATCCATCGATGTGACCGTGACCCCGTCGAACGACCCGGTAAGCGTGGCCGACGCCACCCAGAACGTGCCGGAGATCGAATCGGGCGGCAGCGTCATCACCACCGTGACCCTTAACGCCATCGATGCGGAAGTAACGGCGGGCACCCAGCAGCCCGTGCAGATTGTCTATGGTCTGACCGACCTGCCGCAGTATGGCTATCTGACGCTGAACGGCGACCGGATGGGCGTCGGCTCTATCTTTACCCAGCAGGATTTGATCGACGGCAAGGTGAAGTATGTCCACACCGCCACGGGCGCAGACCAGAACGCCGCCGACGGCTTTACGGCGGTCATCAACGACGGCGCGACGCCGAAGGCGCAGTCCGATACCGTCCACGTCACGCTGAACATTACCCCGCAGAACCAGGCGCCGACCCTTAGCGGCAGCGGCGTGGTCTTTGAAGGCCAGCCCAACAATGCGGTCAACACCGGCAACGTCGGCCAGTATATAGAGGCGGACGGCGGCGGCGATCCGGGCGACACAACGCTGACTCTCACCATTACCGCCCTGCCGACCCACGGCACGCTCTGGTTTAACGGCGTCGCCGTCACCGTCGGCCAGACCTTTGACTATGCCGATCGCAATCTGCTGACCTATGCTAACGACGGCAGTGAAAACCAGGGCACCGACAGCTTTGGCGTACGCGTCACCGACCAGGGCGGCGGTACCGGCGTGCCGGCCAGCACCGACGGCACCATTACCCTGACCGTGCGCCCGGTGGATGACGACCCGACTCTGGACAACGTAACGCTGCACGCGCAGGTGGACGATCTGGCGAACGCCGTCACCCTTACGTCTGCGATGATCGGCGCAAGCGACGTGGATTCCACCGATAACCACCTCAGCTTTATCGTTGACGACAGCAAGCTCACCCACGGTTACCTGACGCTGGACGGCTACCGCCTGCAAAACGGCGGCACCTTCACCATGCAGGATATCGTCGACGGCAAAGTGCAGTACGTGCAGTACGCCAGCGCCAGCGCGTCGGGTGACACCGACAGCTTCAACTTTGTGGTGGTGGACAACACCGCTGCGCTGCGCTGGAACGCCGACGGCACGACCTACAGCCGCATCGGCGGGGTGTACACGCCGGGCACCGAAACGCTGACCAGCTTTACCTTTACCATCGGCCTTGCGGTGGTCACGGGCGGCGGTCCCGGCACGATCCCGGATCGCGTCACCACCATCACCAACCGCGACTCCACCTGGGCGGGCGTGGACTTCACCTCCGGCAACGCCCGCGGCGAAGTAGAAGAAGGCGGCACCCTCGTGCTGAACGGCACCAGCGGCGACTTCTCCAGCGTGCCGGGCCTGAGCTACACCGCCACGGGCGTGGACGCCTCGCAGGTGGTCTATACCTTCCTCGGTTTCTCGAACGGCGCAAGAGGCGGCGAGCTGCAAAAAAATGTCGGCGGCAGCTGGGTGACGCTCGGCGAATATGCCACCTTTACGCAGGCCGACCTCGACAGCGGCAATATTCGCTTCCAGCACGACGGCGGAGAGACCTTTGTCTACGCCGCGGCGTTCTCTGTCTCGGCGGGTCTGACCACGCTCGATGCCAACGGCAACCCGGTGACCAATATCTGGACGCCGACGCTGAACATCTACGTCACGCCAGTGAACGATCTGCCGGTGGTGACCGGCTCCGGCTCCTCCTCCACCGTCATCGCCGAAGGCGAAACCGCTTACCTGACCACCGGCCAGATAGCGATAAGCGACCCGGACGACGCCAACAGCGGCAACGGGCTGGAAGAGAGCGCGACGATCAAAGACGGCAGCGCCAGCGCCAACAATTACGCCTATAACAACGACGCGACCGGCGCCAACGCCCTGACGTTCACCATCAAAACGCTGCCGGACGGCTGCACGCTGCAATACTACAACGGCTCGCAGTGGGTTGACGTTACCGTCGGCCAGACGCTCAACGCCTCGCTGCTTACCGCCAGCGCCTCGACCACCGGGCTGCGCTTCGTCAGCGACGGCTCGGAAGTGCGCTCCACCACCTTTACCGTATCGGCCACCGACCGCTGGGGCGCCACCTCCGCCAGCGACGCGACGGTGAAAATCCAGATAACTAACGTCAACGACGCGCCGCAGATCGCCAAAGACCCGACCCAGGCCGACCCGACGGTGACCGCAGGCTCGCCGAACCTGATTGGCGGCACGCCAGTCAACAACCCGCTGTACGTCACCGAAGGAAGCTATGGCCAGATAACCAGCGCCATGCTGCAAGCCTACGATTCCGACAGCAGCTCAATGCAGCTGCAGTACACCATCACCGGCGCGCCGACCCACGGCACCCTGGCCTATTCCAAAGATGGTGTGAACTTCAGCCCCATCGGCAAAGGCTCCTCCTTCACCCAGCAGGATGTGGCGAACGGGTACATTTACTACCTGAACGACGGCACCGAAGGCAGCGGCAACAGCGAACCCGCCACCCCGGACGATAAGTTCACCTTCACGATTTCTGACGGCGACAAAGAGCAGACCGGCAACGCGTTCTGGATCTACACCCGCCCGACCGACGACGCGCCGGAAGTGACCGCGCCGTCGGGCATCAAGAACATCGCCAGCGCCACGGCGACGAGCAACGCCCTGCCGGGCTTCTCGGTCAAAGATGGGGATCTGACAGACGGCGTGACCGATGGCGAGAGCGATTATTTGCAGGTGACCGTGCGTCTGCTGCATGCGGACGGCAGCGCCTTCGTGGCCAGCGAATACAGCGACGTGACCCTGGGTTACGCGACCGGCAGCGGCGCGAAGATCTCTACCGCCCACGGCGGCCAGCACGACTATCTGGTCTTGAGCGGCACCCGCGCCCAGGTGAACGCGGCGCTGGCGGGCCTGACGGTGACCTTCAGAACCGACCGCAACGCCACCTATCAGGTGCAGACTATCGCCGATGACCGCCTGCGCGACGCAAGCGGCACGCTGACGGCAGGCGCTAACGGCGGCACGCTGAACCAGCCCGCGACGCCTGGCAGAGGCGCGGCGGCCACCGCCGTCGACGCCACCGAGTACAACTGGTACAGCGCCTCCGTACCGGAAAAAAGCGGCAACCTGAGCGCGGCGTCCGTCACCATTCGCGCCTCGGAAATCAACGATCCGGGCACGCTGACCGTGACCAACCTGGACCGTACCGTTTATGAAGATCAGGCAAGCTTTATCGGCGGCAATATCGTGGTGCAGGACACCGAATCCGCCGCCTTCGGCACGCCGGTGACCGTCACCATCACCGCGCCGTCCGGCACCCTCGGCATCGGCGGCGCGGACGTGAACACCAGCGCCACCGCAAGCGCCGCCGGCAGCCAGCCGGTTACGATTTCCGGCGACAACTCCGGCACGCTGACGCTGGCCGGTCGCGCCAGCGACATTGAAGCGCTGCTGAACGACGCGGCGCTCGGCCTCACCTGGCAGAGCGGCGCCAACGTCAACCACTACCTGAACGGCGCAGCGGCGGGCGATGTCACCATCACCCTGCATCTGGACGACGGCGACTCGCATATCGGCGACACCGTGCAGGCCGACCCGGCCGACCAGACGCTGAACCTCACCATTGTGCCGGTGAACGACGCGCCGGTTGTCTCTGCAACGGGCGGTACGGTTTACCTCAACAGCGATCCGGCGGTAGTCGACGGCACCAAAGTCGGCGGCTTTGTAATTTCCGACCCGGATTACACCGACGGCGGCAATATCGCCGACGGCGAAACCGATTTTATGCAGGTGACGGTGCGCATCACCGACGCCAGCGGCGTGCCGCTGACCGCCGCGCAGTACAGTAACGCCGGCGTATCCGACATCACCATTAGCTCCAGCAACACAACGTCCGGCGTGACGATTGACAGCGTCTATAACGGCAGCGAGTCCGCACTGGTGATCCGCGGCACGCTGAGCCAGGTGAACGCGTACCTGGCGGCGCTGACCGTCTCCATGACCGGCTCCGCCCTGTCGAACGCCGATAACGCCTGGCGTGTGGAAGTGATTGCCGACGATCGCCTGCGCGACGCCTTTGGCAACCTGACAAGCGCCAACAGCGCCAACGGCGGCCAGAACGATGCCGTCACCGGCGTCGCGGCGGTGCCGACCACGGCTATCGACCCTTACGGCGCGCTGCCTTCCGGCCTGAGCCAGAACGTCAGTACCGCATGGCGCAGCGTCTTCCCAAGCGACGTCAACGATCCGGCGACCATCACGGTGACGGACAAGTCAGTCAACGAAGGCTCAACGACCGTCGACCTGCCCGCCATTACCGTGGCGGACCCGGACGCCGACAGCGCCAGCCTGACGGTGACGGTCACTCTGCCGGGCGGCTTTACCTTTAAAACGATTGGCGGGACGGGCGGCACCGTTGATGCGGGCGGCGTCAACACCACCAGCTTCACACTTACCGGCACGCTTTCGCAGATCAACAGCCGCCTCGCTAACCTGACGGTGAACCTGCCGACCAACGCGGGCGTCACCGCCGCCGACTGGAACGGCACCTTTAACGTCACCGTAGTGGTGAACGATAACGCCAACCACGGCAGCCGCCCGACCACGCTTACCGGCGACAGCAATAACCCGAACGCGAACCCGGGCGACATCAGCTACGCCGATGACACCTCCGCCGCGCTGGTCACCACCCGTACCTTTAGCGTGACCGTGAAACCGTCGAACGATGCCCCGGTCGTGCTGGGCGGCGCTACCCAGACGCTGGCCCCGGTGAGCGAAGACACCAGCGCCGCAGCGATTACCGGCGACACCATTGCCAACCTGTTTGCCGGTAACTTCTCGGACCCGAACGATCAGGTCAACAATGCGTCCATTACGGCAACCGGCGGCACCAGCGCTGACAGTTTCTGGGGCGTGGCTATCACTAACCTGTCAGTCAACAGCGCGCAGGGCGAATGGCAATACTCCACCGATGGCGGCACGACCTGGGCTGCCATTGGCAGCCGCACCGACGCCAACGCCCTGCTGCTGGATGCAACGGCCAAAGTCCGCTTTGTACCTGCCGCTGACTTCTTCGGGACGCCTGCTGCCTTGAAAGTACGTCTGGTGGAAACCAACAACAACGGCGACACCACCGCAACGACAGGGTCGCTGACCAGCGGCCAGACTGTATCAACGGCAACCAACGGCAGTAGTTCACGCTATAGCGCAGCGATGGTCACCCTCTCAACCAGCGTCACTAACGTCAACGACCGTCCGACGATTAGCGCGACGCCGCTGACCATGCAGGAAGATACGCCAGTTGGCAAAACGCTGAGCTCTATTCTTGGCAGCTACAGCGACGCCGCCGACAACCAGACGGGAATTGCTGGCGGCGACAAGGCCAGCGGCGCTATCGGCTATGTGGCGATCGTCGGCAACACCACCGACGCAAGCCTCGGCCACTGGGAGTACTCTACCAACGGCACGACCTGGACTGCGCTTGGCACAAGCTACAGCGAAACCAACGCGCTGGTGCTGCTCGCCTCGACCCAGCTGCGCTTTGTGCCGCTGGCCGACTACAACGGCGCGGTGCCGGGCGGCCTGGCGGTGCGCGTCTCCGACAGCACCAGTTCCGCCGATACCGGCGTCAGCGCCGCGGGCAGCACGCAGGATCTGCAAAGCGCCTTCAACAGCGGCCAGACCAGCCACTGGAGCACGGCGCAGAGCATCAGCATGAGCATTACAGCGGTGGCGGACGCGGTGAGCGACACCGCCGCCACCCATTCAGGCGAGGCGAAAACCATCGACGTGCTGGGCAACGACAGCTTCAGCAACAGCGATAAAGCGATCACGGCGGTCACCCGGGGCGTTTATGGTTCCGTGGTTATCGACAACGGCAAGGTGATTTATACCCCTAACACCACGAGCTACGTCGGCAGCGATACGTTCACCTATACCGTCACCAGCGGCGGCGTGACCGAAACCGCGACGGTCACGATTCAGATGAATAACGCCGCCCCGGTCACCCAGGGTGAAAACGTCAGCACGCCGGAAGATACGACGCTGACCAGCTCCGCCGCGCAAAACCTGCTGCTGAACGATTCCGACCCTGATGGCGATACGCTGAGCATTCTTAACTACTCCGTCAGCGGCGTCGGCACGGTGTTTACCGCAGGCCAGACCGCCGACCTCACCGGGTATGGCAAACTGACCATCAACGCCGACGGCAGCTATACTTTTGTCCCGGTCGCCGACTGGAACGGTACGGTGCCGACGGTGACCTACCGGGTGGTTGATGGCCGCACCAACGGCGCGACCACGGCGCAGTTGAAGATAACCGTCACGCCGGTAAAAGACGCCTTTGACGACAGCCTGACGACCCACGCGGGTACGCCGGTGACCATCGACGTTTTCGCCAACGATAAATTCAGCAACGGCGATAAAGCGATTACCGGCAAGACCAACGGCGCTTACGGTACGGTTAGCATCAGCAACGGCCAGGTGATTTACACGCCGACCAGCGGCTATGTCGGCACCGATACCTTCACCTATACCGTCACCAGCGGCGGCAAAACCGAAACCGCGACGGTCACCCTCACTCTGGTCAACGACGCGCCGCAGGTCGGCCTGGCTAAAACCGGCAGCACGGCGGAAGACACAACGCTTACCAACGGCGAAAATCTGCTGACGGGCGCCAGCGACCTGAACGGCGACGCGCTGACGGTGAAATCGTTTACGGTGGGCAATACCACCTGGGCCGCCGGCCAGACCGCCACGCTTGCGGGCTACGGCGCGCTGACCCTCAACGCCGACGGCAGCTATACCTTTGTTCCGGTCGCCGACTGGAACGGCAACGTGCCGCAGGTGACCTACACCATCACCGACGGTCGCACCAACGGCGACGTCACCTCGAGGCTCGATATCTCCGTTACGCCGGTGCAGGATGCGTTTAACGACAGCCAGACCGGCCACGGGCGCGACCCGCTGGTGATTGATGTCTTTAATAACGACAGCTTCGCCAACAGCGACAAAGCCATTACCGCCACCACCAACGGCGCGCACGGTACGGTGACCGTCAGCAACGGCAAGGTGGTTTACACCCTGAACGACGGCTATGTCGGCACCGATAGTTTCACTTATACCGTTACCAGCGGCGGCAAAACCGAAACCGCGAACGTCACCGTAACGTTAACGAACGGTGCGCCGACCGGGGTTGTCGGCAAAACCGCCAGCACAGCGGAAGACCAGACGCTGACCAGCACGGCTTTGCAGAATCTGCTGAACGGCGCCAGCGACCCGGACGGCGATACGCTGAAAGTCAGCGCATTTACGGTGGGCGCAACGACGTGGGCCGCAGGCCAGACCGCGACGCTTGCGGGCTATGGCGCGCTGACCATCAACGCCGACGGCAGCTATACCTTTGTTCCGGTCGCCGACTGGAACGGCAGCGTGCCGCAGGTCACTTATGAGGTCACCGACGGGCGCGACAACGGCGTGCAAACCGCCGCCCTCGATATTACCGTCACGCCGGTGCAGGACGCCCATGACGACAGCCGGACAGCCCATGCGGGCGCCCCGGTCACGGTCGATGTCCTGACCAACGACGGCTTCACCAACGGCGACAAAGCGATTACCGGCGTCACCGACGGCGCGCACGGTACGGTTAGCATCAGCAACGGCCAGGTGGTTTACACCCCGACCAGCGGCTACGTCGGCAACGACAGCTTCACCTATACCGTCACCAGCGGCGGTATCGAGGAGACCGCCACGGTTTATCTGACGTTGACCAACAGCGCGCCGACGCTGCCCCACTGGACAGTGATTAACCGTGAAGACTCGCCGATCGGTATCCCTGGCCTTTTATTAGATACCAGCAGCGACGCCGACGGCGACACCCTGACGGTGACCGATTTTACCGTCAACGGTACCACCTGGCAGTCAGGCGAGACGGCCAATCTGGCGGGGTACGGAAGCCTGACTATTACTTCTGACGGCAGCGTGACGTTTATTCCGGTGGCTGACTGGAACGGCAACGTACCGGTGGTGACCTACACGGCAACGGACGGCCGGGATAACGGCAGCGTCACATCGACGCTCACCATTCAGTACGATGCGATCCCTGACGCCGTTGACGACAACGCCACCACCCACGCGGGCGTGGCGAAAGTCATCGACGTGCTGGCGAACGACAGATTCAGCAACAGCGACAAAGCCATTACCGGCGTGACCCAGGGCGCGCACGGCTCGGTGGCGATTGAAAACGGCAAGGTGCGCTATACCCCGAACGCGGGCTTTAACGGCACTGACAGCTTTACCTATACCGTCACCAGCGGCGGCGTAACGGAAACCGCGACCGTTAATGTCACCATCGCCAACATTGCGCCGGTGGCGCACGATGATTTTACGTGGACTGCGGAAGACACTACCCTGACGCGCAGCGCCGCCACCGGGTTGCTGGCTAACGACAGCGATGATGACAATGATGCTCTTGCCATCACGCAGTTCAGTACCGGTACGCAGATTTACGCGGCGGGCCAGACCGCGACGCTTGCAGGCATGGGCGACCTGACCATTAACGCCGACGGCAGCTATACCTTTGTGCCAGTCGCCGACTGGAACGGCGCCGTGCAGCCGATCCTTTACCAGGTAAGCGACGGCAACGGCGGATTTAGCGTGGCGACGCTCTTACTTACCGTCAACCCGATCGCGGATGCGGTCAACGACAGCGTCAGCACCCATGCCGATGTGCCGGTGGTGATCGACGCGCTCGACAACGACAGCTTCAGCAACAGCGACCAGACGATTACCGGCGTCACCGCTGCCGCCCACGGCACGGTGACGATTGAGAACAACACGCTCGTCTACCGCCCGAACGCGGGCTATGTCGGCAGCGACACCTTCGACTACACCGTCACCAGCGGCGGCAAAACCGAAACCGCGACCGTTACCGTGGACGTCACCAACGTGGCGCCGCGTCTGACCAGCGTACCGACGATTTCCACGCCGGAAGACACCACGCTTAACAGCACTGCGGCGCAGAACCTGCTGACTAACGCCCACGATGACGATGGCGACGCCCTCGCCGTGACGGAGTTTACCGTCGGCGGCACCCGCTACCTCGCGGGCGACACCGCGACGCTGGCAGGCTATGGCGATTTGACGATCCGCGCCGACGGCAGCTTCACCTTTGTGCCAGTGGCCGACTGGAACGGCGTGCCGCCTGCCGCGACCTACACCATCAGCGACGGCAAAGACGGCGGCGTCTCCACCGCCACGCTCGCCTTTAGCGTAACGCCGGTGGCGGACGCGAAGGACGATACGGCCAGCACCCATGCGGGTGTTGCGGTCACTATCGATGCGCTGCATAACGACAGTTTCAGCAATGCCGACAAAGCGATTATCGATGTGGATCAGGGCCAGCACGGCTCGGTGACCATTGAAAACGGCCAGCTGGTTTATCGTCCTGTGGCAGGCTATGTCGGCCAGGATACCTTCACCTACACCGTGGAGAGCGGCGGCGTTCGCGAAACCGCCAACGTCACCGTCACCCTGACCAACAGCGTGCCGGTCGCAACGGGCGAGACAGTGGCTTCGCCGGAAGATTACGAGGCGCGCGGCGACCTGCTGCTCAACGACCGTGACGCGGACGGCGACCCGCTGCACATTGCGGGCTTTACCGTCGGCGGCCAGACTGCTCAGCCG
>NZ_JBMKIF010000064.1:0-11100 GCF_049238025.1 Enterobacter cloacae complex sp. IR5458
CGGTTTTGGACATCACCGGCGTGCCGCCTGCCGCTGACACCACATCGACGGTGTTCCAGTAAAGACGCGGGTCATGAATGATTTTCGCACCCGGTTTTTTCTCAAGGAACGCTTCCGCCAGCAGGCCGACAATGTAGTAGCCCTCGATGAACTGCCCTTTCTCGTCGAACAGGAAGCAGCGGTCGAAATCGCCGTCAAAGGCAATGCCCATATCCGCGCCGTGCTCAATCACCGCGTTACGGGTGTCGTCGCGGCACTCCGGCAGCAGCGGGTTAGGAATACCGTTCGGGAAGTTGCCGTCCGGGGTATTGTGCACTTTGATGAAGGTCACCGGCACGTTCAGCGCTTTAAAGCGAGCTTCCAGGGCATCCACCACCGGGCCGGCCGCGCCGTTACCGGAGTTGATGACCAGCTTCAGCGGCTTGAGGTTCGCCACGTTGATGTAGCCCAGCAGGTGATCGATATACTCTTTTTGCAGGTTGATTTGCTTATAGCTGCCGCGTTTCGCGTCGTTTACCGGCGGGAAATCGTTGGCTTCCGCCAGACGCTGCACGTCGCGCAGGCCGGTGTCGCCACTGATAGGACGCGCACCTTTGCGCACCAGCTTCATGCCGTTGTAGTCCATCGGGTTGTGGCTGGCGGTCACTTCAATACCGCCGTCCACGCCCAGGTGGAAGGTGGCAAAGTAAATCTCTTCGGTCCCGGAAAGTCCGATATCCAGCACGTCCACGCCCGCGTCCTGCAACCCTTTCGCCAGCGCCAGCTTCAGGGATTCACTGGTCAGACGCACGTCGCCGCCCAGCACAATGGTCTGCGGCTTCAGGTATTCGCCATAGGCGCGGCCAATGCGCCACGCGATATCTTCATTCAGCTCTTCGCCCAGCTTGCCGCGAATATCGTAGGCTTTAAAACAGGTTAATTTTTCCATGATGACCCCTTTTTCAGGCAACAGTCGGCCAGCCCGTTAACAGGCTAAATTATTTTTTTTCATTCGTAGGCCCGGCTAGCGCAGCGCCACCGGGCATTATGCGGAGTGCTATACTCGCCCGTAGCGGTCCTGGAAGCGAACGATATCGTCCTCTTCCAGATACGAGCCGGAGCGCACCTCAATTAAATCGAGCGGAATTTTCCCCGGGTTCTCCAGACAGTGCGTGGCCCCCAGCGGAATGTAGATGGATTCGTTTTCGCCCAGCAGTTTGATTTCGCCGTCGATGGTGACTTTTGCGGTTCCCGCCACCACGACCCAGTGCTCGGCGCGATGATGGTGCATCTGTACGGACAGCCCTTCACCCGGCTTCACGGTAATACGCTTCACCTGATAGCGATCGCCGGAGTCGATGGAGTCATACTTGCCCCATGGGCGGTAGACTTCGCGGTGAATGTGGTGCTCGTGTCGGCCATCGGCCTTGATTTGCTCAACCACTTTTTTAACGTCCTGCACGGCGTTACGGTCAGCGATCAGCACCGCATCTTTGGTCTGAACTATAACTAGATTATGCACACCAACTGTGGCAATTAAACTCGTATCTGACAAAATAAGGTTATTGCCAGAGTTCAATGCAATCACATCTCCACTGCAAACATTTCCCTCACGAGTTTTGTCGCTAACATCCCATAAAGAAGACCATGAACCGACATCACTCCAGCCCGCATCCATCGGGACCACCACAGCATCCGCCGTACGTTCCATGACCGCATAGTCAATGGACTCTTCCGGACAGGCGAGGAATGCTTCTTCGTCCACGCGGATAAAATCGAGATCCGGATCCACCACCGCCATCGCTTTCTCGCAGGCGCTCAGGATGTCCGGACGGTATTTTTCCAGCTCTTCAAGATATCGCCCGGCGCGGAACAGGAACATACCGCTATTCCAGTAATATTCACCACTTGAAACGTAATCGTTAGCAGTTTCAATATCAGGCTTTTCTACAAATGTTCTTACTGCAAAAGCTTTTATCTCATCGGCACCAAGAAGAGCTTCACCACGACGAATGTATCCATATCCGGTTTCAGGCATATCCGGCACGATACCGAAAGTCACCAGCTTGCCACTTTTAGCGTAAGGAATAGCTCCCCTTACCGCGTTATGGAAGGCATCCTCCTGCTGAATCACGTGGTCAGCCGCCAGCACAAGCATCAAAGGATCGCAGTCAGGGCTGCTGCGTTTTGCCGCCAGCGCCGCCAGGGCGATAGCGGGTGCAGTGTTACGGCCGGCAGGCTCCAGAATGATGTTTTCTGTGCGTTTGTTCAGCTGGCGCAGCTGCTCGGCAACGATAAAACGGTGCTGCTCATTGCATATAATAATCGGATCATTACATGCCAAATCGTGCAGACGGTTAACTGTCGTTTGCAGCATGGTGAGATCGCCTTTCAGGCGCAGGAATTGTTTGGGATAAAGAACGCGGGACAGTGGCCACAGACGACTACCTGTTCCACCAGCCATAATTACTGGAAAAATTTTTCTGTGATTCATTTTGTTAACTCATTCTAAGGTTCAAAGTTATAACGTTTACCCTGAAAGATAAGGTTAATATAATATTAGACTAGCAAAAGCCCTTTTATAATATGATAATAATTTAATTGAATTACATAATCACTCAATACGGCATGAGTTATAATGGAAAGAATAATATAAATGTTAAATTGAAAAACATCGCAATAGTTGCGTTAACTAACGATTATTAATTTTTCTTTATAAAAGAATATCGATGATTATGGCTGAAAAAATTTATTCTTGCAGACTATAATGAATAAAATGATTTCTTCATCAGGCACGCTACCGCCCCTGGCTTAACAGCTACCAGTGCACTGAGTGAGAATGGAAAGTTCTAATTTCGTTGTCTGACACTGGACTATCGCCGGCACTGGACAACTCGAAAACTGCCGTTAATTGTCGTCCTAAATGGCCCTGGAAACAAGCACAAATCGTTACAAATCAGCCCACAATTGAATCAGATAACTGCATGTTATTGCTAAAATTAATAATAAAAAACGGCAGTTACCATTTTGGTTATGTTTGACATAGCCAAATGATAACTGCCGCTTATTCAAAAAGACAAAAAGGAATATCAGTCGTTAGCCAGCAGCTTCTCAATCCGGCTTCTGAACTTCGCCCCTTCCTTCAGGTTACGCAGCCCATAGTTCACAAACGCCTGCATATACCCCATTTTCTTACCGCAGTCATAGCTGTCACCCGTCATCAGCATGGCATCCACAGACTGCTTCTTCGCCAGTTCAGCAATCGCGTCAGTCAGCTGAATACGGTCCCAGGCACCTGGCTCGGTTTTTTCCAGTTCCGCCCAGATATCGGCATTCAGAACATAACGACCCACCGCCATCAGGTCGGAGTCCAGCGTCTGCGGCTGATCCGGTTTTTCGATGAACTCAACGATGCGGCTCACCTGCCCTTCCGTCTCCAGCGCTTCTTTCGTCTGAATCACAGAGTACTCAGAGAGATCGCCCTTCATGCGTTTTGCCAGTACCTGGCTGCGACCGGTTTCGTTGAAACGCGCCACCATGGCCGCCAGGTTGTAGCGCAGCGGATCGGCAGACGCGGTATCAATGATGATGTCCGGAAGAACAACGATGAACGGGATATCACCGACAACCGGACGGGCACACAGGATGGAGTGGCCCAGCCCCAACGGCTGCGCCTGGCGCACGTTCATGATGGTCACGCCAGGTGGACAAATAGATTGCACTTCCGCCAGCAGCTGGCGTTTGACGCGCTGCTCAAGCAACGCTTCGAGTTCGTAAGAGGTGTCGAAGTGGTTTTCAACCGCATTCTTGGACGAGTGCGTAACCAGGACGATTTCTTTGATCCCTGCAGCAACAATCTCGTCGACGATGTATTGAATCATCGGTTTGTCGACGATCGGCAGCATTTCTTTAGGAATGGCTTTTGTGGCTGGCAACATATGCATGCCCAGGCCTGCTACCGGAATGACTGCTTTCAAATTAATCATTATTTCTTCCACCTTAAAATGGTTGACGAATTATAGCTCTTAAACCTGTTTTCGCCAGCATGATTTGCCGTAATCCTGAGGTAATGTTACGCCTCAGCATCACAAATTTCTGTAGTTGTAATCTGATTCGATCGCGCTTTTGTGCCAGGAATAGTCTCAAAACAGACGATCGTCGATTATTTGCGCGGAAGTGCAAAGTTCAGCCTTTCCACATTCACCACCTGCTGGTCCACCCGGTCAATATCCACCGAGCTCTGCCCCTTCTCATTCACCGCTTTTATGTTCGCCAGTGACAGCAGGGTCTCATCTTTGGCCATAAATTTGCCCCGCACATCCTTACGTAAGTCAAAGTTTATCTTCAGCGCAGGACCGATAGCAGCCTCCTGCATCACGTTGATATTACGTAAGAACAGATGCTGCGGCTTATTGTGCAGCTCAAGCGTCGCGCGCTTCATCTCGACGTTGGTGATCGCTACAAAGGAGGTGGCATTGCCGGATGATATTTGGATTCCGCGCAGCTTATACGCAAGCTGGCGATTATCCAGATGAATATTGTTTAGCTTGAAGTTCTGGGGAATGGACAAATAATCGCCTTTAATGACCCCATAGCCAATTAGCATTCCGGCACTATTGACCATATCGACATTATCAATAATGAAATTATCACAGCCATAAATAGCTACCGTGGCGTTATCTATTCCCGCCTTTTTACTGAAGTCGGGGGTAATATTTTTGGCCTTTATATTGCGGATAACAAAGTGTTTACCGTTTTCAACATGCACCAGCTGGCGACAGTTGCTGCCGGTGATGTTGGCCACCACGAAGTTCTTAACGGTCTGTTTTTCAGGATAGTCGTTGTCGTAGGTGCTCCCGGCGAGGCCAATACCGATACCCCAGTTGATCTTGCCGTTGGTGCAGTTGATGTTGTCGATGACGTGATCGGAGATCAGGATATTGCGGTCATTGATCGCCACATTCCACTCAATCGCATCGCCCTGCAGGTGGCTGAATTTGCTGTTGGTAATACGGGCCCCATCGATCTGGTTATGAAAACCCTGACGCAGGATAGCGTAGTTAGCCTGGCTCACGCTGATATTATCAATCAGCAAATTGCGCATCACTTTGGGTTTCTTACCGCCAATGTAGATCTGCGTTACCGGGCCAAATCCACTCATTGCCAGCCCTTTAATCACACAATCTGAGCCACGAACGTCGAGCGTAATGTTCTCCGTGCGCCCTGCCCCTTCGCCAATGACCTTGCAGCCTTCCTGCAGAACAAAGCGGCCGCGCCCGTTGCCGGTTAACGCCCCGCGGATCAGCAGCGTTTTACCGTCAGGAATGAAAATGCCCGTATTGATGTTTTCGCAGGTGAGTCCCGCCGGGACAACGACGATGTCACCTTCTTTAAACGCCTGCTTAAAGGCAGCGATCCAGTCGTTGTTATTGTACTGATTAACTGAGACCGTCTTTCCACCTGCCGCCCGCGCGAGGCGGGACGACAGCAGCGGCGTGGCCGCCAGAACGGACAGAGAAGAGACAAAAGTGCGTCGGGTAATCGTTTTCAGCATACAACCTCGGCGTTACAGCGTTTGCAGCAGGCTCGCTAACTGGCGATTTATCACCTGCTGGTTAAAATCGGTTTCTACTTTTTGTCTGGCATTGTGAAGCACGGGCTCCAGCGCCTGCTGGTCGATGTCGCTGAAGGCCGCTAACCGGTCAGCAAGGGCCATCGCGTTATTCTCCGGCACCAGCCAGCCGGAATGGTCAGATTTAATCAGCTCCGGGATCCCGCTGTGCAGGGTCGATACCACCGGAATACCCACGGCCATCGCCTCCATCAGCGCCACCGGAATGCCTTCCATGTCACCATCGGCGCCCGTCACGGAGGGCAGCAGGAACACGTCCGCCTCATCGAGCATGGCCTTAACTTCATGGCTCGGCTTAAAGCCCGGCATCTCCACGACATCGTCCAGCTGATACTGTTCGATAAGCGTGCGCAGACGACGTTCCCACGGCCCAATGCCGAGAATGCGATAGTGGAACGCCACCCCGCGTGCTTTTAGCTGACGGCAGGCCTCAATGGCCACATGCAGACCTTTCTTTTCGGTCAGACGCGCCACAGAGATGATCTGTAGCGGTTTTCCCGGCACCTTCACCGGACGACGCGTAAAGCGCGTTAAATCGACGCCCATGCGCGAAACGGCAATCTTCTCACCCGGGCAGCCCATACTTTTCAGGCGTCCGGCCCACAGATCGCTGATGGGCAGCATCATGTCACCGCGGCGGAAAAGCTGCTGATACTCTGGCGTATAGTGGTTCAATACTTCACGGCTTGAGATGTCGATTCCGTGGAAAATAGTCGCAATCTTGCCGTCTATCACCCCCAGTTCACGCAGTTTCGCGGCAGTGACACCCGCCGGGCCGAAGTGGGCGATAAACACATCGGCACGATACGGCTGCGCCGTTTGCCCGCAGATGGCGGACAAAATTAAATTGCGTGATTCCGATCCATAGCGGGAAACATTCAGCGCCCGCCAGGTCGCCGGCCGATGGATCCCGCGTAAGGTCTGGCTGGCCCGGTGGCGCAGCTTGCTCAATTTCCCGGAAGGCTCATCCTGCAGCCAGCGGGTTTTCGCCTCCAGCCCATACTGGGTATAGGCCGCATGGGTATTTTTGGTATCGCCCTTTTGCAGGGCGATAATCTCCACGTCATATCCCATATCGATAAACGCGGTGATTTGGTTCAGCACAAAGGTCTCGGACGACAGCGGAAATTTCAGTAAGAAGAAACCAACCTTCATTTCCCCTCCCGTACGCGGTCAAGTACCGATTTCACCATGCCAATGCCCTTCTCGCGCTCGGCTTTCACCGCCACGGCCAGCCGTTCGTTGATGGCGGGCAGTTGACCCAGCGTGTCCCCCACCATCGCACCAAGCGAACCATCCAGCAGATGACGGATATCCACGGCCATTTCCGGCATGCCAAGCTGCTGCATAATCCCGGCGGATTTGTGTTCGTAGTTAATGGCGATGGCCGGCGTACCGAAGTTCATGGAGATAATGGCCGAATGCAGGCGGGTGCCGACGGTCAGGTCACAGGCGCCGAGCAGCTTGCCCATTTCAAGGTCGTTCAGCTCATCCATCACAACGTGATAACGGGACGGATCGTTAACCAGGTTGCGCAGGTTCAGCGCCACCATGCGGTCATCTTTGTTGTAGCTGTCGATGCCGGTACAGGTGGAAAGCGCCAGTACCTGATAGCCGCTGTCCAGCACGCGGTTTACCACGTCGGCAAAGGCTTTCTCATACGCCGCCTGGGTGGTGCCTAGCCGTTTATCAAAGGGAGCCAGTTCACGCAGCGTGATGGCGACCGTTTTTTGTTTCGCCGCCACGTCCAGCCAGTGCTGTACCGCGTAGCTTGCCTGGAAGCTGTCATCCTGATGATCCACCAGCCAGGCGGTGTCCACGCCGTGTTCTACTTTAGACGTGTCAATTTCGCTGCGCTTCATCATATCCAGACTCACCGACTCACGCAGGATCAGCGCGTCGCAGTGCCCAAAGACATAGTTCGCCAGCTGGTTAAACTGCGGATCCTGGAAAGGTCCGACGCTGTGGCCAATCATAAACAACGGCTTTTTGGCCATAAACGTGCAGAGCGCATGTTCAAACTGCGGTACGCCGTAGAGATCGACGAAGAACGAACCGCCAACCTGAATAATCGCGTCGTAGCCGGACAGCAGCCGCACGAAATCGGTAAAGCCCTGCGCAATCGCAATGTTGCGCAGCTTGCCGGTATCCGTCACGCGGGAAAGCAGCACCTGGTGCTGGTAGCGACGACGCAGGACTTTCTTCACCCGCCCCATCACGCCTGCGGCGTTGTTATGCTGTTTCATCTGGCTGTAGAGCGGGTCGCCCATTACCGGGCGGTTCAGTAACCAGGATGAGCTGACCGGATAACGGCTCATCACGTCCACTTCGGTCTCAGGCTTAAGGGTGTTAATTGCATCCAGTAAACCGCGCAGGATGGCGCTGTCGCCACGGTTGCCGCAGGTATGGTTGCCAAGAATTAATAATTTCATAATGGCCTCTTAAATAACTAGCCTGCGCGAAGCAGCGTTTTCATTTTTTCGTTACGGCAAAACTGGCGCTTCATTTCGACCACCAGCGCATTGCGTGACAGCACAATCATCACGCCAAATGCCAGCGCGCCGGCGGCCACCTGCACCGCCAGCAGTGCGGCCAGCGGCAGATGGCCGCGAAGGATAATGCCCAGACCGTAGCTCACAGCCAGGGTTGGCAGTGAGAGGTAAAACGGCAGCCACAGACTCAAAATGTACTGACGGTAGCTGGAGCCCAGCACCGGCTTAATCATGATGAAGTAGCTCAGAACGGTATTGAGGACCTGCACCAGCAGGAAGCCCAGCGTGACGCCGATGGCGCCCGCCATATGGCCGCCGACGATAATTGCCGGAATAAACAGGAAGGTTTTGAACACGTTGAACTTGAAGCTGATATCCACCCGTGCCTTCGCCATCAGCAGCGAACCAATCGGATTCCCCACGGAGCGCAGCAGCCCCACCACGCAGAGCAATTGCAGGATCGGGATAATGCCGTTCCACTTCTCGCCAAACACCAGCGGTACGAAGTTGCTCGAGACCACCATTAATCCCAGCAGCACCGGGAAGTTAATGATCCCTACCACGGACAGCAGCTTGTAAAAATTAACGCGGAGCTTTTCGGTATCATCCTGAATCTTGGCAAACGCCGGGAACAGGACGCGGGTGATAATCGGGTTCAGCTTCATCGGCGGTACAACCGCAACGTTATAGGCCAGGTTGTAGCCCCCCGCGACGCTCGCCCCAAGAATACGTGCCAGCACCAGTGTTGAGAGGTTGGTATTCACGTAGTTAATGATGCTGTCCGCCGTCAGCCACGCGCCAAAGCGCAGGTTAGACGAGACGGACGCGAGAGAGAAATGCAGCCCCGGGCGATAAATTTTGCGGCCAAAATAGCCAAACAGCAGCGTACGCACGGCGGAGTTGACCAGGTAACCGAGGATGGCCGTCATCGCCAGCGGCCAGAAATGGGCGCTGACCACAGTGAAGGTAAAGCCCGCCAGCACGGCGCTGGTTTCGATCATGCCGATTTTGTTGAACTCCAGCTCTTTCTGCATCAGCGCGCGGAACTGCTGCCCGTGTGGGATCACCACGAAGGCAAAGGACAATGTGCGCATCAGCGGGGCGAGATCCGGGTTGTGCAGCACGCTGGCGATAGTACCGCTCAGCAGAAAGACCAGCACAAATACGAAAATACCCAGCCCCACATTCAGCCAGTAGAGCGTGGTCAGCTCGAGATGGCTAATCTCTTTACGCTGGATAATCGAGTTGGCAATACCAAAGTCAGACAGCGTGTCGGCCAGCGCGATAATCACCAGCGAGACGGTCAGCAGGCCGAACTGGTGATTATCAATAATGCGCGCCAGCACCGTCATCTGCACCAGACCGAGGCCAATGATGACGATGGTCGCCATCGCTGACCACTTGGCGCCGCTGATGGTTTTTTCACGTAAGCTCATCTTAGTACGCCGCTTTGTTCACGAAGCCTTTGAAAATGGTCAGAAAAACAATCTTGATATCGAACCAGAGGCTCCACTCGCGGATGTACTCCAGATCGAACTCGATGCGTTTTTCCATTTTTTCCAGCGTGTCGGTTTCACCGCGCCAGCCGTTGATCTGCGCCCAGCCGGTGATGCCCGGCTTCACCTTATGGCGCAGCATGTAGCCTTCAATCAGCGAGCGGTACTGCTCGTTGTGCGCCACGGCGTGCGGACGGGGGCCAACAATCGACATGCCGCCGGTAAAGACATTGATAAACTGCGGCAGCTCGTCCAGCGAGGTGCGACGCAGGAAGTTACCTACGCGGGTGACGCGCGGATCGTTCTGCGTCGCCTGGGTGACCACCTTGTCGTTCTCCATCACCTTCATAGAGCGGAATTTCCAGACCATGATCGGCTTACCGTCCATGCCGTAGCGGGTCTGACGGAAAATGACCGGGCCGGGGGAGCTCAGCTTCACCGCCAGAGCGATGCAGCACAGTACCGGGGAGATGAGGAGTAAAATCAGCGAAGAGAGCACGATATCTTCCACGCGCTTGAGCACGCGGTTAATGCCCGACAACGGCGTATCGTACAGCGGTACCACCGGCACGCCGTTCACCTCTTCAATACGGGAATGCAGAATGTTGAAGGTAAACACATCCGGGATGAGGATCACCGAGCAGGTGGTATCCGCCAGCTCGCGCATCAGCTGCTTAATGCGGGATTCGTCTTTCATCTGCATGGCGATATAAACGTTGTGAATTTTTCCGGCTTTAGCGTCTTCAATCAGTTGGGCGTAATTCCCCGCCCAGTCCGACGGCACGCCGCCCGGTTTCGCGTCGTGATAAATGCCCACCACTTCAAACCCTAACCACGGCTCTTTGCGGAAGCTCTCGAGCAGAACCCTTCCAACCGGTAAATCCCCTGCCACCGCCACAAAGCGACGGTTATAACCGCGGTTACGCAGCCAGCCCGCGCCAAAGCGGATCAGGGAGCGGCACACCACCATGCCGACGCTGGTCAGCAGATACCAGCTGAGATAGGTCACGAGGCGATTATCGAAATCATGGCTGAACGCTACCAGGCCCGCGCTGAAGATCAGACTCAGGGTCCAGTTCTGCAGCAACAGCATCAGTTCGGTAGTCATTTTCACGCCGCGCCACGAGCGGTAGAAATCGGTCATCCCGCCGATCATCTGAAACACGACCAACGCAATCAGCGCCATCAGCAGATGCATATATAAAAACGGCAGCCCGCCGATCCGACACACCGCCCACAGTCCGCCGACCATGATGGTGATATCAGAAAAACGCTGCACCATAGAGATTAACGATGCATTCGTTCTCGCTCGTTCGCGTTTTTTTAGATTCGTCATCGTTGTTCCTGTATTCGGTTTCCCCTCCTCCCGGAGGGGCAATTGTTACTGATTCAACAGCGCCAGAATGTCCTTCGTTCGGGCTTCCATCAGCGCCGTATCCGCGCGGGATTCCACGTTCAGGCGCACCACCGGCTCGGTATTGGAGGAGCGCAGGTTAAAGCG
>NZ_JBMKIF010000065.1:0-10653 GCF_049238025.1 Enterobacter cloacae complex sp. IR5458
AAAATCGGTGTTGCAAAAACGGGAGTGACCATAGATTCCGTTTTCTGAGACGACCCCTGGATAGGCCAGGTTATATGCTGCGCCTGTGGTCATTTGCTCGATGACCGCAGGTGCATAACCTTCTGCTTCCAGCTTACGATATGCAGCCCGGTAGTCTCTTTGGGTTTTCAGCGGGTATATCTTTCCGCCTTTACCATCGAAAGCGATAAACCAGAAATCGTCCGTGCCAGTTTCCAGATTTCTGCAACGTTTCAGATGCCATCCGCCTTCTCTCGCCCAGATGGTACGGTTATTTCTGGCATTCGTTTTGTCATAACCGTTCTCGTCAAGCCAGCTATCAAAGCTGGTCAGCCCCAGATCCTGAACCTCCAGAGAAGGCACTCGAATGACCTGCAAGGTATGGCGGGGTCTTGGCTCTCTCATCTTGATCTCTTCCTAGCGCTGGTCTGGGAAATACGGATATTGCGGGCCATATTCATAGTCATGCGGGCCTGGCTCAACTTCCCAGAATGGACGGCCGCTAATTGTCTTTGGACCGCGCTCGTTTACGATGTCTTCTACATCCTGAATATTAAATGGCATCGTTGCCAGTAACAGCTGATCTTCGGGTGTCAGCGTCACAGTTGCACCGTCGATACGGCTGTAAAGGTCGGCAAACTGTTTACCTGCACCGTGCAACCGGTGCTCCGCTACACTTCTGATTGCGTGTAAGTCCAGCTCCGCCGCTTCCATGCGATCCACGTATAGTTTCATTTCTTTACGCAAAGCGCTCAGCTCACGGGCTTTAATAAACCCGCAGGCGTACCCACCCAGGGCGATAACTGCAATGATTGCTAAAATTGCCATTTTTTTCTCTCACGTGATTGCGGCCGTTACTCTAGTCTTAATGTGAAGTCTGGGAATTCGCTGGATGTTAAGTACGTTTTCATCCCCAGACTGACAGATGCTAAGGCGCGATCCCAACACTCCATTTGTAAGTATCAGGCCCATCTTCTCCGCTGGTGGCATCTGCTACAATCTGTGCATAACGTTCTCCAGCAAGTTCTCTTACCATCTGATCCACGACCCATTGCAGATGATGCATTTCATCGGTTCCGCCGTAACGACAAGCCAACTCAATAGCCCGCTCTATTCTTTTTTGTTCTTCAGTCATACTGAATCCTCACGCTTACATCAGCTATTCTGAAAACATGCACACTATAAATTGCGGCTGTCATTTCTCAGCCAGGCGCCTGCATTGCTGCCTCATTCCATCAAAAATACTTTCCGCAAGCTGCTGGGGGAACTGGTCCGGAAGAAGCCCGCTAACACGTTCAATGACACCCGGGGTTCTGGCGATGATTTCCTCTATCATCGCCTCTGTCTGCTGTTTACTCAGGCCGGTTATCTCACCATGCCTGATCCAGTGGCGTCGTTGTATTCGATATATCTGGTAATAGTTGCTACTGCCACGTACGGCCATCGCCAGTTTGCACTTCTGCCAGGATATCTGATTGTTCCCATGACCGATCACCGGCCATGCCGACAACACATCATAGAGTGGTGTAAGGTGATAACGTCCCTGTGGCCCAATAGAAATACTGAAATTTTTAGCGTGGCCATCTGTTGCGGCCATCATCCAGAAAACTATCTGCGTCATAAAAAACTGCGCTTTGTCACGCTCAGCACGGTCTGAATTACTCAGAACTTCCATAATTTCCGATATACCTGGCCCGCCGTCCGCCTGATATTTTCGTAATGGCGAAATGCCCAGGGCCTGACACATATCCTCCTGGGGTAAACGAATGATCCATTGTCCGTTTCCTGACCATTTTCGGTCAAAACGTTCTACCACCAGCGCTTTCTGATCTTCAAAGTGAGCAATCTGCGTTCTTGCCACGGGGAGCCCGTACTGTTCGAGAAGTACCGAGCAGAGCCATTCATTTTCAACCGACGAGCGCATGTCGGCTTTCATGTTCCCCACAAGTCCGAGCGGTAGCTTGAATATATGCGTCGTTGGTGTATTACCCTCCGGCATACACCACCGATCTTCATGCCACAGTAGGGCTGTTTTCTCCTGAGCACCGGCAATAGATAAACGTAAGTCGTCGTTATCTTCTGGCCTGCCCGGTAGCAATGTCTCCGTGGTATTACGCAAAGTTGCCGCAATTTCTGATTCAGTAAGCGGGTGATACTTCACGGAATATAAATCTGTGGGTTCATCTCCGTCATGAAGCAGCTGTATCGCGCCCACGCAGTCTTTTCCCAGCTCCGTCAGAAGATCAAAAGGCTCCAGGCTATCGGCCTTGTAACGCATTGCCAGACGTCTGCGTATGCCTTCGCTGTCCGGGAGTAAATTATCAAAATAGTCACGTACCACATTTCCACGCCAGACCTGGTTCCCGGGAGTAAAAGGAAGGGACAATGACAGCGGCCTTCCCTGTTCGTCTGCACTCCAGTCAGGAAGGTATTGTAAGCTGTCTACCCCTTTACTTTTTTCCCAGTATCCGACTTTGATTCCGTTCATCCAGATTGCCAGACGCTGCTGTTTCCGGCTCATATCGTTACCATTTCTCCTGTCGTGCAGGTGAGTTTGATTTAAGCATTTCTTCCGTCTGCTTCCCCTCTGAAGAGGCGGTTGTCGAGGAGAAGCTGATTTTTACGCCCAGGATAGAAAACACCTTGAATAGCCGTTCAATGCTCGCACTGGCAGGGTTGGCTTCCAGACGTGAGTATGTCTGTTGAGTGACCCCTAACCTTTCGGACAGGTCTTTTTGCGTCAGGCCATTCGCCTTGCGAAAACCAATGAGCAAGGGACGCAACTGGTTGAGCGTGTTTAACGGGTAATCATTATTGATCATAAGCTGGCCTCAGTAGTTCCTCTGATACACCTTGTACGCTGTTTTCTAAACATACACCCTAAAAGCTGTAATATCAAATTAACAGCCTAAAAGCTGTTAAATAGAGAGTACAACCTTTAGGCTGTTACTAAGTGGCAGCATAAATCTTTATGAGGTTTGATATGAGAGAACTATCAATAATAAGCCGTTACGCTCGTACAGCATCCGGTAAGAGAGCTGACAGATCAGGATCATCGGTAAACGAGAAGCGGAGTATCTTATGGCCCTGTTGTGAGCTGTATAAATAACTACGAGCTACTCTCTGCCTCGGGGAGGAGGCAGAGAGAGTATTAAAAGCAAAGGCAGACATTTTTAGCAGCTGGTGGGCTATGGGGTTCCGGAGGTGCTCCGGTGAATGTTACTTGACTGGCAAGTTTCCTGCTCTGATGGTCAATGCCTCGATGCTGTCTATATTGTTCTGAAGCCGTTCCAGTTCTGCCTTTTCAATACCGGCCCAAAGCTTTAAGTGTCGCTGATAAAGGGACCACTTGAGTGAGTGAAAACCATTCCAGGCCAACCCCATCCAGGAGGCGTAATTCGCATTGAGAATATTGCCGGTGATATACATTTTACCTGCGTTAACAGCACTGGAAGTTCCATAACCCAGGGCAAGCATCATCCGGAAGCGTGGATTTAGCCGCAACGGCATGGTATCCAGTAAGGTCTCCCCAAAAGCTCCTTTTCCCAGCGATACCTGTTTCGCCACATAGAAAACCCGCATCAAAACTTCCATTATGCTCATCGGAATACTTGTCACGATAAACTGACGAAAGTCATACCCGTTGACATACATGTACTCTATTTGTTTGCCGAAGTTAGAACTCCCCACAGGGATCCCCTCAAGCATACGAAGTAGCCCCATAAAAGGAGCCGGTAACCCCATGCCACGGTTTCCTTTTGCTGAGGGGGCATTAACATCCGATGCCAGGTGTCCAAACATTCTGGCGATGAGCCTGAAAATATTGGTTTCGTCTGTAACGCCTTTACTGGAAGGATAAACCACGATCTGTCCATTCTGAACCACCGTACAGGTCCCGTTCAGCATATCCTTTATACCGAAAATAATGCCCAGTACGGGATCGTGTGACAAAGCTCTTAAGCGGTGATTTGTGGGAGACAAAACGCCACCGGCCGCACCCACTAAATCGCTGCTGATCGAACTGTCTGGTGCCCCTATAGGGAACAAATCTGAGAGTTTTGTACTCAGGTCCTCCGGCAAAATGGCATTGAAGGCTTTCTGCACCTGTTTATTGAAAATACCATCCACTTCTGCCGTAAAGCTCACCGTAGGTTTTGGCGGGGCTCTGACGCAAAGTAAATCCAGCATGGATGCTATGAGCCCGCATCCGCAGGCAATAGCATAATCCCAGGCGTCGAGTGCGTAGCGATCATTAAATTCTTTAATATGATTCTGGATCCGGGCATCTACAACAGCCAAGTCATCCGTGGAGAGTATTGTGGCCAGTCCAATATCACCGCATACACGCTGGTTAGCCTCGCTATATATAGTCTTGAGACCAGTAGAATGCATGGCAGTATCTGAAGGGGTCATTTCTCGCAGATGATGTTCTTTAAGCGCCAGATGCTCCGCTTCATCAAGTTCAGTGCCGCTGATTAGCCCGGTCAACTGTGCCTTAAGGCTCTCTATATCACTGTTAATTGTCTCGTGAGCGTTCGCGATATCCTGACCACGGAGCTGAATATAACGGATGGCCCTGAACTCATCATCATAAGGAGACTGACTCATGTGTTTACCTCACCGCGACCAGGCTACCTTTTGGAGCTTTCTTAGTAAGCATGTCGATTGTTGCCTTGATGCCAGCAATTTCTGCCTTAAAATATTCCGCATTCGACATCAACCTTTCCTGAACTTCGTAGAGCTTTTGGATGGCCTGACTAAGGGCGGCTGTCAGTTTCGCATTTTTTTTGTGTTTCACTATCGCGTACCCGCCAATCCCTAACACAGCTACAGGTGCGGCCAATACCGCAATGCCTGCAACCATACCGCCACCGACGATAGACCCTGCTGTAGCGAGCCCGGAGGTTATGCCTGCTGCTGACACTCCCGTTGTACCAAGCGTATAGAGAGCACCGAAGGAAGCCGCTGCGCCTACGCCTGACCCCGCCAAAGCTGCTGCGCCCTCAGTAATACCCGGGAACTTATTTTCAAGCGCCTGAAGAGCACTTGTAACTTCATCCATTGCCTTCTTGCGAATTTTTTCGAGCTCTTCAGTTTCGGTAGCGTCCATTACAGGCCTCGTATTCATAACTTGCTGTGTGATAGGTGAAAAAGAGCACCATAAAAGTGATGAAGAAATCATGACTTACTATTGTGGCACTTTCGAGTTCATGTTTGTCAGTTTCAATGCTGTTGCTGTTAGTAAGGGCAGACGCCATATCGGGCAGACCCAAAATAACTATCGTGCCAGCGTCATTTTGGAACTGACTTTGCTAAAAATCAGTAGCGGACTGAACAGACATGTGTGGATTTGAATCTGGGCAGGTTCCAGACATTATTCCAACCAGACTTCCAATGACAAAATGCTCGTCATTCTCGGAGACGACATAGGGTCCACCAGAGCAACCATCGGTGTTGAAATGTGCTATTACAAAGCGAGTTGTGAGATGTTGGGGAGAATGATTTGAGCAATTTAAAGGCCAAATGCCTGAAACTTCACCAGGGAATGTCGAAATTGTTGTCTCATTCATTGGATATCCGACACCCAATGTACCCATGCCAGCTGCGGGAGCCAGGACCTTAAAGTAACTACTTACAGGCTGTTGTATTCCAGCTGGTAATACGATTTCTGCACTGTCAACAAACGGAATGCCGTCCCTGTCATTAGCCTCATTGAGAATGAAATCGACTAGAACAGGCTCTTCGTTCACCAGTCCTTGATGGTTAAGAAATTTGACGTAAAGTTTAAGTGTATTGCTGACGGGATAAATTTTTCCAAGAGCATTGGTAACAACATGGGCTGCGGTGAGAATCTTTTGCTGCTGACCATTATCGAAACCAAACGCAGTTGCTTCGAGATGGCTACTAAAATGAGGATCATTGCTTACATAGATTTTACAAACGTAGTTTTCAAACATTATTTCCTCCTTTTGCCGGTACCTAATCAGTTACACGGCTGCATGTTATAAACAACTAAACTCGCTTCCTGATATTTGAGTTTGTATGTTTTGCCAGGCACCAGCTCACCTCTGAAACACGGTTAGTCTCCTCCATGACATGGTTATGGCGATGGTCAGAAACTGTTATCGACGAAAGGCTGGAATTCCTTTAATGGCATTATCCATTTCAAGTCGTATGTCCTGAACGGGAGCGTATATTTTTATGATTCCAGATCTTAACCCTGAAACATTCCCCGTATCAAAACTGACCCGTTACAGATAAGTCACCACCGGTGCTGTCGATTAATTTAGTGAATTGCATGTCCTCATCCCATAAAGGGTAGGGCCTACCCCCGGCATCGAGCAAACCTGACCACCCTGCCCTTATTAAGACCCCACATGCGGCAATGGTGCCCTGTCCACGCCGCCCGCGAACTTTGAGGAAATGGGGAGAAAATAAAAAGAAAACAAAAAGTTATCGGCTGAAGTACCGGCGCAGATCGGGAATCAGGCGAAGCCTGACAGCACGTTAGGGCCTGGCAGGGGGCTTGAGGGATGAGGACATGCAATTGTGATAACCTTCCCGCCACGGGGTCGGTTAAATTCGTATCCTGCCGGTGCAATTCCAACGGCCGCGTTACCAGTTCGCCGGGTAGCATGGCCAGCAAAGCCAGGCATCGAGCACCCGGGTTTCACTGACGGCCGCTGCATAGACGCCGGTATCCGGGAAGAAATAAACCGGGGTGGCGTTGTTCAGCTGGTCGCCTTCATCGGCCAGAGCGCCGATCACCTCATGAGGCTTAAGCAGCATATCCGTTAAATATTCATCCGGGTGGATGGCATTCAGCGATATGGCCATCTCCAGAAATTCATCCAGGGTATGGCGGGTACGATACCCCCGGAAAACCTCGTATGAAGGCGTGACGCATTCACCATCCAGGGAACAGGCATCGTAACCGGCCAGCTGCTCTTCGGTGAGTCCGGAGGCATGCTTTGCCACAAGATTCGTAAATTGCTCTTTATCGTCCATCACAATCCTTACGCTGTAGGGGCCTGTTTGTGTTATCACTGCTTCCGGTTTTTACTTCGCACAACCCGGCAGGTATCCGGTCGCCCGGGCGTCCTTTGCGGTCTTGTTCGCCCTTCGCCTGAATTACGTCAAATCCTTTTCACTACCCGGCCGCAGGGTGACACCTCCCCTTTTCTCCGGAAGCGAAAGAGGAAGAACAGTTTAACAGCCCGGATCCTCAATAATTTTCGCGTAACGGACTAAATAACCGGTTTATGCAGCTTCTGATAACCACAGACCGCGATAGAATAAAACGTCTGGTGAGGAACCGGAGTGTTATGTAAGCGGGGGGTTTAACTGGGTATCTGTGTAGTCCTATTTAGCCAGATATCCCGAATAAAAACCTCAACGATTAGGTAAACGAAATGGATGGATTCTGGTCGATGTTCTGTTTGTTTGTCGTGGTAGTTTCACTGCATAAAGCCCTTTCTGTAGCAGCAGCACGAGCAGACGCAGCAAAATTAAATATGCTTCTCAGAATGAGAAAGTTTAAAAAGTAGCTTTCAAGACATCTGAGAATTCTTTTAAATCCTCAGAGGAAGTTATATGTTTAGGCTATTTGCAAACTAAGGTTGGAATTCCATCATTCTAGCCTTAGATCTTTGATCAAGTGAAGTTGCTCACTTGGTTGGATTTTACCGTTTCCTGACGGCTTTTCAGAAGCGAGGGCTGGTTGGAATGCCTTCCAGCTAGAAGTCTTGCAGATGCTCTCCGGGCATTAACTCATTGTCGAATCTGCACCAGTATCACTAGGTTGTTGAGCGGGCGATTAGCTTTTTCACTGAGCCGCTGTACACTCGACTGCTTCAAGAAGCACTACTTACCATTTGCCTGCCGTAAGGTCTGTTCTTAGCTGGATTTTTTTGGGAGGATACGCAGTCATGACAACTCAATCCAGCTCAATACAATACGCTTACGCGCTAGACGGCGAGGGCACCCTCACGCACATTGGCGCTGCCCTGCGCTCACATACTTACACCTGCCCAGGTTGTAAGAGCCCCCTGACCCCGGTAATGGGCGAGTTCAACGCTAAGCACTTTCGCCATTCGGAAGAATGCTGTGCCCTTGAAACCTATCTTCACAAGTGCGGCAAAGAAGCATTCTTCTATCGCTACCAACAAGCTCTCAGCCGTGAAATGCCTATTAGCCTTGAGCTGGAGCGCCGGGTTGCCTGTAATGGTTCTCGTTTAGCCTTGGTTAGAGACGAAGCACGTCAGTGCGTAAAATCCGTGCCTGCACGCTACAACTTGACTCAATTTTTCGATCAGGCAGAGCTGGAAAAACACGATAAGGTCACAGGGCTGCGACCAGACGTGATGTTGTATGATACGACTGGCGAAAGGCGTTGCTACGTAGAGATTTGTGTCACACACCCCTGCTCTCAAGACAAGATCGAAGCCGGTATCCCGATTCTTGAGTTTAAGGTCCAATCTGCCTCTGATATTCAGATGTTGCTTACCGGGGCCTACTCGATCAAGGAGAAGATCCTGAGAGTATTCAACTGGCTTCCCCCGTTTCAATCTGTGGACACCTGTAGCGGCGTCTGCTCAGTAGGTAACGTGGATATGTCTGTCTGGAGTTTAAGTGGTTCCGGCCGACTCAACGAACAAACGATGCCGCTCGCTGAAGTGGATTTAACAATCAATTCTGACGTGAACACATGGCCTAGATCGTTAGGGGCCGCTGAGCTGGCTGATAACTTACGAGCTTTTATCCGTCACGCCGATCCTCATTCACTATTTCCCAACTGCATTATGTGCGAGCAAGCAGGCCGATGGGAGGATGGCTATCTGCAATGTCACAGTAAGGCAAAGATCGTTCCCTACACCGAGGCCCGTCAGTGCGCCAATTACAAGGTTAAGGCATGACCAAAAGACTGACTTGGGAGCAGAAAAGTATTGTCAGCCATGACACCGGACATGCGTTGGTAAAAGCCGTACCTGGTAGCGGGAAAACAACCACACTTGTAAAGCGCGTTGAGCGGCTGGTCAAGACGGGAACTGATCCTCGCTCCATTCTGATCCTGATGTACAACAAGTCGGCGCAGGTGAGCTTCACGGAGAACTTGAAGACGGCACTGATGTCGAGCGTGATTCCAGAAATCCGCACGTTCCACAGCTTGGCCTTAAAGATTGTTGGTTACGGAGAACGCCAACAGATAATCAAGAAGAAAGACCTCATTACTCCAAGCGACTACCGCTATGAGCAACTGGTAAAGCAAGCCTACCGCTATGGCTTTGACCATGAGGCGAATTATATTGACCCCAATGAAATTGAAAACTTCGAGCTGTTTATTGCTCGCTGCCGGGCGGCGGCCGTAACTCCTGTTGATGCTGCCAATGATCCAACGTTCAGCAACATCAAACGGGAGTTTATTCACGCCTATGGCCGCTATTGTGAGCTGCTGGAGGAAAACAGTCTGCGAACCTTTGATGACTGTTTGATTGAGGCTGTCGCACTGTTGCGTAATGACAGCAGCCTTGGTGCCCACTTCAAGCACATCATTGTTGATGAATATCAGGACGTTAACCTGATACAGCATGACATGACCCGCTTGCTATCTAAGTCGGATACGTCGGTTATGGCTGTTGGTGATGTTAACCAGTGTATTTATGAGTGGCGTGGTGCTCGACCAGACTTTATCGGCGGACTGTTTGAAAGGCACTACCCGAATACGAAGGTGTTTCAACTGTCATGCACGTTCAGATTTGGCCATGAGCTTTCCTTGATGGCTAACTCGGTAATTCGGCGCAACTCTACAAAGCTGACCAAGCTTTGTGTCAGTCATCCTAGCACCCCCAAAACAGAGGTCAGATTGCACTTTGATAACTGCCTATCCAAGGTGCTATCAAACCTCTCGGTGAGCAGTGGAACACAAGCCATATTGTCCCGCACTAAGGCGAACCTTGCTGAGGCGGAAATTGCTTTACGCCTGTGTGGGCTACCTTATCGCTACCTCAATGGTTCAAGCGCATTACACACCCGCACCGAAATCGGGATACTGGTAGTTGGCGTCTTGCTGTCTGTGTACGGCGATCTGCGGCTACTGGAAAACCATCCCAACAAACAAGCGATTGTTTACGGCTTTCTGAAGGAGGCTGGTTTTAGATGGCAGAAAGGGCAATTCAAAGCGGCGCTCAGTGGATTGATGGCTCCGCACGCCGACCTATGGTCTGCTCTAGGTCAGTTATTCGAGGGCGCACAATACCAAAAAGATCGGCTGGGCAGGCTCGCCACTATCTGCCAGAAAGACGGAGAGGAAACGCCTGCTATCGATGTGTTACGACGCCTGAGTATGGAGGGTTTCATTGATAGTGTTGGCTCTGAGGGTGTAACTCGCACTGGATCGAACGACCAGCAACGAGGGGTCGTGAGGATCGGGGAGCTACTTGACTCCAGTAAGATCGATTCCCGCACGTTTTTAAACCTTATCTTGAATCCAGGCGAGGCTGCTACTGACTGCGATCCCTTCATCCTTTCCACACTGCATGGTTCCAAGGGGCTGGAGTGGGATAACGTAATACTGATCGGGGTCGTCTCAGAAAACGGAATCTATGGTCACTCCCGTTTTTGCAACACCGATTTTGA
>NZ_JBMKIF010000066.1:0-9966 GCF_049238025.1 Enterobacter cloacae complex sp. IR5458
TTACCGCCTGCGGGAGTATGCCATGCAACATCCAGAGGCTCACGCCATTCTGCGTATTACCGACTGACCGAAGGAGCAACAGATGAAACAGCTTTCCTTTTTACCCGGCGAGATGACGCCACAGGACCGGCGTCTCATTCAGCGGGCGCTCAGGGCTCTGGACCGCCACCTGCATGAGCCCGGCGTAGCCTTCACCTCTACCCACGCCGTACGTGAATGGCTGCGACTGCATATGGCCGCGCTTGAGCGGGAAGAGTTCCGGGTGTTGTATCTGGACAACCAGAATCAGTTGATTGCCCATGAAACGCTCTTCACCGGCACGATTAACCGCACCGAGGTGCATCCCCGGGAGGTGGTCAAACGTGCTCTGCACTTCAACGCGGCGGCGGTGATACTCGCGCATAACCATCCTTCCGGCGAGACGACACCTAGCCAGGCCGACAAAACCCTCACGCAGCGACTGGTTCAGGTGCTTCAGCTGGTGGATATCCGTGTCCCTGACCATCTGATTGTCGGTGGCAGGCAAATCTATTCGTTCGCAGAACACGGTCTGCTTTGAGGTATTACATGAAAATTATCAGTAAACGCAGGGCAATGACGATATACCGCCAGCATCCTGAGTCCCGAATCTTTCGCTACTGCACCGGCAAATACCAGTGGCACGGTAGCGTCTGTCATTACACCGGCAGGGACGTTCCGGATATCGCCGGAGTCCTCGCGGTATACGCCGAACGCCGCCAGGACCGCAATGGGCCCTATACCTGCCTGATGAGCATCACCCTGAACTGACAATAGTGGAGAACTGTAATGAGCAACCCTACCAGGGGCCTGCAGCGGGAGATTACACTGCGCCTGGGAGCCCGTCTGGTGCAGGAAGGCAACCGACTGCATTATCTGGCTGACCGGGCCAGCATCACCGGCAAGTTCAGTGACATCGAATGCCGGAAGCTGGATGAAACATTCCCGCACTTTATCCGCCAGATGGAATCGATGCTGACCACCGGTGAACTCAGCCCCCACCATGCCCACTGCGTTACCCTGTACCACAACGATTTAACCTGCGAAGCCGACACCCTTGGCAGTTGCGGCTACGTATACATCGCCATTTACCCCACTCAGCGTTAATTACCTACACGAGAGCAAACATGAAAACTTTACCTGCAACAACTCAGCGGGCGGTGAAGCCCTGCCTGTCACCCGTGGCTGTCTGGCAAATGTTACTGACACGTCTGCTGGAACAGCACTATGGTCTGACAATAAACGACACGCCATTCTGCAATGAGGCTGTGATTAAGGAACACATCGATGCCGGTATCACCCTAGCCGATGCCGTGAATTTTCTGGTAGAAAAATACGAGCTGGTTCGTATCGACAGGAAGGGATTTAGCTGGCAGGAACAATCTCCTTATCTCCGGGCTGCAGACATTCTGCGAGCGCGGCAGGCAACTGGCTTGTTGCGGCAAAGCCGTAACAACGTAGTACGATGAACATTGCGTACAACCTTCCCGATTTACATTTCTGAACTTCCTCCCTTGTTTACCTATTGCGTAATGCGCCTGCTACTACCCGGCAGGCACGTTATCTTTTTACGGACAAACAATCATGCAACCAGAAGTTGAAGTATTAACCGATCATAATGAGCTAATTTGTTCGAGCTTTATTGAACACATTGCCAACACATTAAATTTAGGAGTGGTGTACAACTAAACCTGCAGCCAAGGATGTATAGTGAGCGAAGCCCTATCAGGCCTTTTTGGTCAGTAGATAAGATTGATCTTCGTTGATAGAATTTACTTACACCAGCTGTTACATTAAGATAATTTTTTGGTGGGAGAATGATAAGATCTTACGTAACAATTTGATTTTAATGGTGCCGATAATAGGAGTCGAACCTACGACCTTCGCATTACGAATGCGCTGCTCTACCAACTGAGCTATATCGGCCCTGAGAGGCCGGTTACGAGTGTAACCACGGTGCAAAAGGTTAGATCTAACCGGGTGATGCGTCAATGCCCTTTTGAATCAAACGGCTATTTTTGCATCACCCTTGATTATTTACGCACGAATTGTATCGTCACCGAAGCCGATCCACTTGTACGTGGTCAGAGCTTCGAGGCCCATCGGACCGCGCGCGTGCAGTTTCTGCGTGCTGACCGCCACTTCTGCGCCAAGTCCAAACTGGCCACCGTCGGTGAAGCGCGTTGAGGCGTTGACATACACCGCAGAGGAGTCCACTTCGTTCACGAAGCGATCGGCATTGCGCAGCGTACGCGTCAGGATCGCGTCAGAATGCTGGGTACCATGCTCACGGATGTGGGCAATCGCGTCATCGAGATCGCTAACAATCTTCACGTTCAGATCCAGCGACAGGAACTCGTCATCGTACTGCTCCGCTTTGACTGGCACTACCTTAGCCGGGCCATCCTGGAGCAGTGTGAGCGCATTGGCATCCGCGTGCAGCGTTACGCCGCTCTCCGCCATCTGTTTGCTCAGCGCCGGGAGGAAGGTATTTGCAATACCCTGATGCACCAGCAGCGTTTCCACAGTGTTACAGGTACTTGGACGCTGAGTTTTGGCGTTAACGATAATCTTCAGCGCCGGGGCAATCTCTGCGCTGTCATCGACAACGATATGGCATACGCCGATACCGCCTGTAATGACCGGAATAGTGGACTGTTCACGGCACAGCTTGTGCAGACCTGCGCCACCGCGTGGGATTAACATGTCGATGTATTTATCCATGCGCAGCATTTCGTTGACCAGCGCACGGTCTGGGCTCTCGATCGCCTGCACGGCTCCCGCCGGTAAGCCACACTCTTCCAGCGCCTGCTGAATTACGTTTACCGTCGCGGCGTTGGTGCGCCAGGTCTCTTTTCCGCCGCGCAGAATGGCAGCGTTACCGGTTTTCAGGCACAGAGAGGCGACGTCAACCGTCACGTTTGGACGGGCTTCATAAATCACACCGATGACGCCGAGCGGCACGCGGCGACGCTCCAGACGCAAACCGCTGTCAAGCAGCCCACCGTCAATCACCTGCCCTACCGGGTCAGCCAGATTACAAACCTGACGGACATCATCAGCGATGCCTTTCAGGCGCGTTGGCGTCAGCGCCAGGCGGTCGAGCATCGCTTCGCTCAGGCCGTTTTCACGCGCCTCAGCTAAATCTTGTTCGTTGGCTCGCAGGATCTCAGCGGATTGCGATTCCAGATAATCAGCGATTTTTTCCAGCACGCGGTTTTTCTCACGGCTGGAAAGGAGCGCCAGTTTGTAAGAGGCGGCCTTCGCGGCTGCGCCCATTTGTTCCAGCATGTTCTGGCTCCTTAACGAATAATCATGTCATCGCGGTGAACGGCAACCGGGCCATATTCATAGCCCAGAATGGCGTCGATCTGCTGCGAATGGTGGCCCGCAATGCGGCGCAGCGCGTCGCTGTTATAGCGGCTTACGCCATGGGCGATATCGCGACCTTCAAGGTTACGGATGCGGATCACTTCACCACGGGAGAAGTTGCCTGTCACGCTTTTAATTCCTTTAGGAAGCAATGAACTCCCTCGTTCCAGAATCGCCGCCGTCGCGCCTTCATCAACGGTGAGCTCACCGGCAGGAGGCGCGCCAAATATCCAGCGCTTGCGGTTTTCCAGCGGGGATTCCTGCGCGTGGAAGCGTGTGCCGACAGAGATGCCTTCCATCACGTCACCAATCACGCCCGGGCGGCTGCCCGCCGCAATAATGGTGTCGATACCGGCACGGCACGCCACGTCAGCAGCCTGCAGCTTGGTTCCCATGCCACCGGTTCCCAGCCCTGAAACGCTGTCACCGGCGATGGCACGCAGCGCATCGTCGATGCCATGAACGTCGGTGATCAGTTCGGCTTCCGGGTTGGAACGCGGATCTGCGGTAAACAGCCCTTGCTGATCGGTCAGAAGCAGGAGTTTATCAGCTCCGGCCAGAATGGCGGCCAGCGCAGAGAGATTATCGTTATCCCCCACTTTGATTTCAGCGGTGGCAACGGCATCGTTTTCGTTGATGACGGGAACAATGTTGTTGTCCAGCAGCGCGCGCAGGGTATCGCGCGCGTTCAGGAAGCGCTCTCTGTCTTCCATATCCGCGCGCGTCAGCAGCATCTGCCCGACGTGAATACCGTAGATGGAGAACAGCTGTTCCCAGAGTTGAATGAGTCGGCTTTGTCCCACGGCGGCCAGCAGCTGTTTAGAGGCGATCGTCGCGGGGAGTTCGGGGTAACCCAGATGTTCACGCCCGGCGGCAATCGCCCCGGAAGTCACAATCACAATACGATGCCCTGCGGCATGCAGTTGAGCGCACTGACGTACAAGCTCAACAATGTGGGCGCGATTTAGGCGGCGCGATCCGCCTGTTAACACACTGGTACCGAGTTTTACCACCAGCGTCTGGCTGTCACTCATGATTCTCTGCCGTTCAACGATAAGGGAAAGTAATGTCGAACGAACGTTTTAACAGGAGTCAGCCCGGTTGCCAACTGCCTTAGTACATCACAAAGCACTTTGTTGCGCGGGATCAGGAAGCGTAGCGGCAAAATTTGACGGATTTATTACCGAAATAATAAATCACATTTTTTTAAAATTATTCTTAGTTTGTCATAAAAGTTTCATTCCAGAACGATAAAACCCTTCCTGTTTTTTCACGGGACTTAAGCATGAGCTTATCGTCCAGCGAATTTTTTTAGCGCGTTTATAAGACAGGATCGAAAATGAAAAAGAGCACTCTGGCATTAGTGGTTATGGGCGTGGTGGCTTCTGCATCCGTTCACGCAGCTGAAGTTTATAATAAAAACGGTAATAAACTGGACGTGTACGGCAAAGTTAAAGCGATGCACTATATCAGCGATGATGACACCAAAGATGGTGACCAGACGTACGTTCGCTTCGGTTTTAAAGGTGAAACCCAGATTAACGATCAGCTGACGGGCTATGGCCGTTGGGAAGCCGAATTTGCCGGTAACAAAGCCGAAAGCGACTCTTCTCAGAAAACACGCCTGGCGTTTGCGGGTCTGAAACTGAAAGACTTTGGTTCCCTGGATTATGGTCGTAACCTGGGTGCGCTTTACGACGTCGAAGCGTGGACCGATATGTTCCCTGAGTTCGGCGGCGACTCTTCCGCACAGACCGACAATTTTATGACCAAGCGTGCCAGCGGTCTTGCAACCTACCGTAACACCGATTTCTTCGGTGCGATTGATGGCCTGGACATGACGCTGCAGTACCAGGGCAAAAACGAAAACCGTGACGCCAAAAAACAGAACGGTGACGGTTTCGGTACCTCTCTGACCTATGACTTCGGCGGCAGCGATTTCGCTGTCAGCGGCGCGTACACCAACTCTGACCGCACCAACGCGCAAAACCTGCTGGCGCGTGGTCAGGGCCAGAAAGCGGAAGCCTGGGCTACCGGTCTGAAATACGACGCGAACGATATTTATCTGGCAGCCATGTATTCCGAAACCCGCAATATGACGCCAATTTCCGGCGGCTTTGCTAATAAAGCGCAGAACTTTGAAGTTGTTGCACAATATCAGTTCGATTTCGGCCTGCGCCCGTCTCTGGGCTATGTCCAGTCTAAAGGCAAGGATATCGAAGGGATTGGTGACGAAGACCTGGTGAAATATATCGATGTCGGCGCGACCTATTACTTCAACAAAAATATGTCCGCATTTGTTGATTATAAAATCAACCAGATTGACGACGATAATAAACTGGGCGTAAGCAGCGATGATATTGTTGCGCTGGGTATGACGTACCAGTTCTAAGATAATCCGAATAAGAAAATCCCGGCAGATGTGCCGGGATTTTTTTTGCCCGAAATGAATGCGGTCTGATGCCCTCACCCCGGCCCTCTCCCACAGGGAGAGGGAGAAAAGCATTACGCGGTCAGCTTCACCGCTTCGCTGGAAAAGTTATCCGCGGGTTCGAACTTCAGCTCCAGAGAGGCCAGCAGTGCGCTCGCTTTGTCGTGGAACTCTTTGAGGGTATATTCCAGGCGATCAATCACTTCCTGATCGTTGATGGTGGTGGCCTGCCAGTTGCCGTCTTTATTAAACAGGCCAAACTGGTAGCTATAGGTAAAACGTTTCTCCTCAGCTTCCATTTCCATCCACCAGCCCCAGAATTCACGTTTTTCGGGTGCAGGCTTCACGTTGACGCAAACAGCCAGGCAGTCGAAAAAAAAGCGATTCTCTTCACACTGCTCTTCTCGAATATACGGGCCGAGAGCCATAAATTTCTTAATCAGCCTACTTTTCGGGTGTCCACTCGGTAACGTCATTGCGATCTCCTTTTGTGAAGCCACTGTTTTACCAAACCAGCAAAATTTAGCAATCTATTAACACAATCTCTGAGCGATCCAGCGCGTAATCTCTTTCAGTGCTTTGTCGAAATTCTGATATACCGGGCTGAACGGCACCTCAAGCAATTTACCATCCGCAGATGACGAAGTGATTAAGCGTGACTCTTCCTCCGGGCTGAACGGATCGTTTTTCCAGAAGCCGGACAACATCGGCGTCGGGCAACGGCGTCCCAGCAAACCTTGCGTTTTTAACGAGTAACGATTGAGCTCAACGCGCAGCGCTTCATCTGATGCATCATGCATGCCAAGGCGGCTGGCCAGCACGTCAAGGTACATTTCCGGCACGCTGCCCTGACGGGCAGGATCGCTAAGCAGGGCGTGGACTACCGGGCCCAGGCACGCGACGGCCTTCAGGCGCGATGATTCAAGGTAAGCCAGACGCACTGCGACGTTCGCCCCAAAGCGGAAGCCGAATGCCGCCACGCGGGTGTGGTCAACCCAAGGAATGTTTTCCAGCGCTTTTAGCGCATGCTGGTGCAGCAGACTGGAATCCTGAGTCAGCTTCCATTTGGATGAGAAACCAATTGAGGGCATATCAAGCGTCAACATCGCGATCCCTTTTGGTGCGAAGTAACGCTCATACAGGCTGTAATAGTCGATTTGCAGCGAATCCAGCCCGCCGCACATCAGGACGGTTGGGAACGGGCCGTCTCCTTCAGGCATATGAAGGAACCCGGTGACGGGCGCACCGCCGGGAATGGTGAACTCCAGTTCGCGCATCTGGCCCGGAAGGCGCTGAGCCGCTTCTTCATAGGCTCGGTTCGCCAGCGCCTGAGCCTGCTCAGCCAGCTCATCACCTTTTAAATGCGGGTAGGCGGCAATGGCGTAGAGATTGGCCGCATGGAGCCAGTGCTTGCCGCTCCGCGTAGCATCTTCCTCCTGGCTGGCTTTTTGCTGCCAGAGCATCGCCTGTTTAGACCATTCATAGATCCAGTTGCCGCCGCGATAGCCGACCACCGTGTCGTAGAGTTCGCTGTCTGTGCGCTCCGACTCGCTCATGACGATACGCGCCTGCACATCCAGGATTTCACGCGGATCAATACCGCGCCAGATCCACATCAGGCGGTTAATCATGCGATACCAGTGGGGGACGTTTTTGCCGTCTAAGGCAGACTGGACGGCAGGCTGGATACCCGGATTGAACCGACGGACCAGCGTCGACGTTTCAGGGTGTTTGAAACGGGGTTTGAAGAGTGTCTCGGTGAGATTCGCCTGCGTCATTGCGTTGCCTCCATGGATACGTCATATAACGTCCATTGTAACGCGTGGCAGGATAAAAAGAACAACGCCCGACATAGCCGGGCGTGTAAAGTTACGTGCGGAAATTAACGGCCTGAAATAGGCGGTACAAAGACCACGCCCATATCCCATGGCTGTTCAATCCAGGTATCCTGAGGGATATCAATCACGTAATCGTCAACCAGTGGGCGACCCGCCGGTTTCGCGAAGATAGTGACGAAATGCGCTTTTGGATACATTTCGCGGATAGCCACCGCGGTACCACCGGTGTCCACCAGATCGTCGATGACGATAAAGCCTTCACCGTCGCCTTCAGCGCGTTTCAGCACTTTCAGCTCACGCTGGTTGTCGTGGTCATAGCTGGAGATGCAAACGGTATCGACATGACGAATACCCAGCTCACGTGCCAGCAGCGCCCCCGGTACCAGACCGCCACGGCTGACGGCAATAATGCCTTTCCACTGTTCGGAAGGCATCAGACGCGCAGCCAGTTTGCGGGCGTGAATCTGCAACATGTCCCAGGTGACGACGTATTTTTCGCTCATGTGAAGTGTCCCAGCCTGTTTTTATACGGCTTAAAAAGTGTTCGAGGGGGAAATAGGTTGCGCGAGATTATAGAGATCTGACGCACTAAAAACCAGTGTTTAGCGCCCTCTGCCTGAGTTTTTACATGCTTTATGCTACCAGCCCGCAGAGAAAGTGGTATTCTCAGTTGCATCTCGCAAGCCTGTCTTGTGGTAACTATTAACCTGCTAACCCTGTGACCTGCAACCTTGTTTGCAGAGCATCGACAAGGAGACTTATCGTGTCTGAACTGTCTCAATTATCTCCGCAGCCGCTGTGGGATATTTTTGCCAAAATCTGTTCCATTCCACACCCTTCCTACCATGAAGAACAGCTTGCCGAACATATTATGGGTTGGGCGAAGGAAAAAGGTCTGCACGCTGAACGCGACCAGGTTGGCAACATTCTTATCCGTAAACCGGCCACCGCAGGCATGGAAAACCGCAAACCGGTTGTCCTGCAGGCGCACCTGGACATGGTGCCACAGAAAAACAACGACACCGTTCACGATTTCACTAAAGACCCGATCCAGCCCTACATCGACGGCGACTGGGTGAAAGCGCGCGGCACCACCCTGGGTGCAGATAACGGCATCGGCATGGCTTCTGCGCTGGCCGTGCTGGCGGATGACAGCGTTGAGCACGGTCCGCTGGAAGTGCTGCTGACCATGACCGAAGAAGCGGGCATGGACGGCGCATTCGGTCTGCAGGCGAACTGGCTGCAGGCTGATATCCTGATCAACACCGACTCCGAAGAAGAAGGTGAGATCTACATGGGCTGCGCGGGCGGGATTGATTTCATCTCTACCCTACCACTGTCACGCGAAGCGGTGCCTGCGGGTTACCAGACCTTCAAGCTGACGCTGAAAGGGCTGAAAGGCGGCCACTCCGGCGGCGATATCCACCTGGGCCTGGGCAACGCCAACAAACTGCTGGCACGCTTCCTGGCGGGCCACGCGGCTGAGCTGGATCTGCGCCTGGTAGACTTCAACGGCGGTACCCTGCGCAACGCGATCCCACGCGAAGCCTTCGCCACCGTTGCAGTACCTGCAGCAAAAGCGGACGAGCTGAAAAAACTCTCCAGCGTCTACCTGGATATCCTGAAAAACGAACTGTCAGCGAAAGAGAAAAACCTGACCGTGGTGCTGGAATCTGTTACTACCGACAAAGCCGCGCTGACCGTGCAGTCTCGTGACACCTTTGTTCAGTTGCTGAACGCGACGCCAAACGGCGTGATCCGCAACTCTGACGTGGCGAAAGGCGTGGTAGAAACCTCACTGAACGTGGGCGTGGTCACCATGAGCGACGACAGTGCAGAAATTATCTGCCTGATCCGTTCCCTGATCGACAGCGGTAAAGAGTACGTGGTGAGCATGCTGGAATCTCTGGGGACGCTGGCGGGTGCCAAAACCTCCGCTAAAGGCAGCTACCCGGGCTGGCAGCCGGATGCCAGTTCTCCGGTGATGGCGCTGGTGCGCGAAACCTATCAGCGTCTGTTCAACAGCACGCCGAACATTCAGGTGATCCACGCGGGTCTGGAGTGTGGTCTGTTCAAGAAACCGTATCCGAACATGGACATGGTCTCTATCGGGCCAACCATTACCGGGCCGCACTCGCCGGATGAGCAAGTTCATATCGAAAGCGTGGGCCATTACTGGACCCTGCTGACCGAGTTGCTGAAGGCGATTCCTGCTAAGTAATTCGTCGTCTGTTGCCCGGTGGCGCTACGGTATGAACCGGAAACATGGGTAACACTTTAGACCGGATACATGGGTAACAGTTATAA
>NZ_JBMKIF010000067.1:0-9809 GCF_049238025.1 Enterobacter cloacae complex sp. IR5458
AAGCCTATCTCTTATCTGGAGATACAGCTACTGTCTGGTGTTTCAGGGGGCTACATCAGTCTGGACTGGGCAGATAAAAAACACGATGTCTGTGTTAAGTTTAAGAACGGTGAACGTGTATTCCATGTGATTGAACATACAGCAGAAGCGCTTGACGTCTGGCTTACCGAGTTACATCAGAAGGTAAAAGGCAGGATCGCTATAGCTCTCGAACTGAAGAAGGGCCTCGTGGTGTATGCTCTTCAAAAATATCCGTTTATCACCGTTTTCCCTGTCCACGCTTTGTCCCTGGCTCGTTACCGGCAGGCCTTCTCACCCAGCGGCGCAAAAGATGACCCGCTGGATGCTGAGCTGGCATTAGAGTTAATGCTGCGCTATCCCCAAAAGATAAAGGCCATTGAACCCGATAATGCGGATATTCGCTTACTTCAGCAACTGGTAGAGCAGCGTCGTCAGCTGGTTGAAGATAAACGCCGTTTTGTGAACCGGCTAATCAACACGCTTAAACAGTATTATCCTCAGCCCCTGGAGTGGTTCTCACATCGGGGTAGCTTGCTATTGTGTGAACTGATTATGCGATGGCCTAGTCTGCAACAACTAAAACGAGCCAGGCACGACACGATCCGCAACTTTCTCAATGCCAAAGGAGGCCGCGCAATGGCCCTTACCGAGCAGCGTGTTGTGAGTATTGATAATTCCATCCCGTTGACGACGGATCCGAGTGTTATAGAGGCTAATGCTTTGATGGCAACAGCACTGGCGACACAAATTAAAGTCGTGAGTGAAATCATCAAAACCTATGACGAACGAATCGAAACGCTGTTTGACTCATTGCCAGATGCAGGGCTGTTCAAATCACTTCCGGGCATGGGGCCGTGTATGGGCCCACGAATGCTTGCTGCACTTGGTGATAACCGTGATCGGTTTAACAGCGCCGAAGAAATTCAAAATTACGCGGGTATTGCACCGGTGACAGAACGAAGTGGCCAGAAATCCTGGGTACACTGGCGTTGGCAGTGCGCGAAGTTCGTCCGACAGACATTCGTGGAATGGACTGCGAAGACGGTTAACTCATCGTACTGGGCCAGACTTTATTACCAAGGCCAGCGAGAAAAAAGGAAATCTCATCAGTCAGCGATCCGGGCTCTGGCATTTAAATGGATAAGGATCATTTATCGCTGCTGGAAGACCAGAACCCGGTACGACGAAGCGAAATATTTGCTGGCTCTGGAAGCGCGAAAGTCGCCCTTACTGAAGCCATAAAAAGCTTGTCGAATGTCTCAGGGCGTGAAGCTGACATTTATAGAAAGAGTCCGCGCAACTGATGCGACATGAGAAAGCGTCATGTAATCAATGTCGGTAAAATTACTTCTAAACAGGAGACTAATGATAAGCAGAGATCAAGGTTCAGACCTCTGCCTGATTGAACATGATCAGCTGTCTCCTTTATAATATTTTTGTGCACTTACCGAGGAGATATAATCAGACTGAAAAGACTTTTTCGCATCAGAGCTTCCCAGCTCGCTGTTGAGTTTCGCTATATCAAGTGACCCGTTCCAGCGAGAAATAACAAGAGTAGCAATCCCATTGCCAATAACATTAATGAGTGCGCCCCCCTCTGAAATAAAGCGATATACTCCAAGAACAAGTACCAGACCCGCAGCCGGGACACTGTTCAATGATCCCAGCGTGGCAGCAAGTGTGATAAATGCGCCACCACTGACACTGGCCGCCCCTTTCGAGGTCAGCAAAAGAATAACCAGCAGGGAAATCTGATGGGATATCGACAGGTGAATATCCAGCGCCTGAGCAATAAACACGACCAGTACCGTCATGTTGATACAGCTTCCGTCCAGGTTAAAACAGTAGCCGGAGGGAACAACCAGGCCCACTACAGGCTTGTCACAGCCAAGCTTTTCCAGCTTAGTCATCAGTCGGGGCAGCGCTGATTCTGACGATGACGTCCCCAGTACAAGCGCCAGCTCTTCACGAATATAACGCAGGAAGCGCCATAAGCTGAACCCACAAAGCTTAGCCACTACGTTAAGGACTATAAAAACAAAAAACAGGCCGGTCAGGTAGTAACATACCAGAAGGGCACCGTAAGAGGAGAGTGATGCCACACCATATTTACCGATGGTAAATGCCATGGCGCCCATTGCACCCAGCGGGGCAACATACATCACAATCTTGAGCATGCGAAAAAACGTTTTTGCGACCAAATCAATGGAATTAAGCAATGGCTTACCTGTATCACCAAGCAACTGAAGCCCAAAAGCAAACAGGATAGAGATAAAAAGCACCTGCAGGATATTTCCTTCAGCAAACGCACCAAAGACGGTTTCAGGAATAATATGCGTCAGAAAACCGGTTACGGATTGCTCATGCGCTGCTTTGGTATAAGAAGCGATAGCTCCTCCGTCCAGCGACGCGGGATTAATATGCATCCCCTTGCCAGGCTCCATCAGGTTAACACCAATTAAACCTATAATGAGAGCCAGCGTAGTCAGCACCTCAAAGTAGACCAGTGATTTCCAGCCTACCTGACCGACACTCTTCAGACTTTTCATGCTGGCAATACCACTGACAATTGTGCAGAAAATAATAGGCGCGATTAGTAGTCGGATAAGCTTTATAAAAGTATCCCCAAAAGGTTTCAAATTCACGCCAATATTTGGGTAGAAATGTCCTATTCCTATACCAATGATAATAGCAATGATGACTTGTATATAAAGGCGTTTATACCACTTTACATTATCTTTTTTCGAGGCGCGGATGCTCTGAGACATAATAATTCCTCGGAGTGATGGTGCAATTGTAGGGTCAGTAAAAGGCGTGTCATAGCACGCCCTTTGTTATTCAGACAACACGATTTTTTATTACACCTGCAAAGAAACCAGCCAGATTATAGTTAATTCCTTTAATTAGGTTATTTACCCCGGTCTGACTTGCCCAGGCAATATGGGGAGTAATCAGCAGGTTTTTATGCCGAACGTTAAGAAGCTTATTTTCAGGGGAGGGCGGCTCTTTAGCCAGTACATCCAGCGCTGCGCCAGCTATTTCTCCTCTGGTGAGGGCATCGGCCAGGTCGTCCTCATTAATTAGCGCACCTCTGGCCGTATTGATAAGCAGAGCGCTGGGCTTCATGCGTGCCAGCACATCCTGATTAATGATCTGATGCGTTTCAGCGGTCAGAGGGCAATGCAGCGTCAGGATATCGCTCTGAGAGATAACATCATCAAATAGCGTGTAACCCTCCCGCACATTATTTTGCCCGGGCCGTTCAGCAAACAAAACATTGATACCAATAGCTCTGGCAAGGCGGGCAACGGCACAGCCAATATCTCCGCGTCCGATAATGCCCAGAGTTGCTTCCTGAATGTCACCGATTGGGGATTTATGCAGGCAGAAATGTGAGGAAAGACTCCATTCGGTATGTGACGAGCAGCAGTACTCAACAAGGTGGCGCCTCAGGGCAAAGACAGAAGAAATCACGCTTTCGGAGACGCTACGAGTCGAGTAACCAGGAACATTACTGACCACAATCCCGCGCTTACGGCAATAGTCTGTATCGATACAGTCATAGCCTGTAGCCGCAACGCAGATAAAGCGCAGAGAAGGCAGTTTTTCCAGCGCGGATTTACGTAACGGTACTTTGTTAGTAATGACAATTTCTGCGTTATCCAGGACAGAGACGACATCCTCTTCCCGCGTACTTTCCCGGTAAATCCAGTCATCACAGCGCTGGGGTTTTTCTAACTGTACGGGCAACGTCCCCGCATCAAGCGTCACAATTTTCATACCGCCCCCTGTTACTGGTTTTTATAGCGTGATATCTCAATGAGATTGAGGTCGGGATCACGAAGGTAAAATGACGTAATGGGACCGCATGCACCCGTGCGGGTAACCGGCCCCTCAACTAGCGCCACGTCACATCGCTCTAGGTGCTCCTTTATTTTTTCAGCCGGATAAGAACTGATCAGGCAGATATCAAGTGAGCCCGGCACAGGAAGATGCGCTTTAGGATCTATTTCCTTACCGTATTCATGAACATTTATTTTTTGCTGACCGAAGGTTAAAGCAACTCTGTTATCACCAAACTGGTTTAGTTTCATGCAAAGTACGCGAGTATAAAAATCGATGCAGGCTTTAACATCCCGCGTAGTAATTACAATATGGTCAATATGGTCAATCATGTCGGGCTCCCTGTTTTATCTAATCTTTTAAAATTTTGTTCGAGTGATACGGGCATCTGATGTAAGTCAGAGCGTTGACCGGCTTTGACAATCGCACCATGAACTTTATGGCCAATAAGTGGCTCAAGATCACGTGATATACTGAGGAGAGCAGGCAGATCTATGTTGGTCTGATAACCCATCAGCTCAAGCAAATGCACCATATCCTCTGTACAAACATTGCCGCTCGCGCCCGGGGCGTAGGGGCACCCACCGAGCCCACCTGCCGATGAATCAAAGCGATTAACGCCTTCACTCAGTGCTGCCACGGTGTTTGCCAGCGCAAGCCCGCGGGTATCATGAAAGTGTAAAGTGATCTCTAAATCCGGGAAGTGTTGCTTCACCACACGGCTCAGTGAGGCAACCTGGGTTGGATACGCCATTCCTGTCGTATCACATAACGTCACGCCGCGAACGCCCAAGCTTGCAAAACGGTCTACAAAATTCAGAACCGTATTTTGCGGTACGTCGCCTTCAAACGGACAGCCAAAAGCCGCTGACAGAGAAACGTTAATCGCAACTGGCGTATTACTCAGCTCGTGAATCACCTGGCTTAGCTGCGAAAAAGAGGCCTCTCTGCTCATGCGCAGATTCGTATTGTTATGGCTTTCACTCGCCGACATGACCAGATTGGCTTCATCAATCTGGCAGGCCATGGCACGTTCCGCGCCACGCAGGTTCGGTACAAGAACGCTGTATTCAACGCCGGGCACTCGACGAATTCCGTACATCACTGCTTCAGCATCTTTTAGCGTCGGTATTGCTTTAGGGGAAGTAAATGATGTGACTTCCACCTTCGAAAAACCGCACTGACTAAGGCGATCGATCAATGCAATTTTGTCCCGCGTTTCTACAAAGACGGCCTCATTCTGTAAACCATCACGTGGACAGACTTCCTGCATATAAATGCGGCCAGCCGGGAATTGTCGCTGTAGACTCATACAGCCCCCTTTTCTTTCAGCATCATGCGCTGTATTTCATCAATTCCCAGTTCTGACAACACCTCTTCCGTGTGCTGACCCAGTTCTGGTGCCGCATGCCTGATGCAGCCGGGTGTAGAGAGCAGTTTAGGAACGATACCAGGCAATATAACCGGCGTGCCGTCAGGTAACTGTGCTGATAACAGCATGTCGCGCGCTTTATAATGTGGATCATTAGCGATGTCTGCAGCGTCGTAAATTTTTCCGGCCGGAATGCCGCCTTTATTCAGGGAGGCCAGTACGTCCTGCAGGCTGCGCTGACTGGTCCATTCTCCGATCGCTGCATCCAGCATTTCGACATGTTTCACACGTCCGTCATTGTGTGCCAGTGCCGGATCGGCTGCCAGATCCGGACGCTCAATAATCTGCATCAGACGCTGAAAAATAGAGTCGCCATTTCCGGCTACCAGCGCGTATTTGCCGTCTTTACAGCGGTAAGCATTGGTCGGCGCGATGCCGGGCAGGCTGCTGCCAGCGGGCTGGCGGATATGATCAAACACAGAGTATTCAGGGATCAGGCTTTCCATCATGTTAAAGACGGATTCATACAACGCCACGTCTATCTGCTGTCCCTGACCGGTCGTTTCCCTGCTTCGAAGGGCGAGTAAAACGCCGATGACGCCGTGTAGGGCAGACAGAGAGTCGCCGATTGAAATGCCGACGCGCACCGGCGTTCTGCCGGGTTCGCCCGAAAGATGACGTAACCCTCCCATCGCTTCGCCAATCACGCCAAAGCCAGGTCGATCGCGATAAGGACCCGTTTGTCCATAACCTGAAACACTTAAAACAATAAGTCCGGGGTTATTCGCATGTAGGGTTTCCCAGCTGAGCCCCCACTTCTCCAGTGTTCCGGGACGGAAGTTTTCAATCAGTACATCAGCCGTGTTGAGCAGTGATAGGGCAATTTGCTGACCTTCAGGCTGTCGCAGATCCAGCGTGACCGAACGTTTATTGCGTGACTGCGCAGACCACCATACAGACGTACCGTCATGAAGCATGCGCCACTTACGTAAAGGATCGCCTTTGCCTGGTGGCTCAATCTTTATGACGTCAGCGCCAAACTCCGCCAGCATCCTGCCAGCCATTGGCCCGGCAATTAGCTGGCCCATTTCAATAACGCGCAGCCCTTCGAGTGGTAAAGCCATGCTTCCTCCATTCACTTTTACGTAACATGAGAAAGCATTGCTCCACGTGAGGGATATGGGAATTCACATTTTTTCAGCGACCCTTTCCTGAATGGAAAGTCAAAATAGAATTTGTTTTTATATTTAAAATAACTAACTGATTAAATTGAAATTAAAATCACAGCCCTTTATTTTCCTTTTGAATAAAGAAAGCTTAGCGTGTTTCAGTAAACGCTGAATCTGGGACGTCCATCAAAAACTCCAACAGCTTACTGGCCTCAGGATGCGGACTTTTTTTGGCATTTATACCAATGCGCAGCGTGCGTATCGCCCAGTCATCTTTTAGCGTGATGGCTTTAAGCGTGGAACCAAGAAGAGCTGGCGTGATGGCTTTCAGGGGTAAAATACCTATCCCCAGCCCGGCCTGGATCATGCGACACACTGCATCAAAACTGGTGACCTGAATGCTGACCTTCAGCAAACGGCCTGCGCTAACAGCCGTGTCCGTTATTCGTCTGAGCAGTGAGCTTCCCTGATTCAGCGCTACATAATCCCATGCAAGGGTATCGTCAAACCATATTTCATCATTCAGGGCAAGAGGATGAGCTGTCGGCACTAACAGAACAAGTCTGTCCTGGCGCCATGGAAAGGTCTTGAGCGCTGTCGCGTCAACGTTATCTGCAAAGATGCCGATATCCACGCGGCCAGAGTCAACTGAATCAACTATCGCATCGCTCAACGCTTCCTCAAGATAAATTCTGATGCCAGGATTTGAGTGAAAGAAGGCGGCCAAATCTTCAGGCAGGAACTGAATAACGGCTGAAACGTTCGCCGCGACGCGAACGTGACCGATCGCGCCGCGCGCATAGTCATTCAGTTCGCTGGCCATGGAGTTAACGCTGTCCAGCAGGGACCGGGCATGACGGAGTAGCCCTAAGCCAGCGGTCGTGAGCTCAAGGCCGCGAGGCTGCCTGACGAACAGCTGGCAGTTGACATTACGCTCAAGTTCAGTGATACGCTTGCTGACCGCAGAAAGCGTGATGCTGGAAATTTCAGCCGTTCTGGTCAGGCTTTTGCAGTCCGCTGCAGTAACGAACAAACGCAACGTATTTAAATCAAAATGACTGATGTTCATAGGTTTTTTTCACTGGTTGCGAGATCAAAAATGAATGTTAAACCAGAATCATCATCCTCCTTCCAGACGGGCTGGTCATTAACTAAATATGGTTCGCTCTAATCCAAAATTGATTTATGCGCGGTTGCCAAAAGTGAAAGCCCGCTTCTGGCTGTGAGTTCAACCGATGGATGCAACACATTGATTGAACCGTTCTGCGGGTGATTCATAGTCTAGCGTTTTTCTCGGCCTTTCGTTGAGCTGTCTGGCAACACTGTTAAGTCTTTGCTGGCTGTGAACCGATAAGTCAGTTGAATCGCCACGGGTTTAACAGACACCTCAGAGTCATTTAAGATGACTTAAAGAGAGGTGCACATGAGCGGTAAGCGTTATCCTGAAGAGTTTAAAATTGAAGCAGTCAAACAGGTTGTTGATCGTGGTCATTCTGTTTCCAGTGTTGCAACACGTCTCGATATCACCACTCACAGTCTTTACGCCTGGATAAAGAAGTACGGCCCGGATTCTTCCACTCATAATGAACAGTCAGATGCTCAGGCCGAGATCCGCCGTCTTCAGAAAGAGTTGAAGCGGGTTACGGACGAACGGGACATATTAAAAAAAGCCGCGGCGTACTTCGCAAAGCTGTCCGACTGAGGTACGCCTTTATCCGCGACAACAGCCGTTGCTGGCCTGTTCGTTTGCTTTGTCGGGTTCTGGATGTCCATCCGAGTGGATTTTATTTCTGGCTTCAGCAGCCACATTCGCAGCGTCACCAGACAGATCAGATGCTGACCGGGCAAATCAAACAGTTCTGGCTTGAGTCTGGCTGCGTCTATGGTTATCGCAAGATCCATCTCGATCTGCGTGATACCGGACAGCAGTGCGGAGTGAACCGGGTCTGGCGGCTGATGAAGCGTGCCGGAATAAAAGCTCAGGTTGGGTACCGTAGCCCACGAGCACGTAAAGGCGAAGCCAGTATCGTGACACCCAACAGGCTCCAGCGGCAGTTCAATCCGGACTCACCGGATGAGCGTTGGGTATCGGACATAACCTACATCCGAACCCACGAAGGCTGGCTGTATCTGGCCGTGGTGGTTGACCTGTTCTCCCGAAAAGTTATCGGCTGGTCAATGCAACCCCGCATGACAAAAGAGATTGTCCTGAACGCATTACTTATGGCGGTGTGGAGGCGTAATCCTCAAAAGCAGGTACTGGTTCACTCTGATCAGGGTAGTCAGTACACGAGCCATGAGTGGCGGTCGTTCCTGAAATCACACGGTCTGGAAGGCAGCATGAGTCGTCGCGGTAACTGCCACGACAACGCGGTTGCGGAAAGCTTTTTCCAGCTACTGAAACGCGAACGGATTAAGAAAAGGATCTACGGAACGAGAGACGAAGCCAGAAGCGGTATTTTTGATTATATCGAAATGTTTTATAACAGTAAGCGTCGGCATGGTTCGAGCGAGCAGATGCCACCGGCTGAATATGAAAACCTATATTATCAACGGCTCAGAAGTGTCTAGATTATCCGTGGCGATTCACTTTGATCATGAAATTTCCCCCAGAAATCGCCTGGGGACATTTTAGAATGGTTCAAAGGTAACATTACAGCTTGGCGTTAACACGGTACTTACAATCGTTGTCTATCGCTCATGATAGCGAGACACTGCTGAGGATCCTCCCTTAAAGCATTTTTTTCCTGGATATTAAGCTTCTTCCAGGTATTGAACATTTTTTCACCGAGCTCAGGAATATAGTGATACTGACGGAGCGCATATTCTGAATTTCCTCCTTCCACAAGTTTCTCCATGTCACGCAAGAACATTTCCTGATCGTTATGATCAATGGTACAGAAGACCGAGCGGTAGTAGCTTTCCTCTTCTGTCGAGTAGTGAGGTTGAAGCCAAAATACGACAGCACCGGCCATAGCAACGATAGGTAGAGCGAAATATAGTTTCTTTAACATTCAGGTATTGTGTTAGTAAAAAAAGAGGAGAAGTATAACCACTATGCAATGCTAATGTAACGACAACGACAACCATAAATCATAACTGATTAGGTTTTTTAACCCCCTCTCCCCAGCAGCAGAAATCTTAGTAGGTTGTTAAATACTGGCTTACTCCTTTTGATGAAGCAAAGTTGCGCGCAAAGTATTCATTTTCAGAGAGTAAACATTCTCACCCCATGCTCCCCAATCCCCCTAGGAACTGATGACCTTTGTTACCAGTCATGTCGCCTATGTTTCTCTGTTCAGGTGAGTTTGTTAGGATTGGCGACCTGGTAATTATCGGAACAGATGATCTTGACCCGCCATTTCCGGACAGCTTTTGTATCTTAAGTTAACGATGCCCGCTGC
>NZ_JBMKIF010000068.1:0-9590 GCF_049238025.1 Enterobacter cloacae complex sp. IR5458
TACCATAGCGCGGACATCTGAATTGAGCCACAGGCGGACATTACTATTGAGCCATTACATCATGACTGCGCTTAATGCGTTTTATGTTAAATATCAATGACTTAATTGATTATTATCATGCCAAATAATAAATTTATCTAAAAGTCACTTTTGGGCCCCTTAGCCTCTTCGGCCTCAATTTTTCTACGGTAGTCTGGTTGTTATAGGCAGCAGCAGGTGCTGCCCTTAAAAACCCATAGGATTATCAATATGACAGACAATAGTAGACCCCTTCTGTGGCGTCAGCCGCTACAGGCAATTCAGGATGGGGTGCTGAATTCTGTTGGATATCCAGCGACCTTACGTCGTCGGATCGACAATGGTGCTCTGGAAATAAAAAAACCACAGCGGCTGGACACTATCTGGTTGCGTTCAATTGTCAGCTGGCACAGATGGTTCGGCCGTGATAAAAACACTATTCGCTCCCTGCGACCCGGCCATGATGGTAATTATGAATACCTGCAACGCCATATCCCGCAGCTGGCCGACCTGGTAATCTGCGAGATTACAGAAAATTATCGGTGCGATATCTCCAGTATCGGGGGGCTGAGCTCGTCGGGAGATGATGATCTGAAAATATCTCACCTGGATGATTTTGCATTACAACGATGTTCTGAAATGACAATACCGGTCAGTTCCGAACAGCTGGCGCGAAATCTCAGTCACTACACAGCACGGCTGTCGAAGATGGTGTTCAGCCAGTTTTCCTGGGCACCGGAACGGCTTTACTGGAACAATGTCGATACTGTTCATAATTTTGTAGCAGCCCGTTATCAGGCTATTCAGCTGGGTCAGCCGGTTTCTCTGACTGGCCAGCTGAATTCCTATACTGTAAATCCGCAGAAAATACAACAACTGACAGCGGAGTGGGATTTATATCTGCTGCCTGACGCAGAAATTTATGGCCTATTCAGGGATGCGCTTTTGCGGGTGAAATCCCCGTTCGGCATATCAAATCCGCCCTGCTGGGAAAACGTCGACCAGCATTATTTTCAGGCCATCTGGCTGGAGCGGAACCATCCTGTACCAGCTCGCGTATCGCGTATGCTGGTGTAAGTACACCCGTTTTAGTTCCACGCACTTTTTGAGATTTCCGGGTTTTCAGCCATCAGCCGGTACTCTTCCGGTGTCAGGTTATTCAGGGATTCATGGGGCCTCTCACAGTTATATTCAGCCAGCCAGCGCTCTGTAATTTCCCGTGCTTCATTCAGTGTTCTGAACGGATAAAAATAACTGTAAAGATAATCGGCTAAATACAGAAATATAACAATGAGGAGCAGTTAAAGCACCAGAAAAAGAGAACGGATTTATAAATAATATGAATAGAATGATTGGAATTGGAAAAATATTCTTTTCCGTGTAATGAAAATATTGCAACGGTTATTTTTGTGAAAGTACATTATAACCTGATTGTAGCAGTCCTCATCCCTTAGAGGAAGAGGATGTTAATTTTTGTATAACTTGGGCATTTATTTTATGAGTGGAGCATCAAGTTTCGACCAAACCCAGCCCTTGTTTGCGAGCTAATTGAATCTGATGCAAAGTAATTTTTTGCACTTCTTTTTGACTGGCTTCAATATGAGCACATAGTAGCAAAATAGCCTCTTCGCTTTTGCCTCGTAGAATTTCACGTAAAATTTCAGAATGTTCGGTGTATGTCGTGGTGATACGATCTGTTTTGGTGAAGTCGAGTCTTCGGATGATCCTGATACGTGCTGTTACATCTTTATGCATACGAGCCATTTCATTATTGCCTGAAGCTTCGACAAGTGTGGTATGAAACTGTTCATCCCAGCTGGCAACCTGTAACCCGTCCGTACATCGTTCCGAGGCTGGCACGAGCCATATTTGCTGAAGTGAGGATAGGCGTGCCAGATCCACTCGCCGATCCTGATCACACAACCGGCGTACTGCTGCCACCTCAAGGACCATACGTAGATCGTAGAGTTGTTCGAAGATATCAAAATCGAATGGCTGTACTCGCCAGCCAGCCCGAAATTGCACCTGAACATAACCTTCAGATTGCAAACGAAACAATGCTTGTCGCACAGGTGTTCGACTGACGTTAAAACGCTTGCTGATTTCACTTTCAGTAAAATGATCGCCAGGGATTAGTCTGAACTCGGAGATTTCGTTTTTAATCTTTTCGTAAACGTCATCCGCTCGTGTCCGATTGGATGGCGACTCTGTAGAAGCAAGGTTGTACTTATGAATCATACGCATATGTCAACATTATCAGAACGAGTAGTGTCTAACCATCACTGTATCAAATTTTTTACCTTGAGTATCCCGGACTCTTTGTTTATTGCAGTTTTGCGAAACGGTGAGTGCAATCGCAGTAAATTCTACTGCACCAATCCTGACCTTCCATTTCCCTAAATTGGTGCATTTCATATAAGGATAATAAATAAGTTCCGCGCTGGCAGAAAAGAGGTGTTTCGCAGAGTAGGATTGTTACTAAGGAAAACAAGAACTAATTAATTAAAATTCATGTTATCTCCATATTGGCATATTAATTGCTTTGCTTGTTTTGATTCTTGTGCACAAGATGGTATCCATCATTTATGTCGAATTGGGAACCTTAATATGTTTTTACGCAGACTCATGATTTTCTCTTTAACTGCTTCATTATTTTGTACGGTGATGCCTGTTCAGGCCGCAGACACTATCATCAGAGTAGGGACCCTCAAACTTATTCACGGCATAACTCCATATTTCTACGATAAATTCACCCCCAAAGGATATAAGGTCGAGGTTGTGCCATTTGAAACCCCTACAGATGGTAAAAACGCCGTAGTGACACATTCAGTTGATTTTGGTGGCTATGGTCTGGCTGCTGCCGTTCTGGGGGGCGCTGCTGGTGAGCCTGTGGTTGTTATTTCTCCGATGAGTAATGGTGGCATGGGTCTGGTGGTCAGCAATAAGTCCGGGATCAGTAGTTTCAAAGATCTCAAAAACAAACGTATAGGTATCCTTACCGGTTCAACTCAGGAAACGGTGTTTCTCGAACGCCTGAAATCTGAGGGCATGACCATTAAAGATGTGAAACCGATCCGTGTGTCATTCAGCGAAATGGCCGGTGCTCTTGAACGTGGTGATATTGATGCCTACGTAGGAGCCGAACCCGGTCCCTCCATTAGCGTATCACGTGGTATAGGCAAAGTACTGGAATACCCCTACAGCACTTCTGTGGGCTCCGTGAATATGGTCATGACCACACATGCTGACACCCTTAAAAACAACCCTGAATTCGTCAAAGTATTTTTGGAAATACATCGCAAGGCATCTGAATATGCAATGGCTAATCGTAAAGAGTTGCTGGAGATGGCTAATACAAAACTGGGCCTACCAGAGGATGTGGCCAGCCTTGCAGCAGACAATGTCAAATTTGTCTGGAGAGCCGATGATGAATGGCTACAGCATTGTAAAAACTACGGCTCCCTGATGCTTGAACGTAAGCAGATACGCCGCCTGCCCGAAAATGATAGTTTCTTAGTCACAAACCTGGGGCCACATTGATGATATTGCCACATCAAAAATTCCATTCATTGCAGGAGTTGTTATGGCCACACCAATACTGAAAATTCCCGGTTCATCTGGCGATGACACAGCCTATGAGACCAGTTCAGCAGCAACTCCTCCTCATTATCAGGCAGCTTTGACACACAAAGCTGAGGAGATGACGAAATTAGAGCAGGATCAGGATCTGATGCCTTCACCGCCCAGTCGGGTTAAAGAATGGCTTGTGCGCTGGGTGGCACCGGTGCTCCTGCCGTTGATTCTACTGTTTTTATGGGATTTTGCCGTGCGACTAAGTGGCACCATGCTCGTTCCATCCCCCGCAAATGTGGCTCTAATGCTCAAGGATTTTGCTGTAGGTGGTGTATACGACGATGCATTCAGTGGCACTCTTTATATTCACTGGATTAAATCTATGTCGCGTGTATATGGCGCTTTTGCTTTGGCGGTGTTGTTGGCCATTCCAACTGGTCTTCTTATCGGAAAGAATGCGCTGGTTCGCCGGCTTGTTGATCCTACTTTGCAATTGTTGCGTCCGGTTCCGGTGACGGCCTGGTTACCGTTGTCCATGATCTTTTTTGGTGTGGGGCCGAATGCAGCCATTTTTCTTGTTTGCCTGGGGGCATTTTTCCCCATTGCTATTAACACAGCTTTCGGAGTGAAGTCCGTAGAGCCACGCCTGTTCGAAGCGGCAGCAATGTTGGGATGTAAAGGACCATCTATGTTCCGTCAGGTTGTATTGCCTGCAGCAATGCCATCAATTTTCAATGGATTACGCATGGGGCATGCTATCGCCTGGTTCTTGATTGTTGTTGGAGAAATGACCGGAGTACCTGAAGGACTGGGTGCGGCCATTATGGATGGCCGGATGCTTTCACGCACCGATGTGGTTATCGCGGGTATGGTAGTCATCGGTCTCACAGGTTTTATCACCGATCGCCTTTTGGTAACACTCAATAATCGTTTACTCAAATGGAGTCCACAACACAATGCCTGACACTATCACAGCCTTTGCCACCCCTTCTCAAAAAGGGATGCCCATCCTCGATATCGCAGGTGTAAGCAAAGTCTTCAGCCTGAATGGTCGTCCTATTCATGCTCTGAAAGACGTGAATCTGCAGATTTGGAAGGGAGAGTTCATCTGTTTGATTGGCGCCTCGGGTTGCGGCAAGTCCACACTGTTACGCATTATGGGGGGATTCGAATCCGTATCCTCAGGTATGGCGCGTATGTATCGCACCCCGATTACCGAACCTGCATCAGAGCGGGGTATGGTTTTCCAGGATTATGGATTATTCCCCTGGTTGACAGTGCGGCAAAACATTGCTTTCGGCCCTAAGCAGCGTGGACTATCCAAAGCCATGCTACGTGAGATTACCGATCGTTATTTGAATATGGTCGGTCTCACAAAATTTGCAGATCACTTTCCAGGCCAACTCTCCGGCGGCATGAAACAACGAGTTTCCATTGCACGGGCATTAGCCAATGATTGCGAGGTCTTGCTTATGGACGAACCCTTTGGTGCCCTTGATGCGTTAACCCGGGACGCCCTGCAGCAGGAACTACTTGAAATTTGGGAACGGACCCGACTTACCGTGGTATTTGTTACTCATGCTGTAGAGGAGGCTGTCTTGCTGGCTGATCGCGTGGTGGTAATGACGGCCGGTCCTGGACGGGTAGAAACAGATTTTTGTGTGCCACTCGACAGACCTCGTTGCATTACTGCGCCGGAGTTTAACGACGTGCGTCAGCAGTTAACCGAGATGTTAACAAGCCATGTGGTACACACCAAAGCAGTGTGAAAAGAAACGAGCTAAATACCAACAATCACCTTTTCTAGACTATAACGTTGGATATAACTGCAATATGAATTTGACAATTACACATTCTTTAATGACATCTACCGTACTCGAACAGCAGGCTCCACTTAATCTGGCATCATTCAAACATGCATATGCATATTGTTCTGATCCAAAAGATGTTCTGCGCGAAATTTACCACCGCATTGATATCGCTGGAACACATCCTGTATGGATTAGTCTGCTTCCACTAAATGTGGCCCTCGACATGCTAGAACAAGCTATGGCCCGAAAAGCCAGAGGTGAGGAGCTTCCGTTGTTTGGCATCCCATTCGGAGTGAAGGATAACATTGACGTTTTTGGGCTGCCTACAACGGCGGGTTGCCCTGAGTTCTCCTATATGCCTCAGAGCCATGCCTTTGTCGTAGAACAGTTGATTGCTGCTGGTGCTATTCCTATAGGAAAGACTAATCTGGATCAGTTTGCTACTGGGCTTAATGGGACTCGGTCGCCTTATGGGATCCCAACTTGTGTGTTTGATGAGCGCTACATATCGGGTGGCTCCAGTAGCGGGTCCGCGGTAGCAGTGGGCAGTGGTTTTGTACCATTTTCACTTGGCACTGACACGGCAGGATCTGGCCGGGTACCGGCTGCCTTCAATAATTTGGTAGGTATCAAACCGACAAAAGGTACCATATCAACCAGAGGACTCGTCCCTGCTGCGAGAAGTCTGGATTGCATATCCATATTTGCGCACAGTGTAGATGATGCGCTGACTGTTGCACGTATCGCTTCCGCCTACGATGCGGCTGACTCATTCTCACGGCAGGTTCAGTCATCCACCTGGACCGAAAGGAAGTGGCCAGCACGCTTTACCTTTGGAGTGCCGTCCGCATCACAACTCAAGTTTTTTGATGACATGCAAGCTGAGGGGCTCTTCGAGGAGGCTATTCGTAAGCTGGAAAAGATGGGGGGGCAATGTGTACGTTTCGACTATACTCCATTCCAGGAAACGGCTGAACTGCTCTATAGCGGCCCTTGGGTGGCCGAGCGGCTTGCGGCCATCCAAAGTTTTACTGACGAACACCCTGGTGCGATCCACCCGGTAGTGCGGGACATAATCCTGTCGGCCCAGGACATGAGCGCGGCTGACGCATTCCGGGGCAGCTACCGTCTCAGCGAGCTGAACCGGCGCACACAGGCTCTTTGGCAGCAGATCGATGTGATGTTGCTACCCACAGCTCCGACGATTTATACCGTTGAAGATATGTTAACCGATCCCGTGTGCTTGAACAGCAATCTGGGCTTCTACACGAATTTCGTGAATTTAATGGATCTCTCAGCAATAGCCGTTCCGGCTGGCTTTCGTCCAGATGGGCTACCGTTCGGTATTACTTTCATCGGCCAGGCATTCGAAGATGGTACGATCGCGAGCCTGGGTAAAGCATTTATGGCCAGGGACCGGGAGGAATCTCCGTGGGAGGCATTACAGGAAAGCGCTATCCGTATCGCTGTTGTGGGAGCTCATTTGTCTGGTCAGCCACTGAATCACCAGCTGACCGGCCGCGGTGGAACCCTGCATGCGACAACGAAAACATCCGCCGGTTATGCGCTGTATGCCATTAATGATTCCAATCCTCCAAAACCCGGTTTGCTCCGCGACAGGAATGCTGCAGGGTATATCGAAGTCGAGATCTGGGAACTGTCAGCAACTGCATTTGGCTATTTTGTTGCCGAGATACCTCCCCCCCTGGGAATAGGCACTCTGACACTGGAAGACGGCAGCCAGGCCAAAGGTTTTGTATGCGAACCTTACGCTATTGAACATGCAACCGACATTACTCACTACGGAGGCTGGAGAGCATATCTTGCCGATCAATAGCATACATGTTTACATTAAAAATCAATTGTTTGAAAAATGATGATGAGTAATCATCGCTATATAAACAACAATATCAAGACTGCTGATATCAAAGAACATGGGCAACTGGAGAAGGTTGAAACTGATGTTGCAGTCATTGGCGCAGGGACTGTCGGGCTTGCATCCTAAAGAGCAGCACGTGAGGCCAGAAAGCGCGTCGTAATTATTGAGGGCGGAGTTGGGGGCACTACCTGTGCACGTGTTGGATACATGCCTTCCAAGCTATTGATTGCCGCCCCAGAAGCGGCATACGAAGTTTGTTATACCACACCATTCGGTATTCATATCGAGGGTGAAATTCGTATTAATGGACGGGAGGTCATGGCGCGGGTTTGGTCTGAACGTGATCGTTTTGTCGGCCGAGTACTAGGCCGAGCTGCAAGTATTCCTGCACAAGACAGATATACCGGATATGCGTGTTTTATCGATGATACAGTGCTGGCTATTGGTGATTATGCTACCGTCCAAGCCCATTCCGTCGTCATCGCAACGGGGTCAGGCCCTTACATTCCACCGGCATTACTTGTTTTCGGAGATCGTCTGGTTGTAAATGACGACGTATTCAACTGGGAAGACTTGCCGCATCGTATTGCCGTATTTGGTCCTGGAGTGATTGGGCTTGAAGTAGGACAGGCATTTGCTCGTTTAGGAGTACAGGTTCGTGTATTTGATGTACAGGAAGCTGTCGGTCTGTTAACTGATCCGATGGTTGTCGAACAAGTTAAGTTTGACCTTGGCGAGGAGTTCTACCTTCATCCAGATGCAACCATTCATGAGATGAAGCTTGATGACAACGAGGCCGTAATTGTTTTCACCGAACTCGATGGTTCTGTCGTGACAGGACGATTCAACTATGTACTCGCATGTACAGGGAGAAAATCCAATGTGGACTCACTGAATCTCGAAAACACCACCTTACAGCTTAATAAGCTGGGTATTCTAGTTTTCGATGCTAAGACCTTACAATGTGGTACCGCGCCTGTGTTTATCGCAGGAGATGCCAACAATATTCTCCTGTTGCTTCATGAGGCTGCTGATGAAGGGAAAATGGCTGGCCGGAACGCAGCACACTACCCAGATATCGAAGTTTTACCAAGGCGGGCACCAATTAGCATCGTATCCGCTGACCCTCAGATCGCCATGGTAGGGCAGCGTTATGTGGATCAGGAACCAAGAAATATTGTCACGGAAGCAATGGATTTCACAGATCAAGGACGCAGCTGAGTTATGCTAAAAAACCGTGGAAGGATGCATATTTATGCTGATATTAAAACTGGTCTATTTCTTGGAGCTGAGTGGTCCGGACCAAGAGCAGAAAATATCGCTCATTTGCTGGCATGGACCTATCAGCAAGAACTCACTATTTCCAGAATGTTAGAAATACCTTTCAACCACCCAGTGGTCGAAGAAGAATTAGCGAATGCAATGCAGAATGCGGCACCTAAACTAAAAGTTTGTTTATAGTTTTAGTCGTGTTATAAATTTAATTTGATTAATGATTAGCCATCTTAATGTAAGTAGTTTAATCGAGGAATAAAATCATGATGAAAGTCGAAACAGCAATAAATTTAGCAAAATACAGCAACTGGGCAGACCAAGTTTTATTTACTGCTATGAAATCACTTCCCGAAGGTGCTATTTATCAGAAAAGCAATACTCTCTTCAAGTCTATGGTTGGCACGTTAAACCATAACTATGTTGTTGACCTTATTTGGAGAGCACATTTGCTTGGGGAAAAACATAATTTTTCAACACGACGAGATGTTCTACATCCAGTATTTAATGATTTAATTGATGCGCAATCTCGGGTTAATCAATGGTATATCGATTGGGCAGGTGAACAGACCATTGAAACTTTTAGCGAATGTCTGAAATTTAACTTCGTCTCCGGTCAATCTGGTGAGATGACCCGAGGTGACATGTTCCTGCATATCATTAATCATAAAACTTATCATCGCGGATGGGTTAGTCAGATGTTTTTTGAATATGAAATAAATCCTCCTGAGACAGACTTATGTGTGTTTTTATGTGATCAATGATAGATGCCTGATGATTTCAAATGGTATAAATCACTTTTTCGATCCGAACATCGATATAACACTTTAACCCTGAGTAACGCTATTGTCGCGATAAAGGAAAATATGTATGCTAGAACAACAGCAACCGCATACATTCATATCAGTGAGAATCAATTTATTTAAATTAACCTGGTATATGGGTAAGAATAAGGTTACCGTTTGAAGGTCGTTGAAAGGGCACTGTTGCAAATAGTCGGTGGTGATAAACTTATCATCCCCTTTTGCTGATGGAGC
>NZ_JBMKIF010000069.1:0-9541 GCF_049238025.1 Enterobacter cloacae complex sp. IR5458
GCTCCATCAGCAAAAGGGGATGATAAGTTTATCACCACCGACTATTTGCAACAGTGCCGACAAGATCGGATGAAGAATATCCAGCTTCCTATAATATCTGCGCCAGACGACCTTTTTACATGTAAAAATTTGATGCGAGCGAATCTGTTGACTCAAATAATTTGACTGGAAGCCTAGTCGATGCGCAGTGGCTCACATTTAGCCGTAGTGGGCTGGTGAGATACAAATAAATCGTTGTTGAGGTATAAATAATTTTGCTTTTTTTAGTTCAATAATAATCGTAAGTTGTCAGTAGCAGAAAAGATGATTAATTATTGCCTGTGTTAGTGAAACCTAATTTATACAGTGATCCGGTATTTTAATTCTGGTGAATAATAAAATTACGGCGGTGATGTTTTTATGGAAATAGTCGTGTTATTGCCATTGTTGGTAATGCTGATACTCGTTTTGCGAAATAAGCATATGATTCTGGCAGGACTGGTGGGCGGACTAACCGCGATGCTGGTTGGTGGCATCGGTTTTTCGCAGGCAAGTAAGATCGTTATGACATCAATTCCCGGGATGACGGGAATTATCACCCCGGTTATCTATTCTGCTGTGGCGTTGGTACTGGCTAAACTCGGTGGTTTTGAAGCGTTGCTCGGTCTGAGTCGCAGAGTGTTTGGCCGAAAGCAATATCTCATTGCGGCGGCGATTGTACTCACTCAGGCGTTAGCAACTTATGCCGCAGGGCTTGGGGCGGGTAATACCATGGTAACCGGGCCTCTTGCGCTGGCGATTGTAGGTGCTGTTCCACAGCTGATAGCGGGCATGGCAATTGTGACTGCCGCGAGCTTTATGACGTCACCTTCAGGGGCCGATGCGGCCGCTATTTCAAAAATTGCCAACATTGAAATTGCAACCTATAGCGATACGATGTTCCCCATTACCGTCTGCTTGTGGACTTTGGGAATGACTATCGCTGCATTCGGCGTCTGGAAAAGCGGAAGCGTCCTGCAGGATGAGGATACGATGTCCGATGTTACGCTGAAAGAACAGTTAATTAAGGTCATGCCTCCCGTATATTTTCTGGTAGTCGTTGTGGCAGGCAAAAACTTGAATGAGTTATTCGATTATTCGCTGTTTAGCCCGATATTTAATATGTTCAGTACGTTGATGCTGGGTTTTGCAGTAACACGTCAGTCTCCCGGTAAGCTGGCTGAAGAACTGGTACAGAACTCTTCTTTCCTGCTAACAAAACTATTCGCAATTGGCATTTTCCTCGGTTTTATCAACATACTGGCGGAAATTGGTACGTTCACCTACATTGCTGAATTTATTAAATCATCACCCGCCTTTGTTACCGTACCCGTGGCTGTATTTATTGCTTTTTGCATCTCGATTCCGGCAGGAGGATACAGCGTGGGGGTCAGTACCCTGGTCATGCCGATTATGGTGGAGTCCGGGCTTTCTATTACACAAATTGGTCTGGCGGCACTTGCTGTAGGTGTGGGCACGCAAATGAGCCCGGTTCAAATCAACGTGGCTTCACTGTCACAGTCATTCAAGCTGGATATTCAGCGAATTGTTAAAATTAATGCACCTTATATGGCTGGCGTTGCGGCGATACTGTGCATCATGGGATTCTTCTTATAAAACATCTTACAAAACTTGCTGTCCCTGGTATCTGAAAAAGAGGAAATACACTATGCAAAAAGTTGAAGTGTTCCGTATTCCAACTGCATCGCCGGATGATGTATCTGGTCTGAAAAATTTGATTGAGAATGGTAGTGTTGATCCACGTGATATTATTGCTGTATTGGGTAAAACTGAAGGTAATGGTTGCGTTAACGACTTTACCCGCGGTTTTGCAACGCAAAGCCTCTCTATCTTCATGGCTGAGCAATTAGATATGTCCGTCAGCGCCGTACAGGAGCGGATCGCATTTGTCATGTCAGGCGGCACGGAAGGCGTAATGTCGCCCCATCTGACGGTGTTTACCCGCAAAGAGGTGGATCAACCCGCAAAGGAAGGTAAACGTCTGGCAGCCGGTATTGCCTTTACCCGGGATTTTCTCCCAGAAGAAATTGGCAGAATGGCGCAGGTGAAAGAAGTCGCTGAAGGGGTGCGTATTGCGATGAAAGATGCTGGCATTACCGATCCGCAGGATGTTCATTTTGTGCAAATCAAGTGTCCTTTACTGACGGCAGATCGTATTGAGGACGCCAGAGTGCGCGGTCAAACCGTTGCTGTTCATGATACGTATAAATCAATGGCCTACTCCAGAGGGGCATCCGCCCTCGGCGTCGCGCTGGCCCTCGGTGAAGTGTCAGAAGATGCGTTGAACGATAAGGTCATTTGTCAGGACTGGACGCTTTATTCCGGTGTGGCGTCTACTTCGGCAGGTGTGGAACTTCTGAAGGATGAAATTATTGTTATCGGAAACGCTGAAAACACGACCAGCGATCTGCGCATCGGGCATGCGGTGATGCAGGATGCTATTGATATCGATGCCCTGTTTGCCGCTATGCGTGAAGCCGGTCTTGAATTTGACGGTCTGCCGCCGCAGGAAGAGCTGGATCGGATCGTAAATGTGTTGGCCAAGGCTGAAGCAAGCTCCACAGGAACGGTGCGGGGAAGAAGAAATACGATGCAGGACGACTCTGATATCAACCATACCCGCTCGGCCCGGGCCGTGGTCAATGCAGCCATTGCCGCAATTACACGTGACCCGCTCGTGTATGTCTCCGGGGGGGCTGAGCATCAGGGGCCAGATGGCGGCGGTCCCATTAGCGTAATCGCGAAAGTGTAAGCAGCCTGGCAAGGGGGAACGAGCGGTTAATCACGCTCACTCCTGCGCCAGAACAACCGCGGGGCGGCCCTGCCGGGCAGGGAGCGAGCCGGACTTGGTTTTACGATGAGAGGTGATGCACATGAATAACCACTTTGTCGGAATTGATGAGAAGCCCCCGTTTCTATCTTTGCTGTTAATGGGGATTCAGCACGTGCTGGTGCTGTTCTCAGGTCTGGTAGCCGTACCGTTGGTGGTGGGCATGGCGCTTGGTCTGCCCAGTACGGATATTACTGTTCTGGTCCAGGGCAGCTTGATTGTTAGCGGTACTGGTACGCTGATTCAATGCCTTGGTTTAGGACATCTGGGATCCCGGTTGCCCATTTGCATGGGCTCGGCGTTTGTCTTCATTGCACCCAGTATCACGGTGGGGTCGCAGATGGGGATCCAGGCCGTGTTTGGCGCATCCATGGTGTGCGGGTTTGTCGCCTGGATCCTCAGTTTTTTTATTGGAAGAGTGCAGAAACTGATTCCTCCGCTGGTGACCGGAACTATTGTTTCACTGATTGGTATCAAGCTGCTGCCGCTGGGATTCACCTGGCTTGCTGGTGGGCATAGTGAACTTTATGGCAAGCCGGTATGTTTTCTGATCGGCGGCGTTGTGCTGGTGGCATTACTGGTTGCCAGCCAGTCGCGAAAAGGCTTGTTATCATCGTTTTCCGTCATTATTGCCATTATGCTGGGATATGTTGTATCGGCACTGCTCGGCATTCTTGACCTCCACCACGTGCAGGATGCTTCCTGGGTCTCTTTTCCTGATTTGCTGCATTTTGGTTGGCCGACTTTTTCGTATTCGGCCATTGTCATCATGATGATTGCTCAACTTACCGCCGTACTGGAAAGCATTGGTAATACATACGGTACGGGAGCTGCGGTACGCAGAGAGATCACGCATAAGCATTTGTCTGGCGCAATCTCAGTCGATGGTATCGGCTCGATTGTCGCGCCGCTGCTTAACGGTTTTCCTCTGACCTGTTTTGCCCAGAATATAGGGGTCATCAGTATCACTCGCGTGGCAAGCCGCTATGTGGTTGCCTCAGCGGGTGTGGTTCTGATTGCACTTGGGTTGATTCCCAAATTTTCAGCCCTGGTCGCGGGAATGCCGGCACCGGTGCTCGGTGGAGCGTCTCTGATTATGTTCGGCTCTATCGTCGGGTCAGGCGTCGCCCAGATTAAGGATTCAGGACCGTTCGACCAGCGAGCAGCCATGGTTTTTTCAACCTCTCTCGCACTCGGACTGGGGTTTGGCCTGGCGCCGAAAGACGCTTTTGATGCCTTTTCGCCATCGCTGGCCGTGCTCCTGGAGTCGGGTGTGGCGATTGGTGGAATGGCGGCAATTATATTGAATCTGGTTCTTCCGCGATCACCTGAACCATCCGTTAGCTGAAATCGCGAGGGTTGAAGTTTATTTATTTAATTCATTTTTCGCTTTTATTGAATTGTTCTGCCGTATAAATGATATTTTATGATTCCAGTCTCTGGCAGGTATTTACCTGACCAATGGAAGATGGCCAATTATTTATTTTTACTTGTGGTGGATATAAGGTTGAATCATTATCGGTAATTCTCCGATGGAGGTGAAATATGACATCTTTAACACTGATTCCCGTTACGGTCGGGTATTTGGCCATTGACCGTCTGAACGATGCCGGGAATCAACAAATAAATGTTCACAGCTGCTTTACAAATACGATGAATTTATTGTTGTCTGATGGTGAATTACTGATACTGGCTTCGGAGCACACCGGTTTAAATCATCCTGATACTATTATTGTTAGCGTACCGGCGAACTGGGATTGGCGTTGTACCGGGCGTGCGGGGATTACGTTCGGTGATGGTATATTCAGCAACCCGGTTTGGCAAATGGATATACGCCATGTTAAACGTTGGCAGCAAACAGACTTATATCCATTAATAATGACGGAAACTGAAAGGAAATATACGTTTCTTGCTGAGCAATTAAAAGTGTACAGTCAGAGATATCCGATCAAAAGTGCAATTATGCTGTTGCCCGATAATATGGCTAAACAGGTAAATCGACCATTGCGCGAAGTAAATATCGCCATTGAAGATAATGAGCAGCAGATTAGCCAGCTGGTTGACGGATTAATTGGTTTTGGTTTCGGTCTGACACCCGATGGCGACGATTATCTTCTCGGATATCTCGCAGCCATCTCTTTTTTGCCACAGGACATTATTTCGAGGCATCGACGGGCGCTTACCAGAATTATTATATCGAGGCTGGATCGTACCAATGATATTAGCCAGCATTATCTGAAGCGCGCGACGGAGGGCCATTTTTCTGAAGCGATTTGTCAGCTGCTGACGCACCTATCGGCGCCTTTTTCACCTTCGCCTCTTGCGGCGGCGGCGACAGCTGTCATGCGGTTTGGCGCCTCTTCCGGAGTCGATTGTCTGGCTGGACTACTTCATGGCATACGTGCGTCAACCCGCATTCATTAAGGCATAACACGATGTGTTTTACCGGAGGGATTTTCCCTCTTACGACTAATTGTTGCTGATTTCTTATGGCAATGGCGAATGAACAGGTAGCCTACATGAAAGTACTACACGGTATTTTTAAAAATCTTTATCAGGATTCCGTTTCCCTAATGCAGGTTTCCGCAAGCATCATCAATTTGCCTGGTATTAAGCAGGCATCCGTTGTGATGGGAAGTGAGACCAATCTTATTCAATTAAGAGACGCAAGGCTGGGCGACAATATTGCTGCAGGTCCTAACGATCTTATTATTGCGATTATGGGGGAAGATGAGGCCTGCGAGCAGGCACTGGCACTGGCGAAGGAGAAACTTAACAGTAAGCCGCAGGCTGATACAGAAGCCGGGAGAAGGCTGGTACAGTTTACCAGCTTGGCTATGGCGGCTGAACAGGATCCAGAGGCTAATTTGGCGCTGATCTCCGTTCCCGGCGATTATGCTGCCGCCGAGGCAATCAAAGCTATTGAGCTCGGTATGCATGTCATGCTGTTTAGTGACAATGTGAGTCTCGCCGAGGAAAAAGCGATCAAAACCCTTGCTCGGCAGAAAAATCGGTTGGTGATGGGGCCTGATTGCGGTACGGCGATTGTTAATGGGATCCCGCTGGGGTTTGCTAACGTTGTCCGCAGAGGGGGTATTGGCATTGTTGGTGCTTCCGGCACGGGGTTGCAGGAAGTCACCTGCCGCATTGATCAATTGGGCGGAGGGATTTCCCAGGCGTTAGGGACCGGTGGCCATGATTTACACGAGGAAATTGGTGGTATCAGCATGCTGATGGGGCTGAATGCCCTGGCGGAAGATGATGAGACGCAGGTGATTGTCCTTATTTCCAAACCGCCAGCCTATGACGTTGCGGAAAGGGTTCTCACCCAAGCGCAGAAAGCAGGAAAACCCGTTGTTGTAAACTTTTTAGGTGCTGCACCGCAGAGCGTTACGCGGCCAGGTGTTGTTGCCGCATTAACGCTGGCAGAGGCCGCTGAACTGGCTATGTCGTTTGTTGCGCCAGAGTCCGCTCAGCAGGCGCAGTCATCAGCATGCTGTACTGAAGATGAATTTATTCAAAAGCAAACGCAGATTAACGGCGCCGATAATTCACGTAGATATATACGGGGCGTTTTTGCGGGCGGAACATTTTGTTATGAAAGTCAGTTAATTTGCCAGCGTAATGGTATAACCGCCCATTCTAATACGCCAATAAAAGGAAACTTAGCGCTAAATAATATCTGGCAGAGTGAGGGGCATACCTTAATTGATATGGGGGATGATGATTTCACCCGCGGCCGTCCACACCCCATGATCGACCCGACGCTGCGTAATCAGCGGATTATCGCTGAAATTAACGATCCGCAAACGGCGGTTGTGCTTTTTGATCTTGTTCTTGGCTATGGCGCAGCACCGGAGCCAGCCGAAGAATTACTGAAACTGCTCAATGCTACCAACAGAGCGGCCAGCCCGTTATTAATAGCCCATGTTTGTGGAACACAGAGCGATCCACAACAGCGTAGCGTGCAAATTGGCGCCTTGAGACGCTATGGCGTTCTGGTCGCTGACAGCAACGCTCAGGCTACATGCTGGGCCGCCAGCGCAGTAAATAATCTGGGAAATAAATAAGGAACTGATATGAACTCATTATTTTCTCAGTCACTTAATGTGATTAACGAAGGCCTTGCCAGTTTTGCCGATAATATCAGGCAAGCCGGGGGAGAGGTCACTCCTTTGAACTGGCAGCCGCCCGCTGAAGGGGATCGTTTTACCGGGCTGTCCCTCGCGGGGCTTATTAACCATCCCGTCGTGGAGCGCGCCAATCAGGTGGCAATGGGGCGCTATCTTGACGCTCAGCCGGTATTAGTGGATGTCCTGACCGCGGCTGTGGCGATTCCGGCAATGGCGGAACAAAAATTAATTCTGCATGCCGGTCCCCCTATCGCTTGGGAAGAGATGTGCGGGCCGGTCAAGGGTGCCATTATCGGCGCAATATTGTTTGAAGGCTGGGCGGCAAGTAAAGATGTGGCATCTCGTTTGGTTCTTAATGGCGAAATTGCCCTTGCTCCGTGCCACCATTACGACGCCGTTGGCCCTATGGCCGGCGTTATTAGTCCTTCGATGCCGTTGTGGGTAATCGAAAATAAAACTAACGGCAAGCGTGCCTTCAGTAACTTTAATGAAGGCCTGGGCAAAGTTTTACGCTTTGGGGCGAACAATGAAGAGGTCCTGGAGCGCTTAACATGGATATCGCAGGAATTAGGCCCGGTAATGAAAGCGGCGGTGTGCCAGTTGGGTGAGCTTGAACTAAAACCCATAATGGCTCAGGCGTTGCATATGGGGGATGAGGTACATAACCGTAATGCCGCCGCGACGGGGCTGCTAATTAAGCGTTTATTTCCCGTGCTGCTGAGATGTAACTTACCGAACGTCCAGCTTCAGAAGGTCGTGTCATTTATTTCTGGTAACGATCATTTCTTCCTGAATCTTTCTATGGCGGCAAGTAAGTCGATGATGGATGCCGCCGCTAATGTACCATTCAGCTCGCTAGTGACTGTTATGGCACGAAATGGCGTCAACTTCGGTATCCGGCTCTCGGGCCTTGGTGACCAGTGGTTCCAGGCGCCGGCCAACCCGGTAGAAGGGTTATTTTTCCCTGGCTATAGCGTAGAGGACGCCGCGGCTGATCTGGGAGATAGCGCCATTACTGAAACCGCAGGCGTGGGCGGCTTTGCGATGGCATCTTCCCCGGCCATCGTTAAATTTGTGGGGGGGACCCCCGCTGATGCAACTGAAAATAGCCGACGCATGCAGTTTATTACCGTGGGCTCAAACCCTGCGTTTACTCTACCTGCCCTGAACTTTTCACCGACCGCGGCCGGTATCGACGCGCGTAAAGTTGTCGATCGCAGCATACTACCGATTATCAACACCGGTATCGCCCATAAGGAAGCCGGCGTTGGCCAGATTGGCGCCGGAATCACCACGGCTCCGATGGCCTGCTTTAGTGCAGCGATTCGGGCTCTTGCGCAAAAGCTCACTGAGGAGAATCCCGAATGAGTAAACCTTTAGCCGTTGTGGCCGTGGGCGGAAATGCGCTCATTGCCGATGACAAGCGTAATAGTATTGATGAACAGTATGCGTGTGTCACTGATTCCGTTCGCTATCTTTGCGATATGATCGAGGTCGGTTGGGAAATGTTGTTAACTCATGGCAACGGGCCACAGGTCGGCTTCATTCTGCGTCGTTCTGAAATATCCCGGGAGGAAGTCTCTCCGGTCCCCCTCGACTACGCGGTGGGTGATACGCAGGGAGCGATTGGTTATATGTTCCAGAAAGCGTTCAAAAATGAGCTGCAGCGGCGCGGTATTCACAAACCTATAGTCTCACTAGTGACGCAAACCCTTGTCGATAAAGATGATGCCGCGTTCAGCCACCCCTCAAAACCCATTGGCGCGTTTCTGGATCGCCATACCGCTATGCAGCGCCAGAAAGAGCTGGGCTGGACAATCATGGAGGACTCAGGGCGCGGCTGGAGACGTACCGTTCCATCACCTCAGCCACTGGAAATTATTGAGCTTGAAACCATTGCTCAGTTATTGCGTTACGGTTGTATTGTGATTGCCTGTGGCGGTGGCGGTATTCCCGTTGTTCGCGATCGTGATGGAATGTTGCATGGTGTAGAGGCGGTTGTTGATAAGGATTTAGCCTCAGCCCTGATAGCAGATAAACTCCATGCCGAATTACTGCTGATATCCACTGGGGTTGAACAGGTTGCTGTCAACTTTGGTACGCCCGAGCAGCGGGGGATCAATAGCCTGACTATCGCTGAGGCTCAACAATTGCTCAAAGAAGGGCAATTTGGTGAAGGAAGTATGCAGCCCAAGGTCGAAGCGATTGTTGATTTTGTGTCGCGTAGCCAGTCGAAAGGGAGAAGTGCGAAGGGACTTATTACCAGTCCGAATGCCATTCACGCGGCTTTGCAGCATAAAACCGGCACCTGGATTGGAGAGGAGTAATCCGCTGCGGTAACCCTTAAATCCGCCGCGGCTGCTATCCATGCTGATGACAATCGCGGCGTTAGCAGGAGGGGGGAGAGTTTGCTCCTGCGACAAATCCTTGCAGCCTGGCGTCACGCTATCGGGTGCTGGCTTTTTCCAAACTAAATCCCTTGGGCACTGTTGCAAATAGTCGGTGGTGATAAACTTATCATCCCCTTTTGCTGATGGAG
>NZ_JBMKIF010000070.1:0-9437 GCF_049238025.1 Enterobacter cloacae complex sp. IR5458
TACCCATGTATCCGGTCTAAAGTGTTACCCATGTTTCCGGTTCATACCCTGCGCTTACCCGGCCTACGACGTCAGGCTTTTGTATGCCGGGTAAGGCGAAGCCGCCACCCGGCACAACTGGCATCAAAGCTTATCCAGCAGTTTCTTCACATCCTTGCCGTTCTGGGAATCTTTATTACGATCTGCCCAGCTATTAAGCCGACGTTTCGCTTCATCCTCCAGATGCTTACGCAGGATCTGATCCACCTGAAGGCTGTAATTCAGCGCCTGCCATTTACCATAGACGCTAAGCGGCACTGGCGTCTCTTTCAGGAAATCAATCAGCTTACTTTCGCCCTGCCAGCCGGAAAGTACCCGGACGTTAAAGCGCGTGTCCGCCGTCTCTTTGACCAGATCCAGCGAGCCTTCTCCCGTCAACGACAGCATAGAAGAGGTTCCCTGCATGGCTGCCAGCGTCAGTTGCCCGTTATCCAGCGTCAGATCCGTGGAGAAACTGTCGAGGCGCGTGACGCTATCGTAGTTTTCCTGCGCTTTGACGTCACTGCTGCGCTCCACTGCCTGCTGTACCAGCTGCTGGAAGTTAAGACCTTCCATACGGGAGTCTTTCAGGTCCACGTGCGCCTCGCCCTGCCATTCACGGCGGAAAGCTTCGGCATCAATTTTTGTGCCTGAGAAATCCCCCGCCAGCGTCAACTGCCCTGTCAGGGATATCGGATAGTTAAAGGCTTTAAGGATGGTACCAATCTCAACGTTGTCGAGACGCGGCTGGAATTGCGCGCGGGTTTCGTCCTTACGCACATCCAGCGTGCCAGGCAGTGAAAGATGCCCTGCCCCCATTTTGCCGCTCAGCTCGGAGATCACCAGCAACCCGTTGTGGTTAAACATCTGGCCGCTCACGTCGGTGAAGTCCATACCCCGCCAGCGCAGGCTGTTGGCTTTCAACAGGATATCGGCCGTGAATCCGCGCAGGGCGTTATAGTCAGGTTGATCAAGATTCGACGAGATAACCGGACGCGACACCGGCGGCTGGCTTTGTCCTGTCTGCACAGCGTCGCTGTCCGTTGTGCCAGCCGGTAGCGGCGGCAGGATGTTTTCCAGGTTGAGCTTGTCAAACTGCAGGTTCAGCACCCACTTCGGCTTCTCTTCGAGCGTGACGCTCGCCTGCCCCTTCAGGCTGCTGTCATTGGCCTGCAGGTTGAGGTTATCCAGCTCCAGCTGTTTTTGTTCTTCGCGCCAGACGGCCTGCATCGTCCCCTGCCCGGTGATCCCCTGGGTCGGAAGATCTGCGCCCGTGAGCTGCCAGTTGAGCTGCTGAATATCGGCCGTCAGCTGATGGGGATAATCTGACGCATTGACCCTGGCATTTAGCGAGAGGATCAGATCGCGCTGGTCGCGATTCATTCGCCCGCTGAATTCCAGCGACGCAAGATGGTGCGCATCCTGTTCCATCTGCAGATTAATATTACGAACCGTAACCTGCTCTTGATCCTCATGCTGAAATACCAGCACGCTATCGGCAACTTTCAGTTTGGCAATATCAAAGGACCAGCCCGTATCGGACGGCTCATCCGGTAAGGTATTCTCACGCGGTGCAACCGGCGCATTCGCGTTGCGCACGGCTTCAGTCTGCTGGGTAAGCTGAATGACCGCCCCTTTGAGCATCACCTGGTTTACCTGCAACTGGTGAGAAATGAGGGGGATGAGCGCCACATCGAGACGCATGTTGTCCGCAGACACGATCGGCTGGGCAGCGCCCGGTGCCGTTAACGACATGCGGCCAGAGAGAATGCTGAGCTGTGGCCAGACGTGCCAGCGTAGCGGTCCGTCGAGCTTCAGTTGGTAACCACTGCGCGCCTCGACCTGCCGCACCATGTAAGCGCGGAAATCGTTAGGGTTAACCAGCAGAACCAACGCCGAAAGGCCAGCAACCAGCACGACCAGCAAAATCATCAGCGTTGTCAGAACTCTTCTCATGGCATCCTCAATGGACTAACGATCAGTCTTTATCAATACGGCTGGCAACCGCACCCTGCTGGTCGCGGTATTTTGCGTCCTGCCGGCGGTTATAAGGCCTGTCTGCCGGGCCGGTTAGCGGTTCAAAGCTTAACGCACCAATCATCATGCCGGGGCGCAGCGCCAGCGGCAGTTTGCCGGCGTTGAAGAACTCCAGCACGATACGGCCCGACCAGCCGGGATCGATACGGTGCGCGGTCACGTGCACCATCAGCCCCAGACGGGCCAGAGAAGAACGGCCGTCCAGCCAGCCGACGAGATCAGCAGGCAGGGTCACGGATTCGAACGTCACCGCCAGCGCCAGTTCACCTGGATGCAAATAAAAAGCGTCACCTTCGTCAATGACGATTTCGTCACTCATCACGCGATCGAGCGCGGCGCTGACTTCATCCTTCGGCCCGCTGAGGTCGATGAACGGTGCAGTATGGCCACTAAAGGTGCGGAATTTATTCCCCAACCGTACATCAACGGTCACCCCATTGATACGCTCTACAGGAGGACGTGGGGTAATAGACAAACGGCCTTCATCCAGCCAGGCTTCAATATCGCGATCACAAAGACGCATGGCACTTTCTCCTTTCATGCATCGACCCCTGAGACCTTAACATCTCAGGGTAAAACCAGGTTATCTCTGAACGGTACACAATTCGCGCGGCTTATTCAAAAAGCTGGCTGATTTTCGCTTTTAAGATATCAATGGCAATGCGGTTTTTACCTCCGCGCGGCACGATGATATCGGCGTATTGTTTGGAGGGCTCAATAAACTGCAGGAACATCGGACGGACCGTTTTCTGGTATTGCGCCATGACGGAATCCATCGAACGGCCGCGCTCGTTAACGTCTCGCTTGATGCGGCGCATCAGGCAGATATCCAGCGGGGTATCGACGAAAATCGAGAAGTTCATCGATTCACGCAGGCGAGCATCGGTCAGGAGCAGGATACCTTCAAGGATAATCACCTTTTTCGGCTCGATGCGGATCGTCTCCTGGGTGCGGGTGTGTTCTACGTAACTGTAAACGGGCAGCTCAATTGCCTGGCCGCTTTTGAGGGCTTCTAAATGCTGGAACAGTAAACTGTGATCCATTGCATTCGGGTGGTCATAGTTGGTTTTTACGCGCTCTTCCATCGACAGATGGGATTGATCTTTGTAATAGCTGTCTTCGGGAATGACGCCGATGTGCTCATCACCTACTTGTTCACGCAGTTCGCGATAAAGCGTACTGGCAATTAGACTTTTACCTGAAGCCGATGCGCCGGCGATGCCTATAATGACGCACTGATGAGACTTATCAGTCATAAATTTAGCGACCTGATTAACCTGGATGTTAAGGAAGGACGACGCCGGAGCGTCAAACGCGGCAATTATAGGGATTTCGCGGGCGTGATACCAGTCGAAAGCGCAGGTAATGCGAGACAGTCTGTAAAGTTGCGAATTGTTCCCTGAGTGAAATTTTAATGCGCGTTTTTTCAGCGTTTCACAGCGATTTTTTAACCTGTAACTATTTAATAAGTCTATGATGTCAAATTATGAGCAGTCGCCATATGAATTGTAAATTGTTTGTACTAGCATAAACCAAATTATCAAATTCACTCGTACGGACTTCTCTCCTGACGGCACGGCGTCTCTGGATAAAGCGGTAATGAATAAACAATACCAGCGGGTTTTGGTTACCACCCCACATCCTTTATTACGACTTGTCTGTCTGGGCCTGGTCACCTTTATCTTTACCTTATTTTCGCTGGAGCTTACCCGCTTCGGCACCCTGCTGGCGCCGCTCTGGTTCCCCACCGCCATCATGATGGTGGCGTTTTACCGCCACGCGGGAAAAATGTGGCCGGGCATTGCCCTGGCCTGTTCGTTCGGCAATATTCTGGCCTCGTGGATGTTGTTCTCGTGGGGGGCGATTAACCTCACCTACACCGCCATAAATGTGATTGAGGCCGTCGTCGGTGCATTACTACTGCGCAAACTGCTCCCGTGGTATAACCCGCTGCAAAATTTAAGTGACTGGATCCGTCTGGCGATGGGCAGCGCGCTGGTGCCGCCGCTGGTAGGCGGTATTCTGGTGATTTTTCTGGTTCCCGGTCCTGAGCCACTGCGCGATTTCATTGTCTGGGTGTTATCTGAATCCATTGGCGCGCTGGCACTGGTGCCGCTGGGATTACTGTTTAAACCCCACTACCTGCTGCGCCACCGTGATCCGCGACTGCTGCTGGAAACGCTGCTCACAATGGCCGTGACGTTGGCCCTGAGTTGGGCAGCCATCACCTGGCTTCCATGGCCATTTACCTGCGTGATCGTCCTGCTTATGTGGAGCGCCGTGCGCTTACCGCGAATGGAAGCGTTCCTGGTGTTTCTGGTCACCGTGATGGTCGTGTCCCTGATGATTGCCCATAACCCTGAGGCGCTGACCACCCAACACGAAGGGCCGATGATCAACGCGCCCTGGCTGCCGTTCCTGATGCTGCTTCTCCCGGCGAACGTGATGACCATGGTGATGTATGCCTTCCGTGCCGAACGCAAACACATCACTGAAAGCGAAGCGCGTTTTCGTAATGCGATGGAGTATTCCGCCATCGGGATGGCGTTAGTCAGCATTGAGGGGCAGTGGCTACAGGCCAACAAAGCGCTGTGCAATTTCCTCGGTTACAGCCAGTCCGAACTACAGTCACTCACCTTCCAGCAGCTCACCTGGCCGGAAGATTTGCACACCGACCTCGAACAGCTGGAGCAGCTGGTCAACGGCGACATCAACACCTATACCCTTGAAAAGCGCTATTACACGCGCAACGGTGAAGTGGTCTGGGCGCTGCTTGCCGTCTCCGTTGTGCGCCATACCGACGGCTCGCCGCTCTATTTTATCGCCCAGATTGAAGACATTAACGACCTGAAGCAGACCGAGTGGGTCAACAAACGCCTGATGGAGCGCATTACGCTGGCCAACGAAGCGGGCGGCATCGGCATCTGGGAGTGGGATCTGGAGCCTGACATCATCAGCTGGGATAAGCGGATGTTCGAACTGTATGAAATCCCGCCGCACATCAAGCCCACCTGGCAGCTCTGGCACGACACGATGCTGCCGGAAGACCGCGCCCATGCAGAACAGGTGCTGCGGGATTCACTGATCTCACGTCTGCCGTTTAAGCTGGAATTCCGTATCCGCGTGAAGGAAGGCGTGCGCCATATTCGCTCCCTGGCAAACCGGGTGTTGAATAAAGAGGGTGAAGTCGAGCGTTTGCTTGGCATCAACATGGACATGACCGAGGTTAAGCAGCTTAACGAGGCGCTGTTCCAGGAAAAAGAGCGTCTGCATATCACGCTCGACTCCATCGGCGAAGCCGTGCTCTGTACCGATATCGACATGAACGTCACCTTTATGAACCCGGTCGCCGAGAAGATGAGCGGCTGGCTACAAACCGAGGCTATCGGCCAGCCGGTTCTCAAGGTATTACACATCACGTTTGGGGAGCGAGGGCCGCTGATGGAGAACATCCACAGCGGGGATATGTCACGCTCAGATATCGACCAGGACGTGGTGCTGAACTGCCGCACGGGTGGAGCGTTTGACATCCATTACAGCATTACGCCACTCAGCACGCTGGATGGACAAAGTATCGGCTCGGTTATCGTTATTCAGGATGTCACCGAGTCGCGCAAAATGCTGCGTCAGCTGAGTTACAGCGCGTCGCACGATGCCCTGACCCACCTGGCAAACCGGGTCAGCTTTGAAAACCACCTCAAACGACTCCTGCAAACGGTTCGTGAGACGCGGCAGCGTCATGCGCTGGTCTTTATCGATCTGGACCGCTTCAAAGCCGTCAATGATACCGCAGGCCATGCGGCGGGCGATGCCCTGCTGCGGGAACTCTCTTCCATGATGTTAACCATGCTGCGCTCCAGCGATGTGCTGGCGCGTCTGGGGGGTGATGAGTTTGGGCTGTTGCTGCCGGACTGCAATATTGAGAGCGCACGCTATATCACCGGTCGTCTGGTCCATAGCATCAACGACTATCACTTTATGTGGGAAGGCCGCCTGCATCGAATTGGCGCCAGCGCCGGGATCACGCTGATCGATGAACATAACCACCTGGCGTCAGAAGTGATGTCACAGGCAGATATTGCCTGTTATGCCTCGAAAAACAGCGGGCGCGGCATCGTGACGGTTTACGAACCGCAGCAGGAGCGGGATCACAGCACGCGCAGCATGATGTCGCTGGACGAACAATGGCACATGATCAAAGACAATCACCTGATGATGATAGCCCGCAGCGTCGCCTCCCCTCGCATACCGGAGAGCTGTAATTTCTGGCTGATTTCGCTGCGCCTGTGGACCAGCCAGGGCGAAGTCCTGGAGGAACACGCCTTCCGTTCTGGCCTGGCAGAGCCGGAACTGCTGCACGCCCTCGACAGACGCATCTTTAGCGACTTCTTCCGGACATCTGCCGCCAGGATCGCCAGTAAAGGCATGGGGATCGCATTGCCGCTTTCGGCAGCCGGTTTAGCCAGCGTGACGCTGGTCGACGAACTCCTCGATCTTCTTGATAAAAGCCCAATGCCGGGCCGTCTGCTGCATCTGGTGATCCCTGCCGGCGTGGTGTGTGATTCGGATGAGAATCTGCAGCGGGGTTTACAAAAGCTTCGCCAGGCGGGCTGCCGCGTGATCCTCAGCCAGATAGGCCGCGACATGGACATTTTCACCCACCTGAGTCCGAACATGGCCGATTACCTGATGCTGGATGCCGAAGTCGTGAGCAACGTCTATGGCAACCTGATGGATGAGATGATGGTGACCATCGTTCAGGGCCATGCCCAGCGTCTGGGGATGAGAACCATCGCAGGCCCCTGCAACCAGCCCATCATGATGGATACGCTTTCCGGCATTGGCATTGATTTTATCTATGGTGACACCATCGCCGAGCCGCAGCCGCTGGATCTACTGCTCAACACCAGTTATTTCGCCATCAACTGACGGCGCCCAGCCGTCGGTATACCAGATGTGCAGCAGCGCGTAGGAACGCCACGGCTGCCAGCGCTCGGCATAGCGACGAATTTGCGCAGGCGTCATCCCGGCGAAACGTTGCTTAATCAGATAATCATCCGGAAGAAACACATCTTTTGCCTGCCAGCCGCGAAGGGCGAGGTAATTTGCCGTCCAGCGGCCAATACCCGGCCGTTGTTGTAACGCCTTCATGCCTGCCTCAACGTCCTCAGGCGGCGTGAGCGGAAACGTCCCGTCGACGACCGACTGTGCCAGATGAATCAGCGATTCCGCGCGTTTGACCGGCATCCCGAGCGCTTTGAGCGCCAGCGGGTCGGCAGCCGCCAGGGCTTGCGGGGAGGGAAAGCAGACATAGCCCGGCGCATCCTTGACCGGCTCACCGCACAGGGCGACAACGCGTGAAGCCAGTTTAGCCGCCATCGCCACGCTGACCAGTTGACCCAGAATGGCCCGCACGCCCTGTTCGTAGGCATCCATCGCCCCGGGCAAACGCAGGCCTGGTCGCGCGGCGCCGAGATCGCCCAACGTCCGGTGGACGTCCTGCGGATCGCAGGCAAGATCGAACAGACGCCCGATACGCTCAAGGCAAAGTCCGGCCACCGGCGTTAACCCCGGGCTGAGCGTGACCTGTAGCGTATGGGTTTGCGTGTCCGGCGTAACGCGGAAGATCCCCTGATGCCCTTCACAGGCAAAACTGCGCTCGTAATAGCTTTCCGTGACCGTCTCAACCCCCGCCACCGCACGGGCGCCAAGAAAGCCAAACATCCATTGCCAGTCGTAAGGGGGGTGCCAGGTCAGGGTATGCATTGTCGCTCCTTTTTTGTTCCCCTCAGGATAAACTGAAAAAGCGTGTTACGCCTTGCTTTCATATTCCTGTTGTCGCCGGACAGGCATTCCGCTAAAGTCTCGCCCCTTCTCACTGGCATGGGGATTTATTGTGTTTATCGGATTCGACTACGGTACGGCAAACTGCTCGGTTGCAATTATGCAAAACGGGCAACCACAGCTCCTGAAAATGGAAAAAGAGAGCACGCTGCTGCCGTCAATGCTCTGCGCGCCGACGCGTGAAGCGGTGAGCGAGTGGCTGTTCCGCCATCATCAGGTTCCGGCGACTGCGGCAGAAACCCAGGCGCTGCTGCGCCGGGCAGTGAGCTTTAACCGCGAGGAAGATATCGACGTTACGCCTTCCAGCGTGCAGTTCGGCCTCTCTTCACTCGGGCATTACATTGAAGACCCGGAAGAGGTCTACTTTGTTAAATCGCCAAAATCTTTCCTCGGGGCCAGCGGCCTCAAGCCGCAGCAGGTGGCGGTGTTTGAAGACCTGGTATGCGCCATGATGCTGCATATCCGTCATCAGGCGCAGACGCAGGTCCCCGAGACGATTACCCAGGCCGTGATTGGCCGCCCGATCAACTTCCAGGGGCTGGGCGGTGATGAGGCCAACCAGCAGGCGCAGGGGATCCTTGATCGCGCGGCGCACCGGGCAGGCTTTCGCGACGTGGTGTTCCAGTATGAGCCGGTTGCGGCGGGGCTGGACTTTGAGGCCACGTTGACGGAAGAAAAACGGGTGCTGGTAGTGGATATCGGCGGGGGTACAACGGACTGCTCGCTGCTGCTGATGGGGCCGCAGTGGCATCACCGCCGCGACCGTGAAAATAGCCTGCTGGGGCACAGCGGCTGCCGCGTGGGCGGTAACGATCTGGATATCGCCCTGGCATTCAAGAGCCTGATGCCGCTGCTCGGCATGGGCGGGCAAACGGAAAAAGGCATCGCCCTGCCGATCCTGCCGTGGTGGAACGCGATTGCCATCAACGACGTCCCGGCGCAGAGTGATTTTTACAGTACCGCCAACGGCCGCTTCCTGAATGACCTGATGCGTGATGCGCAGGACGCCGATAAAGTCGCCCTGCTGTATAAAGTGTGGCGTCAGCGCCTGAGCTACCGCGTGGTACGCACCGCCGAAGAGAGCAAAATTGCCCTTTCAAACCGCGCTGAACATGCGGTGTCCTTGCCATTTATCAGCGACGATCTGGCCACGGCGATTTCACAGGAGGGGCTGGAGACCGCGCTCGCGCAGCCGCTACAGCGCATACTGGAACAGGTGCAACTCGCGCTGGAGAACGGCAAAGAGAAGCCGGACGTCATCTACCTCACCGGCGGAAGCGCCCGTTCACCGCTGATCAAAAAAGCGCTGGCGGAACAGTTGCCGGGTATTCCAATTGCCGGTGGCGATGACTTTGGCTCCGTTACCGCGGGGCTGGCGCGCTGGGCGCAGGTGATGTTTAGCTAGTGCCGCTGTGCCGGGTGGCGGCTTCGCCTTACCCGGCCCACAAACCCCTCGAACCGTAGGCCGGGTAAGCGAAATGTATGACCGGATACATAGGTGACAGATCAGACCGGGAACATAGGTAACACTTTTAGTC
>NZ_JBMKIF010000071.1:0-8882 GCF_049238025.1 Enterobacter cloacae complex sp. IR5458
GAAAAAAATCGGCCCAGATCCGCGAAATTTTAATCAGCGAGTCAGCTTGGGAAGAAATGACCTGCTTATTCGCACCTTCCCTAACATTTTCATTATCAGCGATGCGGTGACAATCCCCTGTTTAATTGAGGCTGCCAGGTACAATATTTTATCCCTGCGCGCCTCAATGTCTTTGAGATTTAGGCTGGTTGTTGATATGACGGACTGTTTCCCGGAATAACGCTCGGCCTTTTGATGAATAACCAGCCGCTTCTCATGAATATCCCGGATCCTTGGCGAAAAAGCGAATCCCAGCAGATGCATCAGGGTGAAAACATGCTCAGTGAAGCCCGCTGTATCGGTGTAATGTTCGGTAATTTTCAGATCACTTTCGCATTGCCGCCCGCCGTGACAATATCGGCGGCGAGCGCCTCCAGTTCCGTCTGGCTGCCAGCATGGCGTTGGCACCTATCTCCGCCAGCCGCAGGGCGGCCTCGTGGCCGAAACAACTCGACATGCCAGTGATGACAATCGTGGCGTTTTGCAGACAATTTTTTGCATAACCACACCTCCGGAAACAGAAACCAACGAGTCTTGCGAGCATCAGCTGCACGCCTGCAAGTAATATAACCTCCGGGTCCAGTTGCAGAACACCGAACAGACTAACAAAACGTAGGTGCCAGTTTGCTCTGGCGAAACGGGGTTTAACCTAAAACCGCGGTTGGGAGAAAACCCGCGCCAGGCCAGGCGGCCTGGCGCGAAAATCGCACGCTAACCCTCTTTACCAAAGCCAGTTTGCTGGATAAGCATCAGCATAACGCTGTTGACCCAGCCGTGAGCCAGGCTCTGGCGGTCACTCGCCACGTCAACACGTACCAGTTGCTCTTTGCTGACCGGCGCGGCGGAGATGCCTTCGATCACTACCCGGTACCAGACGGCGGCGGGACGGAGTTCGTTGGCGGGCGCAACCGGGTTCAGCGCCACCGGGCCGCCGTGACTCTGCGCCAGCATCAGATTAGGCAGACGGCGGATGGCGTCGTGGTCGATGGTTACTACCGCGCCTGCGAGCGGCTGCCAGCGGCCCTGCTGATAAACCCGCGCCGTCGCGCCGTCGCGCAGGCGGGCCAGGTCGGTTTCGCTGACCAGCGCCTTCACGCGCCAGCGGTGGGTGTCGATCACGCTTGCGATGCGGGTGCCAGGCGAGACCCAACTGCCGGGGCGCAGGGTCTGCTCAACGTCATGCACCACGCCATCCTCCAGCGCCACCAGCTGGAGCCGCTGAAGCTCAACGGCGCTGGCCCGCTGTTGAATGGCGTACTGGCGCGCCATCTGGTCGGCGACCACCTGCTTCGCCGCGCCGTTTTTATCGAGCGCCATCGCGCCGCGGGCGCTGGTCTGCCACGCCTGGCTTAGCGCCAGCGCCTTATCCTGCTCGTCCGCCGGGACGGGGGCCACCAGTTCAAACAGCTTCTGGCCCGCCTTGACCTGCTGGCCTTCCTGCACCAGCACCTTGTCAAGCTGGGCGGCATAGGGCGTGTAAACCGGCTGCGCCACGCCCGCCTCCATCACGCCGTGCAGGGAGACCTGCCCGGACCAGGGCAGAAAGACCGAAAGCCCCAGCGCGAGTGCGACGGCGACAAGGCGCAGCAGGCGCGCCGGAGCGATTTCCCGGCGGCGCGCGCGCCAGATTTTGAGTTCGCGAAACATCGGTTGCACCACAAAAGTGACTATCTCAATAAAAAACAGCACCAGCCCGAGCGCCTTAAAAAAGGCGTTGTAGACCACCAGCGCGATGCCGACGAACAGCAGTAGCCGGTAAACCCAGGTGGCGAAGGCGAAAAGGGTGAGGAAGCGGGCAAAGGCGGGCGAGACGTTATCCGGGATCGGATCCTCAAGCCCCAGCAGGTGCCAGCGCAGCCAGCGCTTCGCCCAGTTGCCCGCCCGTTCGTGCAGGCCAGGGTAGTCCAGCGTATCGCTGAGAATAAAGTAGCCGTCAAAGCGCATAAACGGGCTGGCGTTCACCGCCACCGTCAGCACCCAGGCGGTGGTGGCGAGAAAGAACAGCGCGCCTTTAACGTTGCCTTCCGGCGCGAAGCTCCAGAACAGCGTCGCCCAGGCCGCCAGCATCAGCTCGGCCATAATGCCCGCGCTGGCGATGGAGAGCCGGTGGCGGGACTGCGACAGCTTCCAGCTCTCTCCGGTATCGGTGTAGGCCATCGGCCACATCACCAGCAGCGCCACCCCCATATGGCCGACGCGTACGCCGTAGCGGGTCGCCATAAAGGCGTGCCCCAGTTCGTGCCAGCATTTGGAGAGGATCAGCGCCACCGCGAAGGCCAGCGCCCCGTTCCAGCTCAGGGCGCCGTGCAGCGCGGCCTCGACGTTATCCCACTGGCGCGCGGCCAGAACGACGCCTGCCAGCGCGGCGACGGCGGTCAGCAGTAGAAACGGCGCGCTGAAAAGCCACTCCACCCACGGCAGCATGCGGCGCAGGGCTTTCTCCGGGCGCACCAGCGGCAGGCGGATAAACAGGTAGCCGTGCAGAATACGCCGCCAGAGCGAGCCGCGCGCTTTGAACGCGCCGCGGCGCAGCAGCTGTTGCTGCTGTAAAAAGCCCAGGAACTGCAACACATCCTGTTCGTCCACCGTCATGGTGGTCTCCTGGCTGATGCTGTCGGCAATCGCCTGCGGCGCGCCGAGCGGCCAGCGGCGCAGCATCTCCAGCTCCAGCCAGCCCAGGCGGAAATAGAGGTTGCGCACCGGGTCGGCCAGATGCCAGGCGGGCGAGCCGTCGCGGTTGTTGCCCGCCGGGTGAATTTTTAGCTCGTCGCGCAGCGGCGGCAGCGGCAGCGGCTGCGGCTGCGCAAGAGCTGTCCCGCCCGCAGGCGGGAGCGTCGCGGCTGTTTGCATATCAGAATCCACACCAGGCGCGCAGCGTCGCCAGCGGACGACGGAAAATCAGATAACCGAGCAGGCTCCAGTCGCCGGAGACGCGGGCCGTGCCCTGCAAGCCGATACGGGCGGCGCTGGACGGGTCGGTTACGGTGCCGCGCAGCAGGTAGCTCGCGACGCCGTTCGGCGCTTCCACCGTCTCGTAACCGGCGTAATCCAGCCGCGCGGTCAGCGGGTGCAGCGGGGCGACCTTAAGAAATACGGTCATCGCCGCGTGCGGGTTCAGGTTGGTGGATTCCGCCGCAGGCGCCCAGGCGCGCACGCCGAGCTTCGTCGGGTCCGCCAGCAGGCCGATGCGCTCGCCGGTCTGTACCGGACGGCCCGCCCAGTCGTCCGGGTCGGTGTAGACAAACACGCCGCTGCTGCGGGCGCGGATCGACAGCTTCTCCAGCTCGCGCTGCAACGAGGCAACCTGCACCTTTTGCTCGCGCCATTTGCCTTCGGTCAGAGCCAGTTCCGCACGGGCGTTCGGGTCTTCAATCGCCTGCTGAGACGCCTGATGCATATTGACGGTGGCGGTCGCCAGCTCCGCCTGAGCAATGGCGAGACGGTTTTTTAGAGTCGTATCATCCAGCTCCGCCAGCACCTGTCCGGCCACGACCGGCGTGTTCGGCGGCACCTTCATCTGGTGAATCACCCCGTCGCTCGGCGCGGCGATCACTTCGCTGTTAAGCGAAATCACCTCGGCGGGCACCAGCGTGTATTCCCGAATCGGGATCAGCATAACCAGCAGCAGAAGCAGCAACACGAGACCCGCGCGTCGGCGCACCGTGGCGGGCAGCAGCCGTTGCAGGCGAGAAGGCCGCGCCACCAGCGCCCACCAGGCGTAGCCGTACAGGTTCGCCAGCTGGAGCAGGGCGTATTCGGGGCTTTCGACGCCAAGCTGCGTCGGCCACGGGGTATCGCGGGCCAGCAGCAGCAGGGCGTGCAGCTTGCCGTCCGGGCCGGTCAGTGCCAGCACCCAGACGTGGCCCGGCAGCCATTCGTCCCACTCGCGCGCCAGCGACTCGCTCAGCATTTCCGGCGACAGCGGCATCACGCGGGCGGTTTCCGGCAGCGCGGCGCAGCGCGGCGCGATGTCGCAGGCAACGGCGGCAAGCCACAGCGCGTAGGGGGTATTGCGGTCGGTGTCGCTCAGGCCGGAGTGCGCCGCAAGCTGGGCGCGCCCGGTGGCGGAAACGGCGAGCAGCGCCGCCTGGCGATACTCCACCAGCGAGCGGGTATCGTTACACATCACAAAACCCAGCTCTTCGGGGCTGCGCGCCGCTTTCACGCGCGCCGCGAGAGAATAGAACAGGGCGATGCTCACGAGTTGGTCGTCCCGCTCTGGCACTGCGCCGCCGCTTTCGGGCAGACTGGCGTCGCGCGGCCGCTCATGCCGGGCAGTACGTCCTGGGCGTCGCTGCCAAATTCCGCTTCAATCTCAATCGTCTGGCTCACGGCGTCCACGCGGCCGCTGATGTGGGTGACGGTCATCGGGTAATGCTTGCCGGTTTCACCCACCACCGCGTCAAGCTGCGCGCCGGGCGCAAGCCAGGTGGTCCAGCCTGACGGCACGTTGAGGCGCGCCTTGCGGGTGCCGTTGCTTACAAGATCGATAACCTGCGCGCCTGCGCCGACGCCCTGGCCCTCTTTGACGTAAATACGCGCCACGCGGCCGTCGAACGGCGCGGTAAAGCGGCACTGCGCCAGCTGCGCTTCAAAGATTTTGATCTGGCTGCGGGTGCGGTTCACGTCGGCGGCGGCAAGGCCAACCTCCAGCGCGCCTGCGGAATGCAGACCCTGCAATTTCGCCTTCGCTTCATATTTGATCTGCGCGGCGCTGTACTCGGCGTCTGCCGCGTCGCGACGGGCTTTCAGCTCGCTACAGTCCAGCGTCACCAGCAGTTTGCCTGCCTTGACCGTATCGCCCAGCTCAACGTTGACCTGCGACACGCGCCCGGCCACCACGCTTGATAGCGGGCTTTCCTGGTTGGCCATCACCAGAAAACGCACCGGCGCGGCGCCGTTGTCGGCGGTGGCGTCAGGCGCGCTCTCAGGCGCTGCGGCAACGGCCGCATCCGGCGTTGCGACTGCCCCCGCCGCAGCGGGGGTTGGGTCGGCGGCGAAGGCGCTGGCGCACAGCGCCAGGCCCGTCAGCGGCATGAGCGCGCGGACGCTGCGCCAGCCTTCGTTCACGTTGTTCATACCTGTTCCTGTTATTAAGGGTTACTTGCCGTCATCACGCCGGTGTCGCCTGCCGCTTTATGCAGGTCGGACACCACGGAGAGCGCGGCGGCTTCTGCCAGCGCGCTGACCGAACGGGTGTTGACGTCATTCGGCAGATAGCTGGTGTATTTCTGGTAGGCGACCTGCGCGCCCTGGGCGTTATAGACCGCCATTTCCCACACGCCGCGCTGCGAGCCTGACGCGCGTTCAAGGTTGAGGTTCATTTGCAGTTTCACGCTGTCGGCGCCGTTGCCCTGCACCAGCTGGTTGGCGGCCAGCACATGGGTGACCGACTGATAAATCGCGCTCTTGTTGACGCCCGCTGGCAGGCGGCCCAGGGTGACGCTGACCGGATGGCGGGAAACTACCGCGTCGGCGCTCTGGGTGAAGACCTGCTTCTCGCCCGCCACCAGGCTCTGGTTGATTTCACGCGACAGGGTCGGCAGATCGCTGCTGGTCACCTTTTCCGGCAGCAGGTCGATGCCTACCGAGTTCAGCACGCGGCCATAGGCGGACTGCGCCTGCGCGTAGGAGGCGGCTTCCTGGAAGCGGGAGACGATGGAGCGCGCCTGGGTGCGCAGGGATTCCAGGTCGCTTGAGAGCGAGTTGTCGGAACCGGCGCGGGAGATGCTCGCCAGACGCTGGTCGACGCGGGCGGACTCCTGGGCTATCTGGTAGTCGTACACCGCGAGCTTGTAGCGCTCAACCGAGACGCGCACCTGAGTCAGCACCGCCATGCTCAGCGCCATACGGCGGGCATTGTCGGTGGCCAGGCGCGCGTCGTTGGTGCGGCTGATGGCCGGCGCGCTCAGCAGCTTGAACAGGTTCATGGAAACGCCCACGCCGCCCTGCACCCAGCTGTTGTTGTAGAGGTAGCTGTTGGAGTCGTAGCTGATGCCGCCGAACAGATTCAGGTTCGGGAACAGCGAGGCGATCTGGCGTTTAGTTTCCAGCACGTCGATGCGGGTTTTGTAATCTTCTTCACGCAGCTCTGGGCGGCGTTCCAGCGCCATCTGCTCAAGCGTATCAAGCTGGCTTGGCACGCCGGAAAGCGCCGGATTGGCGACGTCCTGTAAGGTGAAGTCGGTGGTGGACGGCAGGTTCAGCAGGGCGGCCAGCTCGCTTTTCGCCATCTGCATCTCCTGGCGCTTCTGGTTCAGCAGCGCCACCGCGTCGAGCAGGGCGCGCTGGTACTCCAGGCCCTCGACCGGCGGCAGAATGCCTGCGCGCTCCGCTTCGCGGGTTTTCTCAAGCGCGGTCTGGATCTCTTCGGCCAGCGGCTGCGCTTCGCTCAGCAGACGCTGTGCGCCCAGCGCGCGCCAGTACGCGTCGCGCACCTCCTGGACAATATTCTGCAATACCTTGCGGCGACGCTCTTCGGCGATGTTGACGTTATCCGCCTGCTGCTTCGCGCGGTAGTAGCTCATGCCGAAATCGAGCACGTCCCAGGAGAAGGTGGCGTCGGCCAGCAGGTGCTCGCGCTCTTCAGAGGTGGACGGACGCAGGCTGACGACCCGGTCTTCGATACCGACGCTGGTGCCGCCGGAATCGTTGTCGCGCCAGCGGTAGCCGGCATCGGTCATCAACTTCGGCAGCATATCCTGCTGGGAGATATCCAGGATGCCGCGCGACAGGGCGATTTCCATCATCTTCAGGCGGTAGTCGAGGTTGTATTTCAGCGCGCGGGCCATGGCGTCTGACAGGGTCAGCGGACCAGAGACCGGCTGCTGGTCGCGGTACATGGCGGCGCGGTCGGCGCTGACGCGCGCGCCGATTTCATCCTGGGTCAGCGGTTCAGGTTTAATGGTGCCGCAACCGCTTAACAGCAGCGCGGAAACCAGTGCGGCGACAGGGGCGAGCAGAGGCGCAGAACGTACGGCAGTCGGGGTTACGGCAGTTAAAGTCGTCATCATTGTTATGCTTAAAGTGTTGAGTTAACAATCCGGCGGCGCGGCGCCGCCGGTGTAAAAGGTTTTTGGAGTTGCGCGATTAACGATGCGGTGTGGCGCCTCCCACGGTGACCGGTTCCGGCGCGGCGACGCGGTTACGGGCCAGCGCGTCGACCTGCGCCGCCAGTGACGGCGCGCCTGGTCGGGCGGCGGCTTGCGGCACGATCACCACGCCCGGCGCGGCGGCGTGAGCCTGCTTCGCATCAGGGGTTTTCTCGCCGCGCTCCTGCTGCACGGTGGTTCTTTCGTTGATGCGCTCGTTAAGCGGCGGACGTTCCGGCGCGTTTTCCAGCACGGGCGCAGGCTGTACGGATTTATTCAGCGAGAAGTGGCTGAAGTGATCGCCCAGCAGCTGCGAACCGATACCGGTGGCGGCGAAGGTGTTCACCACGCTGCGTTGCAGCGTGGTGTTTACCCAGCGGGTAAAGAGAATGCCGTCTTCCAGCACCGGCGTGCCGTTGTCATTCATGCCGCGGCCCAGCTCGGTAATTTTGCGGTTCAGCTCCACCTTGCGAGAGAACTGGTCGCTGTACACGCCGTAGATGGCGGGCAGGATAAACAGACCCGGCGAATACGGCTGATCGAGCGACAGCTCGTAGTTGGTGTAGTAGCTCGGGAAGTGCTGATCGCCTGTGCGTACCGACTGCGGCGGCGTCACGCCGTGAATAACGATGGTCAGCTGCGCCTGGCTGGTATTGCCGTCGGCGTCGGTAATGGTGTAAGTGAACACCTCGCTCAGGGTGGCGTTGGCGTCCAGCGACGCCACGCGGCTGTTGCTGCGGTTCAGCACATAGCTGTAGTTGCCGCGGGCGTCGAGCGTCAGGGCGCCGAACTCGCCCAGGCTTACGCCGCCGACCGCGCCCGCGCGGTTGAGGTTCACGGAGGAAATCGCGCTCACCGGGCCGCCCGCCGCGGCGCCGTCTGCGCCGATAGCGTCGTTGCTAAAGACGTTGCCCGACGCCGCCTGCTGGCCGCGATCCTGGTCGATGCTGTTGTCGTCCGCTGCCGCGACCGGCGCGTCGTTGAGAATATTGACGCGCAGCAGGCCCGGCGCGCGGGTCTGCTGGCCGTTGACGGAGAACCGAATCTCTTCGCGGGTGGTGGATTCGCCCGGCTGGTTAACCGCCTGGGTCAGCGTGAAGCGGTATTGCAGCGTCGCGCGGCCTTCGCCGTCCACCTGGAAACCGGTGAGCGACAGCACGCCGTCCGGCGTTGCGATATCCACTGGCGCCTGGGCGCTCAGCGCCTGGAGCTGCGCAAGCGTCAGGGTCTGGCCGCCAATGGTCAGGCTTTCCACCGGCTCCAGCGACAGTACGGCCATCGCGCCCGTGGTGGTTTGCGCGCCGCTGGCCGTATCGACCAGACCTGCCTCTTTCACCCACGCCTCGGCTACGGGGTTCACCAGCAGGCGCAGTTCGCCCGTGGCGGTGCCGCCGTCGTTGCCGTCGCTCAGGGTGTAGTTCAACACTGGCGTAAAGCCGGACCAGCCGCTTGCCGGGGTAAACAGATAGCTGCCGTCGCGGTTAACCACCAGCGTGCCCTGGCCCGGGATCGTAATGATGTCCCCCGGCGCGTAGGTCGCGCCGCCGACGGTGATCTCCGCCACGTGCAGCGGGTCGCTGTCCGCGTCGCGGTCGTTGGTCAGCAGATTGCCGCTGACCGGCGTTTCCGGCAGGGTGCTCGCTTTATCCGCCACCGCGACCGGCGGGGTGTTGGTGACCTCAAGCGTGACCTGGGCGGTTTCGGTGACGCCGCCGCTGGTGACGGTATAGGTGAAGGTGTCCTGGCCGACGT
>NZ_JBMKIF010000072.1:0-8297 GCF_049238025.1 Enterobacter cloacae complex sp. IR5458
GTTTGATGTTATGGAGCAGCAACGATGTTACGCAGCAGGGCAGTCGCCCTAAAACAAAGGGCTATTTGCATTCTGAGGTAGGATCGCAAATTTAGCCAAGAATTTAAATCCATCCCCTTTTGTGCAAAATCTGGTTGACATTCGCAGATTGACTCCAGTACCGTTCTGTGCAAAAAGTGGTTGGAGTCCAGAATGAGCGAATTTACGGGATCGGCAGCTTCACAGGCTGACTTTATTTGGAAGAATGCGGAAGACCTTTGGGGGGACTTCAAGCATACGGACTTTGGCAAGATCATTTTGCCGTTTACCTTGCTGCGCCGCCTGGAGTGTGCGCTGGAGCCGACCCGCGAGGCGGTGAGAGAAGCGCATGACGCTTTCAAGGATGCCGATGTCGAGCTGGATACCATTCTGCGCTCAACCGCTGAATACCCCTTCTACAACACCTCTGAATACTCCCTCGGCACCTTGGGTAGCACCAAGACGCGCCGCAATCTGGAAGACTACATCGCCCTGTTTTCGGATAATGCCCGCGCTATCTTCGAGGAGTTTGAGTTTGGCAATACGGTGATCCGGCTGGAGAAAGCGGGCTTGCTGTACAAGATTTGCCAGAACTTCGCCAAGATCGATCTGCACCCGGACGTGGTTCCGGATCGGGTGATGAGTAACATCTACGAACACCTAATTCGCCGCTTTGGTGCCGAGGTCAATGAAGGGGCCGAGGACTTCATGACGCCGCGCGACATCGTTCACCTAGCGACCGCATTGCTACTTGACCCGGATGATGCCCTGTTTGAGGCCAGCCCCGGTTTGATTCGTACTCTGTATGACCCGACCTGTGGCACGGGTGGCTTCCTCACCGATGCCATGAACCATGTGGGTGACTACGGTAACCGCGACAAGATCCCGCCAGTGCTGGTGCCGCACGGGCAGGAGTTGGAGCCGGAAACCCATGCGGTTTGTGTAGCCGGTATGCTGATCCGCCGTTTGGAGTCCGACCCAGGCCGAGATCTGTCGAAGAACATTCGTCAGGGCAGCACGCTGTCCAACGACCAGTTTGCCGGTGAGCGTTTCCACTACTGCCTGTCCAATCCGCCTTTCGGCAAGAAATGGGAGAAGGACAAAACCGCCGTCGAAGCAGAACACAAAAAAGGTGAGTTGGGCCGTTTTGGGCCGGGCCTGCCGAAAATTAGCGATGGCTCCATGCTGTTTTTGATGCACCTGGCGAGCAAGCTAGAACTGCCGATCAACGGCGGTGGCCGCGCCGCTATCGTGCTGTCGGGTTCGCCACTGTTTAACGGCGGTGCCGCGTCTGGCGAATCGGAAATACGCCGTTGGTTGCTGGAAGACGACCTGATTGAAGCCATTGTAGCTCTGCCAACGGATCTGTTCTTCCGCACCAATATCGCCACCTACCTGTGGATTCTGTCCAACAAGAAGCCGCAGGAGCGCAAAGGCAAGGTGCAGTTGATCAACGCCACCGACCTTTGGACTTCAATCCGCAACGAGGGCAACAAGCGCCGTATTGTCAGCGATGAGCAGCGCCGCCAGATTCTGGACATCTACGCCACAGGCGAAACCGGAGCGCTTTCCCGGATGCTTGACTACCGTACCTTTGGCTACCGCCGTATCAAGGTCCTGCGCCCGCTGCGCATGACCCTGGAGCTGGATAAGGTGGGCATGGATCGGTTGGAAGCCGAAGCTGCCTGGGAAAAGCTCTCTGATGCGCATCAGACATTCTGGCGTGAAGCCCTCAAGCCGCTGATCGGGCAAACGCAGCCCTATAGCTGGGCAGAAACCTTTGTTAGGGACTCGATCAAGTCCGATGAAGCAAAGCAGCTCAAGGTCAAATCCAACAAGACATTGATCACCGCCCTAATCAGCGCCTTTGGTCACAAAGACCCGAAAGCCGAGCCAGTCACGGATTCCAACGGCGAGCTGGTGCCAGACACAGATTTGACTGATTACGAGAACGTCCCCTATCTGGATGACATCGACGACTACTTTGCCCGCGAAGTGCTTCCTCATGTGCCGGATGCTTGGCTGGATGAGAGCTTTACCGATGCCAGGGATGGTCAATTGGGCCGCGTTGGCTACGAGATCAACTTCAACCGCTTCTTCTACCAGTACCAGCCGCCGCGCAAGCTGCATGATATTGATGAAGACCTGAAGCAGGTAGAAGCCGAGATTGCCGCGCTACTGGCGGAGGTGGCCAGCGAATGAGCCAGTACAGAGCATATCCCGCGTATAAGGATTCCGGCATTGAGTGGATTGGGCAGGTGCCGGAGCATTGGAAGATTGCGCAGATTAAGCGAATTTCCGCCTTGAATCCCAGGAAATCGACCTTAAGCGAGGAAAAGGATTCTCTTTGCACATTTCTCCCTATGGAAAAGCTGAGAACCAATGCTGTAACACTTGATGAAACTCGTCCTATTCATGAAGTGTATGGTGGATATAGCTATTTCTGCGATGGCGATATTCTGATCGCCAAGGTAACGCCTTGCTTCGAGAATGGAAACATAGCGATAGCCAATGGTCTGGTTAACGGCATTGGGTTTGGCTCTACTGAAATCAATGTTCTTCGGGTAAATGGAAAGGGACATAACCGGTTTCTTTACTACCGTCTGCAAGAAGAGCAGTTCAGAACAATTGCCAAATCTGAGATGAGAGGCACTGGAGGCTTAAAGCGAGTTCCAACGGATCTGTTTGAGTCATTTACTATCGGGCTTCCCGACACTGACGAACAAGCCACCATCGCGGCCACCCTCGACCGCGAAACCGCCCGTATTGATGCGCTTATCGAGAAGAAAAACCGCTTTGTCGAGCTACTGAAGGAAAAGCGGCAGGGGCTGATTACCCATGCTGTCACCAAGGGACTAGACCGCAACGCCAAGATGAAGGATTCCGGCATTGAGTGGATTGGGCAGGTGCCGGAGCACTGGGAGGCGACAAAACTAAAGCATGTTGCTGCATTCTCTGGTGGTGGTACGCCATCAAAAGAAAATCCAGACTATTGGAACGGCTGCATCCCTTGGGTCTCTCCAAAGGATATGAAACATGAGGTGATTACCGATTCTATAGATCATATAACTACCAAAGGACTGGAAAATAGTGCCACGAAACTGATTGACTCGGGAGCGGTGTTGCTGGTTGCTCGATCAGGTATTCTTCGTCACACGATACCGGTTGGGATCAATAATGTTCCTGTTAGCTTAAATCAGGACATGAAAGCATTGAGCCTTGATGAAACTAGGGTTAGACCCCGGTTTATACTTCGGTGGGTACAGGGTCTTAACCGCTCGTTGCTTGGGATATGGGCAAAAGAAGGAGCTACTGTTGAAAGCTTAGAGCATGAATATGTAGCGAACACTCGTCTACCTCTTCCAGATCTGAAGGAGCAAGATGCCATTCTAGCCACCCTCGACCTTGAAACCGCCCGCATTGATGCTCTGATTAGCAAGTCGGAACAAAGTATCACCCTGCTCAAAGAACGCCGCGCCGCCTTTATCACCGCCGCTGTCACCGGCCAGATTGATTTGCGAGGAAAACAATAAATGCAATCAGCAGCACATCAGGAAAAATACTTCCAGCAATACATCATCGACCGGTTGGTAGATCAGGGCTGGAAGCTGGGTGATTCCAAGTTCTACAACACCGAGCGGGCGGTGTATCCCGAAGACCTGGAAAGCTGGATCAAAACCAGCGGCCAGCAGGAAAAATGGGACAAGCTGGAACGGCTCAACGGGGCCAAAACCCTTGAAGTGCTGATGGATCGCTTGGATAAAGCACTGGAGAAACAAGGCACCATGCAGGTGTTGCGCCAGGGCTTTTCCATTGCCGGTTGCGGCCTGATCGAGATGACCGAGGCCGCACCGGAAGACAAGCGCAATGCAGCAGTCATTGAGCGCTACCAGGCCAATATACTGCGCGTGGTGCCGGAGCTGAAGTATCACCCGGCCCGTGAATTTGCCATTGATCTGGTGCTGTTTATCAACGGTCTGCCGGTGGCAACCGTCGAACTGAAGACCGACTTCACCCAGTCCTGCGAAGCGGCCATGGATCAGTACCGCAATGATCGCCTGCCGTATGACGCCCAGACCAAACGCCGGGAGCCATTGCTGACCTTCAAGCGTGGGGCAGTGGTACATTTCGCCATGTCCGACTCTGAAATCATGATGGCGACCAAGCTGGATGGAGAAAGCACCTTTTTCCTGCCGTTCAATAAGGGGCGCAATGACGAAAGCGGCACTGTACATGCGGGTAACCCGCCAGGTGAGATTAAGGCCGATGGTACCCAGGAATACCCGGTAGCCTACTTCTGGGAGGCGGTCTGCCAGCCGGATGCCTGGCTGCGGATTTTCCATAGCTTTGTCTACGTCGAGAAAAAGGACGTGGTGGATATTCAGGGCAACTGGTCGAAGAAAGAAACCCTGATTTTCCCGCGCTTTCACCAATGGACGGCAGTGAACCAGATGCTGGCCGATGCCCGCGAAAATGGCGCAGGCATGACCTACCTGTGTGACCACAGCGCCGGTTCCGGCAAGACCAGCACCATTTCCTGGACGGCCCATGACTTGGTGAAACTGCGCGAAGATAACGGCGACGCGGTATTTAACAGCGTGATCATTGTCACCGACCGTAATGTGCTGGACGGCCAGCTCCAGGACGCGGTGAAGCAGATTGACCATCAGTTTGGGGTGATCGCCGCCATTGACCGGCAGAAGTCATCCAAGTCCAAGAGCAAGCAGCTCTCGGATGCCTTGTTGTCTGGCACGCCGATTGTGGTAGTAACGATCCAGACCTTCCCCTACGCGATGGAAGCCATCATCACTGACAAGGCCCTGAAAGGGAAAAACTTTGCTGTGATCATTGATGAGGCGCATAACTCGCAGACTGGCTCTACCGCCGCTAAGCTGCAAGCCGCGCTGGGGATGAGCGGACAAGGCAAAATGTCCACCATGACGGTGGATGAACTACTGGAGCAACTGCAAAAGTCTCGCGCCCGCCCGGACAATATCAGCTACTTCGCCTTTACCGGCACGCCCAAGCACTCCACTTTGATGCTGTTTGGTCGCCCGACAGATCCAAGCCAACCGATCTCGGACGATAACCCGCCGCAAGCCTTCCACCTGTACACCATGCGCCAGGCCATTGAGGAGAAATTCATTCTCGATGTGTTGAACGGCTATGTGCCCTACAAAACGGCCTTCAACCTTTCCAAGCAGCTTGAAGACAGCAAGCGGGTAAGCGGCAAGGCCGCCAAACGCGCCCTGGCACAGTGGATGTCATTGCATCCCACCAATGTGACCCAGAAGGTACAGTTTATCGTTGAGCACTTCACCAAAAACGTCGCCCACCGGCTGGATGGCAAGGCCAAGGCGATGGTAGTGACCAGCTCCCGTGCCGCTGCCATTCGCTACAAGAAGGCGTTTGACCGCTATATCGAGCAGCACAGCGAGTACGGCTTTATTCATTCACTGGTGGCCTTCTCCGGCAAGATGACCGGTAAGCAGGTGATGCACCAGGATGACAGCGAGTTCAAGGATGATGTGTTTATCGTCGATGAGAACGAGGAGTTCACCGAGCAGAGCATGAACCCGGATGTCCACGGGCAGGATTTGCGCTTTGCCTTTGACCGCCCGGAATACCGGGTGATGTTGGTGGCCGACAAGTTCCAGACTGGCTTTGACCAGCCCAAACTGGTCGCCATGTATGTGGACAAGAAAATCGCCAACCATGTGGAGATTGTGCAGACCTTCGCCCGCCTGAACCGGACGGCACCTGGGAAGGATGAAGTCTTTATCATCGACTTCGTGAACGATCCAGAGAACGTGCGCAAGGCCTTTGCCACCTATGACAAAGGCGCTCACATCAGCGAAGTGCAAGACCTCAATGTGGTCTACGAGATCAAGGAGCGACTGGACGAGCACGGCCTGTACGACGAGAAGGACTTGGCCGCGTTCAAAGAAGCCCGCTTCAAGACCATACGTGACATCACCCATACTAAATCGCCACAGCACAAGGCGCTGTATACCGCTACAGCTGGAGCGACGGCCTTGTATAACGACAAGATGAAAATGTTGCGCGATGGCATGGCAACCTGGGAAGCAGCGTTTGAGAAGGCCCGCGCCAGGGGTGATGAGGCGGGCATGAAGTCTGCCGATCACCACCAGGATGAGTATGCCGAGCAAATCAAGGCGCTGATGGGCTTCAAGTCGGACCTGGGGCGCTTCTGCCGTACCTATTCCTATATCGCCCAACTGATTGATTTTGGCGACCCGGAGTTGGAGAACTTTGCCGCTTTCGCCAAGCTGCTGCAAAAGCGCCTTCAGCACGAAGCACCGGAAACCGTGGACTTGACAGGCCTGGTGCTTACTGGCTTTGACATCAATGCTCGACCCGATGACGTAGAAGAAGAAGGCAAAACCCCGGTATTGCAACCAGCAGGTGCAGGCGGTGGTGGAGCGGCAGGCGACAAGCCGAAATTCGTCAAAGAGATTATCGAGAGGCTCAACAGCCTGTTTGGTGAGGCGACGCCGATCCAGGATCAGGTGGCTTTCGTTAATCAGATTTCAGCGATTACCGGTGAAAGCGATGTCGTCATGGCTCAGGTGGAAAGCAACACCCGTGAGCAGGCTATGAAAGGCAACCTCCCCGGTGCTGTGCAGCAAGCTGTTGTTCGTGCTTTGTCCAGTCATCAGAAGCTGGCAACCCAGGTGCTCAAGTCTGACCGTCAGGGCATGACCGCATTGGTTGATATGGTGTATGACCTGCTACGCGAAGGCAAAGACATCGATCTGGGTATGGATTAAGCAGATGCTTGACCTGCTGAATCTGCCAGGCATCAAGCCGGTCGATATGCGCCACGAAGGCAAGTGCCTTGTGATAGTCGCTGAGCCGGTAACGGTCGAGGTGCCGTTATGTGGGGACTGCAACATCCCTATGCACAGACACGGTACGCGCAAAAACAAGTTCATGGACACGCCGTTGTACATGGAGCCCGTCCGCCTTGAAGTTCAGCGCCCGCGCTTTCGCTGTGAGTCGTGCGGAAAAATGTCCATGCCGGAGTTGAGTTTTCTGGATGACAAACGCCGAGCCACCAAACGGCTGGTCGATGTTATTCGGCAACAGTGCCTGGGAACCACCTTCCATGCTTTAGCTGAGCAAACCGGTGTGGCGGTGAACACCGTCAAGAACATCGCTCACGATCTCATTGAGGAACTCTCCCAAACCGTTCGTTACGAAACCCCAGTCATCATGGGCATTGACGAAGTGAACCTGGCCGGAGGGTATCGCTGTGTAATCACCAATCTGGCAACCAACAACGTCTTTGATATGTTGGAGCATCGAACTCAAGAGCATTTGAAGCCCTTCTTCAAGGATTTGCCGGATGCTGACAAGGTGGAATGGGTCTGTACGGATATGTGGCGACCCTTCAAGCGTTCCTTTGCTCAGTATCTGCCCAACGCCAAACTGGTGATCGACAAGTTCCATGTCGTCAAGATGGCTTCTGAAGCCTTGGAAGTGGAGCGCAAGAACTATCAGGCACAGTTAAGCAAAGAAGATCGCATTTACGTCAAAAAGTCGATTCGCTGGCTCACCCTGAAGCGACCCGGCAACTTGACACCCGCAGAGCAAAAGGCGCTGGAGGTTGTAAAGCAGGCGATCCCAGCACTTGCCATGGCCTATGACTTCAAGGAAGCCTTCTTCTGCATCTACGACGAACCCGACAAGCAGAGCGCTCAGAACGCCTTTGAGGCTTGGGAGAACAGCCTTCCACTTTATGGCATGGAGCCTTTCAAAACACTGGTAAAAACGGTACACAACCATTACGACGACATCTTTGCCTACTGGGATGCGCCGTTCTCAATCACCAATGGCTATACAGAAGGGCTCAACGGCTTGATCAAGATGTCCAATCGGTTAGGTCGGGGTTATAGCTATGAGATCATCCGTGCAAAGACGTTGTACTCCAAAGAAGCCCGCAAGGTTGGCAGTGGTATTCGAGCAGGACGAGGCAAGGTCGAGTATGGACCGCACATTCCGACATTGTTGAAGCAGGCAGAAGGTGGAGAGTTGGATTAACGCGAGAGATGGCGCGTCTGAGAATCCAACCAATGTTAGATTTTCGCTGGGTGGTGAAAAACAGAAAAATCCAACCAGAAGCAGCTTTTTTTCCGACTAAGAATCAAGGGTTAGAATGGATGAATTCCAACCCTAGAATGCAAATAGCCAAACAAAGTTAGATGCACTAAGCACATAATTGCTCACAGCCAAACTATCAGGTCAAGTCTGCTTTT
>NZ_JBMKIF010000073.1:0-7370 GCF_049238025.1 Enterobacter cloacae complex sp. IR5458
AAGCCTATCTCTTATCTGGAGATACAGCTACTGTCTGGTGTTTCAGGGGGCTACATCATAATTATCGGAACAGATGAGAATGACAGAGCTGATAACAATTGACTCGGTTGACAGTACTAATAATGAAGCGAGACGGATCGTCCAGCATACCGGGAAAGTGAGTTTCGCGCTTTCCGCACGCGAGCAGACTGCCGGTAAAGGGCGATACAACCGCAAATGGATTTCTGCACCAGGGAACATTGCGGTCACAATTGTTGTTCCTCTTCCGGATGACAGGACATCACTACCTACGCTTTCTCTCGTCGCAGGGATAGCCATACATGATGCGCTTTCTCTTATTATTCGTGATGCTGACGTGCAGATAAAATGGCCGAACGATATCCTGATAAATGGAGCAAAAGTTAGTGGAACACTGATTGAAGCCGATCCAAGAGCCATTTATGTAGGCATCGGCATTAACATGACTGCCGATAATCTGGGTCTGGAAAACATAGCTGCGGGACTTGCTGGCTTCACGGATAAAGATGCTCAGGATGTCCTCCATAGCCTGTTACATCGCTGGGATGACTATTTTTCTCTCTGGAAAACTTATGGATTCACCGTGCTGCGGAGTTCCTATGAAGGGAGAATGAAAGGGCTTAATCAAATGACTGAGATTTCTCTTGATGCAGGAAAAACGCAGATAGTTTCCGGTATCTGTAGGGGCACTGATACGGAAGGCCGGATACTGCTTGAAACCCCAGATGGTGTGGTGAAGGCGTGGAATTACGGAGACGTATTGTTCCATAACTGATTCTGTTGGGTAGGCCTGACAATGACTGACCAGTTCCAGAAAACAGGACTGCAACGCTCGCTTAGCCGTTAAGGTAAACAGACAGTTCAATGAGGTTGAGATCCGGATCGCGAAGATAAACGGACTCAATCTCCCCGCTGGCACCAGTTCTTTTTACAGGCCCTTCTTCAATCTTAACGTCGTGAGCATTGAGGTGGGCAAGCAGTTCTGCAATTGTTCCATGAACAATAAAGCATAAATCAAGCGAACCGGGCACTGGCAGATGCGCCTTTGGCTCTATTTCCCGGCCGTATTCATGGATATTGATTTTCTGTTGACCAAATCTCAGTGCTGTCCTGCCCGCTCCGAATCGAACAACTACCATCCCGAGTATGTCTGAGTAGAAATCGACACAACCCTGCATATCGCGGGTTGTGAGAACAAAATGGTCTAAATGAGAAATCATACTGATAAGCCTTTCGTTTGTTCAAAAACCGGCGATACCTTCCAATAAGATACGTCCATTCATCACTGATGGCACGTCTGATTTGAATCTGTCACGGGAAATCCCCATGTTTCTTTTAGCACCTTAGCCCACCGCGCTTTCGCGGAATATAGGTTGTGGTCACATCAGAGGGTGAAATGACAAGTGAAATTTGGCAGGAAAAATGATGCTCCTGCATCACCTTCTTAAACAGTTTTTGCAGTCTCTTTCTGAGATACCCCGCACCGTCATTTACGGATTCAGATTTTGACATGACCTGGTCTTCATGTCCGGCAAAGACCGCACATGTATGAACAAAAGAGGATGAAAGAGATGTATAACCTCTTGAGCGCAAGAATGCCACCAGAGAACCATCCAGGTCACACTCCCCCTCAGCAAATTCTAGATAAATCAACACAGTGTAATTTATTACTTTCATATGAACGAGATGACCTCATATTTTCCTGTCTGCAGTTAAGGCAGAAAGTTAAAATAACATCGTCATAGATAATGTCCCACATACATCCTTGTGACAGTAAAACAGGGTAGTACAGCTTCGTCTGTTACTGAAGAACCTGGAATGATGACAGTATTTCGGTCATGCTGCTCTGGGTTACTAATGTTCAGCGATTCCACAGCAAAGCCAACCAGGCGAGCCCTTTATCCTCCCGATAAAGAGATAAAATGGCCATCAATACCGTCAGGACGATTATGAGCCGAAGAAGCGGATTCATCTGCATGACTTAACCTTGCATTATTTTTTGGTGTGCCAGAGATGATACCAGGATCCACCTGTAAGCATCAGACATAACGTCGCAGCCCGATATGTTGATTCCAGCACGTAACTAATCAGCATTATATCGATTTCAGTAGTTTACATGATTTAACTGTAGGTAGAAAAATACTGGAAATCATAATCAATCGGGTTGACGCCGCTGGCATGAACACGCACCAGTCATCCAATCAACCGCACTATATGCATTGATAATTTCAGGAGCCACACCTATCACTAAACCAACAGTGAAGCTAACTGATACAGAGGGCACCGCTGCGCGACAAGGACCGAACGAACTGGAATCAACAGTTTCTGCGCAGGTATTTAAGTGCAGGGCCACTCTTTGAAAATAGCCTGTTGCCACTGGCAGTCGTACGGCAGGACTGGGCTTTGCGCTAATGCGCGAGCAGCTAATCGCTCCCTGCCTGAAGAGTGGCGAGCTTGTAAAAATTTTCGATGCAGCAATTGATGATGGCCGGGGTTAAGATCGCTGCGCAGGAACGGTAGCTATATGCCCGCAAACAATCGGCTACTCCAGCAGGCCCCCGTAAGAATTTACTTAATGCAGCTCACACTTTTGTTCGGCCGCCATTGTCATTACGTAAGAGCGCTAAGATAATTCGCCGAAATACCCCATTTTTATGATGGCGTGCTACTGCGAAAGCAGGCAAGACCAGAATAGAAATGCTATCCCGCCAAGGGAAAGCATCTCTATTTTGGTCTTTTTTTTTGCCCCAACACCAGGGAACACTATGAACTATAACGAAACAGCAGACAAAATCCTCAACGCGGTGGGCGGTGCGGAAAATATCCGCATGCTCACCCATTGCGCTACCCGGTTGCGTATGGAGTTCAATAATCGCTCAAAGGTAAACGATGCGCAGATCGGCAGTCTCCCCGGCGTGATCAGCGTCGTGGAGAATGGCGGCCAGTTCCAGATCGTGATCGGCAATGAAGTACAGCAGGTTTACCGCCGGCTGAATAAGGCGCTGCCGGAAAAAAAAGGCCCGGCAGGCGACGATAAAAACGCAAAGCAGGCTGGCATCGTGGCGCGGATTATCAGTGTCATTTCGACCACCTTTACCCCGGTGATCCCCGCGATTACCGGTGCCGGGATGATTAAAGCGCTGTTGGCTATTCTCAAACTCACTGGGGTGATTAGCGAAACCAGCTCGACGTATCAGTTGCTGAATATTATTGCTGACGCCGCCTTCTTCTTCCTGCCAGTATTGCTGGCCTACGGCGCATCGCTGAAATTTGAATGCAACCCGATTCTGGCGATGACCCTCGCAGGCGTACTGCTGCATCCGGGCATTGGCCAGATGCTCACGGCTGGTAAAGCGATCGATTTTGTCGGCATCAACGTCCTGCTTTCAGATTACGCCGGTTCTGTGCTGCCAATTATTCTGACCGTGTGGCTGATGTCTTGGGTGGAACGCTTTGCCGAAAAAGTGTCTCCATCGATTATTAAATTTTTTGTTAAACCGATGCTGATACTGCTGATTACCGCCCCGCTGGCTCTGGTAGTGGTCGGCCCGGCGGGCATTTTGCTTAACGATCTGGTCGCCGCCGGTGCTGGCGCTATCGACCGCCATGCCAGCTGGTTAATCCCGATGCTGATGGGCACCCTGCAGCCCTTCCTGATCATTACCGGTACTGCCTGGGCGATGACGCCGATCGCCACCGGCCAACTGAGCAAAAGCGGTTACGAGATGATTAACGGACCGGGAATGCTGGCATCCAACGTGGCGATGGGTGCAGCGACGCTGTGCGTGGCGCTTAAAACCAAAAATAGCAACCTGCGTCAGCTAGCCTCTTCGTCGGGCTTTACCGCGCTGCTGGGGATCACCGAACCGGCGCTATACGGGGTGCTACTCAAGTCCCGTCGCGTACTGATCGCCGCGATGATTGGCGGCGGCTGCGCCGGAATCTACGCCGGGATTAGCGGGCTGGTGCGCTACGCGTTTGTATCGCCAGGCCTCGCGGCGCTGCCGGCGTTTATCGGCGAGAACCCGATGAACATCGTCCATGCGCTGGCGACCTGCGCGATCGCCATCATTGTGACTTTTACCCTGACCTGGTTTATAGCTTTTAAAGATGTTCATGAGGAACAAGATGCAGTGAACGAGACGGCTCAACCTGCGACGAGCCCGAAAAGTGAGGGGGAGACTGAAGTATTCAGCCCGCTGCGTGGCCAGGTGGTGGCGCTCAGCGAAGTGAATGATGATGTATTTTCCGGTGGCCTGCTGGGTGAAGGGCTGGCGATTCGTCCTGAGGAAGGGGTACTCTGCGCGCCGTTTAGCGGCACTGTGGGGATGTTTCTGCCATCGTGCCACGCAGTGGGTTTACAAAGCGACAGCGGTCTTGAGCTGCTGATACATATTGGTATAGACACAGTCAATCTTAACGGCCAGTACTTTAGCTCTACGCTGAAGGTGGGTGATAGGGTGGAAGCCGGACAAGCCCTGATCCATTTTGATATTATAGCCATCGAAAAGGCCGGGTATGACCTGATTACACCGGTGATTGTGATCAACGGTGACGAGCGACACTCGTTGCGCCTGAGCGCCGCCGCGCAGGTAGATTACGGAGAGACACTGATGGTGCAATCCGCTAAGGAGGCGCAGGTATGATTTATCAACAGCAAGCCCGATTCCCGGACGGATTTTTGTGGGGAGCCTCTACCTCAGCCTATCAGGTTGAGGGCGCGTGGAATGAAGACGGTAAAGGTCCGTCGGTGGTCGACATGCTCAGCCATCCGCCGGGAACGGCGAACTTCCGCATCGCCAGCGACCACTATCACCGGATGGAGGAAGACGTCGCGCTGATGGCGGAGATGGGGCTGAAGGCCTATCGTTTTTCGGTGGCCTGGTCCCGAGTGATACCTGATGGGGATGGCCCGGTGAATCAGGCCGGGCTGGCGTTTTATCACCGCCTTATCGACGCGCTGACACGCCATGGTATCACCCCCATCGTCACGCTTTACCATTTCGATCTGCCGTGGGCGCTGGAGCTAAAAGGCGGCTGGCTTAACCGTAAAACCGGGGATGCGTTCGTGCGCTATACCCGTCTCTTGTTAAGCGAGTTTGCCGGTAAAGTTCGACTCTGGCTGACCATTAACGAACAGAACACAATGATCCTCCATCCCGGTGCGATTGGCGTGCCGGCAGATCGCGAACTACCGGACAAGAAGGCGCTTTACCAGCAGAACCATCATATGATGCTGGCACAGGCGCAGATCTTCGCCTTTTGCCACCGTGATTTTCCCGGAATACGCATAGGTCCGGCGATAAATACCACGTCGATGTACGCCGAAAGCTGTAAACCAGAGGACGCCATTGCCGCGCATAACTGGGAGACGCTGCGCTGCTGGAGCTTTTTGGATGTAGCGGTGCATGGCCGCTACAACTCCCTGGCGTGGGCCTATATGCAGGATCGGGGCCTCACGCCGGAGGTGCAGCCGGAAGATGCGCTGATTTTGCAGCAGGGGAAGCCGGACTTTATAGCGATTAACTACTACTCAACCGCAACAATTGCCGCCAGCCGGGGAGACGACGGAGATGTAGCGCCCCGAGCCGGGGATCAGCAAATTATGCTGGGCGAAAAGGGCGTTTATCGTCCTGCAGAAAATCCGTGGGTTGGCAAAACCCCCTACGGCTGGGTGGTTGATCCGGTGGGCCTGCGGCTGACACTACGTAAAGTGTTCGAACGCTATGGCCTGCCGATTCTTATTAGCGAAAACGGCATGGGCGCGCCGGACAAGTTAGCGCCTGATGGGACGATAAACGACGAATATCGGATCGCCTTCTTACAGGCGCATATTGAGCAAATGCGGCTGGCGATAGCCGACGGCGTCGAGCTGATGGGCTACTGCCCGTGGGCGGCTATTGACGTGGTCAGCACCCATCAGGGATACGCCAAACGCTACGGTTTTATTTATGTCGATCGCGGCGAGGATGACCTGAAGAGTCTGCAAAGGATCCGCAAACGCAGCTTCTGGTGGTATAAGGATGTCATCGCGCAAAACGGCAACCACGACGAGTAGAAGAGATGATTGTTCAGAAGGTGCTCAACAATAGCCTGGTGCTCTCCATGGATGACGATAGCAGGGAAGTTATCGTCATGGGAAAAGGCATTGGCTTCAACAGCAGACCCGGGGATGAGATCGCCCCGGAGAAGATTGAGAAGCTGTTCGTGACCAAGGAGCTTAGCGCCCGTAGCGGCTATCTTGAAGCCCTTTCCGCCATTCCTGACGTGGTGATCGAAATGGCGTCCATGATTATTTCCCGCGCCAATATGCAGCTTGCCAGCAAGGTTCGCGAGCAAATTTTCTTTACCCTAGCCGACCACCTCACCTTTGCGATCGAACGCATCCGCAAAGGGATTATTATTCAAAACCGCCTGCTTCCGGAAGTCAGGCGGTTTTATCCGCAGCAGTTCCGCATCGCCAGTGAGGCATTGACGATTATTCGCCAGCATTACGGAATTGAACTGCCTGAGGAGGAGGCAGGGAATATCGCCTTTCATCTCGTAAACGGCCAGAGCGAGGGCGACGACGTGGCGCAAACCATTCAGTCGGTCAAAATGCTCAAGGATATTTTTAATCTCGTGCAATATCACTTTAAACATCAGATAGATACTAACTCGATTAACTACTCGCGCTTTCTGGTCCATATGCAGTTTTTCCTACAGCGTTTGCAAGAGGGCGAGCTTGACGGCACGCGGGATAGTTTTCTGCTGGTGCAGGTGATTAAGGAATATCCGGAGGCATACCGGTGCGCGCTGCTCATCCGCGATTATGTCAAAGCACAGCTCGATAAGACTCTCGGCGGCAATGAGCTGCTGTGGCTTACCGTTCATCTGGTGCGGATCGCAGGCCTGGATGCGTGAGTGCGCTTTTCTGCAATAAAACTGAGCAAATATCGCTTTTATACGCCGGGTAAGGTGGTGCTAGCCGCCACCCGAAAAATCCGGGCACAATGCCTAAAGACAAAGTCACTCAAAGAAATGAACCAGAAGGTATCTTGAATAGAGGGAACCAGTGAGGTCGCCGCCCCATGAACGGGCAGATTGCCGGAAAGGCAAAAAAATGATAGTGATTTCCATTATCACCTGATATCAAATTACTATCGAACATCTAAAGTCCATTTTATTTTCCCAAAGCGAACTATATCGCACCTCCTGCTGCCGCATCTCGGGCCGTAGCCGCGAGTATAAAGAAACAGCGTCTACTGTTCTTCCCTCAGAAAGACTTTTAGTACGATAAATGTCTATACTCATAGCGTCACTACATTAGATTTCACATATTCCACTTGACCTGCTCCCCGTTGATTAGTACA
>NZ_JBMKIF010000074.1:0-7167 GCF_049238025.1 Enterobacter cloacae complex sp. IR5458
AGACAGACTCGCGGTTCATTTAAGCATCCATGCCCGCCCTGAACTCCGGGCACACTATAAGTAATATCTGTGACCCAGACCTGATTGGCCCGGACAACAGTAAACTGCCGTTGCACGCGATTAGGGGCAACCACTGAAGGCCGGCCGGCGATACGACGCGGCGCTTTATAGCCGCGTACGGCTTTGATCCGGTTTTGTTGCATAATACGACCCACCCGGTTTTTGCCGCAGGTTTCCCCGATTTCGTTCAGGTCGCCATGAACCCGCCGGTAACCGTATACGCCTCCGCTCAGTGAATATGAGTCGCGGATAAGCATCAGCAGACGCTGGTTATCTTTATCACGCGCCGAGACCGGGTTGTGCAGCCACGCATAGAACCCGGCCCGGGCGACATTCAGTACCCGACACATCGTCATCACACCCCATACAGTGCGGTGTTCATTGATAAAGCGGTACTTCAGTCGGGCTCCCTTGCAAAGTACCGCGCGGCCTTTTTCAGGATATCCCGTTCTTCTTCGGTGCGTTTTAGCTGCGCCCGGAGTTTCAGGATCTCGCTTTTGGCTTCCAGTAAATCCCGGGCATGCTGTTCGCTGTTATCAGGTTTGATAGCCCGTAGCCACTTGTAGAGGCTGTGTGCAGAAACGCCCAGACGGTCGGATACTTCGGCAACGGAATAACCGCGTTCTGTTATCTGACGGACGGCTTCTTCCTTAAATTCAGGTGTAAATCGTGGTGTGCCCATACGCTCCTCCTATGCTCAAACTATAGGGCAGGATCGTCTACCGGGGCGGGGTCAGTCCATAAATGACTCTGAGGTGTCTGTTAAACCCGTGGCGATTCAAACCATATTCATAGCCAAGAATCCGACACCTCCAGCCAACACCAAGATACCTAAAACAACTATGGTTCGTAGCCCGCTTATCGATCTTTGCTGAGACTCCACCGCTGCCTCTAACTTGCTTTTCAATTCCGCTAATTGTTTAGCAATGCGGCTATCAATTGCTGTGCAGCCTTGTTCAAACTGATCAGGTGTTACAAACTTCAAGGCTGCAACCTCACGCCTTAGTTTCAACTGTTCATCTTTGATCTGGCCTAGAAGATCATTCAGTGACGTAAGGCGACCGTCAAACTCTTCAAATTTATTCGAGTTCTTCGTAACCAATTCAGCTTGTTCATAAGCTAGACTTGCGAGCGTTGATTTCGCTGCCTCTATCTCAGTTCTTGCATCGTTGACGGCGCTCAACAGGCCATTAAACTCTGCCACTTGCGTCGATTGCTCTTCGAGTGAATCGATTACCCGGTGTAGTTTCTGTATGTCATTCACCAATTAATCCCCTTGTATAGGCTGGTAAGTTTTTCAAGTCTAATTGCTAGTGGAGCTAACAAAGTGTGATAGGAGAACGGATCTCCTAGCTCTTCATTTACCTCCTCAAGAAAATCCAAATCATCAAATTTCTCATGGACCAAACGAGCAAAGCGGCTTCGCGCATTTTCAGAGAACATTGGCTTTAGCTGCATAGTTTTTCGGACCAGCTCTAGTGCTTCATCCCTATTATCACTGATCAACCGATCAAATGACGATGCCATTCTTCGCTCTCCATCTGCATCATCAAACTCATCGGAAGCTAGTCGCAGCACACCACTCAAGTAGTTCAAGAATGCATTATCTTTGTATGACTCTAGGAATCGAGAAATCTGACCTCGTAGGATCGTCATCTTCTCGCTGCCTACTAGATGTTCCGTGCCCTCTTCTTCATCAGTTTCAAAAAAAACTGATGGCCATAACTTCGCCGATGCAGAATTCTCAGCCATATAGAGCAAAAGTTGGCTCGACTTGTCGTGTCTGAAATAACCCTCCAACTTCTCCTTAAATTCTTTGCCATCCATCCTGCCTTCAGCAAATGAACTACAGTGTTCATAAACGTTCTTCTGTGACTGGCGGCGGTTGTAGACAAAATGGTCATAGGACCAAAGTAAAAGAACAAGAAAGATAAATTGCGATTTATCGATAGACCCTTTTCTCAGCTTGTCGCAGAGAATTTTGTAGTACTGGTTATCACTACTGAACACATCAGCGAGCTTAAACTCAGGATCATACTTTCTGACGGTATGCTCAATTTTCTTTTCCAGGCCTTCTTCCGATAGGCACTGGAACTCGACATAGAGCGTTCCATTAAAAAAGTCTTCGATTACCCAGTCAGAGACAATACCTAATTGAGAAAGACGGTAGATAGCCTTTTCCAATTTAAACTTTTCCGTACCAAACTGCCTGGCAGTAATGATCACCGTGTTGTGTTCCTGATTGTACTTAAAGAATTCGTATACATTTGCCATCAACTTGAACTCATCATTGATTGTGTCCAAGCCGTTTGTCATCAGGAATAGATTTGTGTTCAGGTCGCTATCGCGACTCAATGACTTCACGTACTCCTTCAGATCTTTGACGTTCGTGATAGCGTCCCAAATCTTGTCGAGAATAGCTGAATTGGGCTCTTTTGTGAGAAGCACATAGCAATCTGCGGGTACTTCCTTGAATAGTTTTTTATCTCGCCCGGCCCTGCCTGCTTCCTGATACAAGGCCTCCATCGACCCAGGTATTCCGAAGTGAATCGTATAGGCAATATTCCCCTTATTCACGCCCATTCCGAATGCCTTAGTGGCAGTAAGTAGGCGGTATTTATTTTCTTTAAATTCGTCTTGAACTTGGCGCTTATACCTATCGAAAGCCTCTCCCTGCAATCCACCCATTTTCGGAGCCGACCCCGAAAAATATCTAACATCCATCTTCAAGAGTGTTGAAATTCGGCCCGCTAAGCTATGACAACCCTTAGCTCCGTTGACGGTAGGTGTGAATATGATCCCCGCCTTATTGCCGTCTTCCCGATCGGAATTCCATTTACCCTCCATTTCAGAAACAAGCTTGACGACTGCATCACCTTTAAGGCCTTTATCGTCGATAACGTGGAATGAGAGTTCCTCGCGAGTGAAGTCCATTGGGGTACGGACAAAATCATCGGGGATATCAAACTCTGTTTGAATATCCTTTAAGACGTTAACTGATGCTGTTGCCGTTAGGCCTATATAACTTGCACTAGGAGCAAACCGTTCGATTGTATTTGCCAGGTTCAGATAAGAAGTCCTGAAATCATGTCCCCACTCAGACAAACAGTGAGCTTCATCGATCACCGCGTAGGCAAATGAGAGATCTAGTCCGATAGCCAACATCTCTTTTCTAAACGCATGGGTTTGGAATCGCTCAGGCGATATGAAAACGAAGAAGTACTTACCACGTCCGAAATCTCTCTGAACTTTGGCCTTCTCTCCTGCCTTCAAATCACTTGTAATAAAATTGCTTCGAGTGAAGCCGATGCTATCCAAATCTGCTTTCTGGTCATACATCAAACTTTTTATCGGGCACACGACAAAGCTAACGGCTGGTTGCAGGACCGCAGACAGCTGGTAACAAATCGACTTACCCGAACCTGTAGGCAGCAATCCTATTGTGCCGTTTTTCGAAAGTGCAGATCCTATGATACCAACCTGCCCTTCCCTGAAATCTACATCCTCTAGGTATGGTAGAAACAGGTTGCTGAGGAAGTATCTCAGCGACTCTCGCTGCTCGCTGCCTGGGCTAAGATCTAGCTTGTAGGTAATGGGGTTACTACATGAAAGCTCGAAAAAGTCATAGTCAATCAATTGACTGGTTTCTATTGAAACAGCATCAGAATCTTCGAAGTTTCGATAGAAATCGAAGTAATCCGTACGTGAATATATGACGTCTTGGTTAACTTGAAAGGAATCGTCATAACGCTCCAGTAAGCTGAAGTCGATGAATATATTTTCACCAGACCGTTCGCTCGGAAGCTCATCTGATTCGATCAGCGCAACCTCAATTCGCTTTTCTTCAATGCCGATGAGACGAAAGATATTCGATAACAAATCGTTCAGGTCGTCCAGTGCCGCTTCAGCAAAATCAGTTCCATCACGATTGACTATGAATAGTTTTTTCAACTCCCCTAGTCTGATCTGACCTCGTTCAAGAAGCTCTAATAACAGTATCTGGAAACGCAACGCCGAGGTCAGCCTCAATCGCGAGTCAGTAACATCGACTCCATTTTCATAAGCCTCTTGGTAATTCAATAAAGAAATACCATTAGGAGGCGTTAGGACACCATTTCGCTCTAGACTATCAACGATCTGAATTTGAGAAATAATCGAATTTATCTTACTGATAAATGACTGATTCTCAGATGCCACTTCTTGAACAGTGAAACGAACTGTCTTCAGTCCCAAGGTTTCAGTAAACGCATCCCTCATCTCATCTAAATGCTGAGAATTTTGGTGCTGTTGACCATCTATCTCAATAATTAAACCAACTTGAGGAATGTAAAAATCTACCTGTCGGTTCTGGAATTGTTCAACGTAGACCTGAGTCATATCGTAAATCTGAACTTCAGGGAGCATTAGTTGTTTTACAAAAATGTACTCACCGAAATACTTTGGAATCAGCTCATCAAAAAACCTTTTCGCTGGGTAGTACCCAGAATGCTTGTTGCCTCGAATCAATCTATTCCAAAAAACTGGCTTATCTGACACAAGAGCCTGAGCTGATGTATTAAGACCGCTCTTCTCCAGTTCAATGCCAAATGCCTTCCTCAGTTTCCGCGAGGCTATTGTTGGCTTCCCTCTCTGAAGCATATTCTTAAGAACTTGAATTGCTGTAAATAGCTGTCCAGACGCCGTTTCAGACGAGATAGAATACTGGAGAAGATTGTGGAAAATGAAGTTATGGTTGGTTCTCGCGTAGTTAGCAGAAAACTTCTTGCTTACAAGCCTGCTACTAGACTTCGACCTGACATGTCTAGATAGTTCACTTTCGTCCGCCAGCGAGTCGATGATTGGGTTGTACAAATCTGAAAACAGTTGGTTATTGTGTTGTTGTTCTTGGCTGTCAGTGCCTAGCTCCAATCTATAGAGAGTTTTAACCAACGTAAAAATGTAAATACTTGAATTCGGAAAAGCTTGAGATAGACAGCGTGTTATCTCATCAGTTGTAGCCCCCGAAGTTAATACGTCGTCAACGATCAGAAATGTCGGATTTGAATTAGCTTCTATTGAATCAAAATCGGCTTTATAGGCACCTCTGACCTGGTGGAGTCTTTGTGCTGCAGTGCAATTAGTCGATTTATCTAATACGTGATCTTTCTCTAATATCTTAGGTTGGTAAGAAGCCCCTAAAGCAACAGCCAGCGATTTGCCCAAGGTATCTAATGCTTTATCGCCATCTTCAGCCCTAAGCTCAGCGTGACCTAACGCTCGAACAACTATATCTATGGCTGGGAATGAAGGAGCTAGCTCAACAGTCTTGTTAACCCAGCGGCGAACAGAAGTATTCTTGTTATCTTTGAAAGACCAAACTTCCTGTTTGATACCATCTAAATAGAATCCCAGATGAAGTTTATTCCCAGATTGTATTAACTCAGAACGTCCAGTTCTTGCGGAGCTCCGCGTCGAGTTTTTTCCAATAAGCTCGGTGAGACCGCTTATTCCCTTATGTGAGGAATCGATCTCCGAGGCAGAACCCCAATCTACTGAGAAAAACTCAACTCCTGCATTGGAAGCAGCGTCTCGATCTAGGTTACTATCTCCTAAATAAATTGACTCGTCGGCGCTAACACCGAAGTACTCGAGAATACGAGTAACGCCCTCAGGGCTCGGCTTATGCTGCGTTACATCATGGTAGGCTACTACATAATCAACAGTGATACTGAAGTGTTTGAGTAGCCCCTGAACGTAGTTCGAAGGCGCATTCGAGAAGATAGCAACCTTGATTCCAACCGACCGAGCCGTTGTAACAAGGCCGACAACGTCCTGATAGATGACACAACCATTAAAGTACCTGGGTATGTCTCTCCATCGGCCAGCTGACCGAAGTGGTTCGAGGCTTGATGTATCAATAAGCGTGTCATCAAGATCGAGGACGATGACCTTTATCACAGCAGGCCACCTTTTGCTTTCAACGACCTAAATGAACTCGCGATATCTTCTAATTGAAGACGAATATCTTCATAAGATTCGCTCGTGTAGGGTATCGCCCTCCCTTCGTTAACTAGCTGTTGAGTTCCTGAAATTGCCTTGATAGTAAGATCTGGATACTTAGCTTTATGTGCGTCAGGAACGAAGACAGGACGCATCATAGAGATAGCAGATTTGACTGCGTGCATCGTCCCACCATCTATCGAAGTTTCAATAGCAAAGACGGCAGTAGATAAACCTGCTTGTATCCTGTCTCGCTTAGCAAAGAACGCAGGTATTGCTTTGGTTCCTGGTGCATTCTCTGCAACTAGAAGTCCGCCCTCGTCCAATATTTCCTTAGCGAGTTCCCGATTACTTGCGGGAGAAATAGACTCCACATCGACAAGAACAGAAATCGTTGGTGTTTTGGCGTCTAATGCCGCGCGATGAGCAATTGTATCGATACCCAGTGCAAGTCCACTGACTATCGTGAAGCCATAAGTCGCAAACTTTTGAATAGTTTTAATCGTTATGGTTTCCCCCTTGGGGGTGTTTTCACGAGTGCCTACAACCGCTAATGAAAGCCTATTATCTAAGAGGTTCAGATTGCCTTTGCAGTATAGAAAAGGAGGAGGTTTCGGGAGACCGTATAACGCAATTGGATAGGTTTTCGTACCGAAGAGAACAATCTCAACACCTTTATTTTTGAACGAATCAATCTCAGCTTGTACTTCGACCCTGAGAGCTTGGAAGTTCGCAGTATCTAAGAAGCTTTCGAGAGTTGCTCGAGATTTACCGTTTGATATTTTTAGATTGGAGGAGTGGTGTGCCAGTTCTTCGAGTGTTGCCACTCCGCTATACGCTGAAAACTTTAAGATGGACAGAACAGTTTCATCACCAACGTTCATTAGCCTCTTGACAACAAGAGCATCTACTATGTTCACATCCACTCCAAAAACACAACAAATTCTAGTCCATTAACCACAAATTTACTTGTATTCGACCGAAAACACAATAAAGTCAATCTCTATAAGCAGATATACGCCACGGCAAGTGTTGTGGTCAACTAAAACTGGCCACCGCGTTAGAGTTTTTCCAGTATTGGTTTTCTGATTCGTTTGGTGGTAACCCACCATGGTAATGACTCCAACT
>NZ_JBMKIF010000075.1:0-6857 GCF_049238025.1 Enterobacter cloacae complex sp. IR5458
TAGATCCTTTTAAATTAAAAATGAAGTTTTAAATCAATCTAAAGTATATATGAGTAAACTTGGTCTGACAGTTACCAATGCTTAATCAGTGAGGCACCTATCTCAGCGATCTGTCTATTTCGTTCATCCATAGTTGCCTGACTCCCCGTCGTGTAGATAACTACGATACGGGAGGGCTTACCATCTGGCCCCAGTGCTGCAATGATACCGCGAGACCCACGCTCACCGGCTCCAGATTTATCAGCAATAAACCAGCCAGCCGGAAGGGCCGAGCGCAGAAGTGGTCCTGCAACTTTATCCGCCTCCATCCAGTCTATTAATTGTTGCCGGGAAGCTAGAGTAAGTAGTTCGCCAGTTAATAGTTTGCGCAACGTTGTTGCCATTGCTGCAGGCATCGTGGTGTCACGCTCGTCGTTTGGTATGGCTTCATTCAGCTCCGGTTCCCAACGATCAAGGCGAGTTACATGATCCCCCATGTTGTGCAAAAAAGCGGTTAGCTCCTTCGGTCCTCCGATCGTTGTCAGAAGTAAGTTGGCAGCAGTGTTATCACTCATGGTTATGGCAGCACTGCATAATTCTCTTACTGTCATGCCATCCGTAAGATGCTTTTCTGTGACTGGTGAGTACTCAACCAAGTCATTCTGAGAATAGTGTATGCGGCGACCGAGTTGCTCTTGCCCGGCGTCAACACGGGATAATACCGCACCACATAGCAGAACTTTAAAAGTGCTCATCATTGGAAAACGTTCTTCGGGGCGAAAACTCTCAAGGATCTTACCGCTGTTGAGATCCAGTTCGATGTAACCCACTCGTGCACCCAACTGATCTTCAGCATCTTTTACTTTCACCAGCGTTTCTGGGTGAGCAAAAACAGGAAGGCAAAATGCCGCAAAAAAGGGAATAAGGGCGACACGAAAATGTTGAATACTCATACTCTTCCTTTTTCAATATTATTGAAGCATTTACCAGGGTTATTGTATCATGAGCGGATACATATTTGAATGTATTTAGAAAAATAAACAAATAGGGGTTCCGCGCACATTTCCCCGAAAAGTGCCACCTGACGTCTAAGAAACCATTATTATCATGACATTAACCTATAAAAATAGGCGTATCACGAGGCCTGTGGGAGGAAAATAAAGTGTCATCCTAACTACAGGACCCTGCAACGTAGCAATTCCTGCAAAAATCCATTTAAAACAATGACTTATTTCAATTCTGCCATCTGCAAGCGTTTTGTGGGGATGGAGGCCGGAATCATTAAAGTATCATCCTAATTTTCGCTCAACCTTGGAAAATGCTGAGAATCGTAAAAATAAAGTTTCATCCTTTCCGCTACTAGTTCAAGGCTTTCTTCCGGCCGCCGGCAACAACGCTGCTTGGCTGAGGCGATCCACTTGCGCTACCGCTCACTGATCAGATCGAACTTGAACTCGACGAGCAGCCAACCATCAGGCCGAGCGTGATCGCCAAAAAAAACGGATCATGCGAAATCCTTCGTTGAGTTTGGCGCGGGTTTTAGCAAATCAGCTGGCCCGCGATCCGGTTGAGAGTGATCCGAAGCGGTCCTTGACGACCGGCACAAATCGGCCGATTCTGTTGAAAAAGTAGCTTTAGCGGCAGCCTGCCGATCAGGTGTGCCTGCTGTCGAAGTGGCTGCAAGCCACTTCAAGTTGCCTTCCGGCGTTTCACTGAGCGTCCTTGCTCAGGTTTAAGGGTTAATTTGAGGGTTTCTGCTCGTAGCAGGCATACCTATCCCGTCAGCGGTGGCCCTTGAGGCAAAAGCTTGGCCATGCGGCGCAGGTTCTGCACCATCGCAGCCAAGGTGAATTCGTCAGTGGCACCCGTTAGGCCACGCAGTCGTAAACGGTCGAGTTTCATGATCCGTTTGAGGTGGGCGAAAAGCATCTCCACCTTCTTTCGTTCGCAGCGAGAGACGAGGTACTCCGGTGTCTTGGCGATGCGTCGAGCCACGTCGCGGGCAGCCTCATGGATGCTGCGGACGATCTTCCGATTCGGCGTGTTGGGGCAGCATTTCGCTTTCAACGGGCAGGTGGCGCAGTCGGTTTGGCTGGAGCGGTAAATGACGGTTTTGGCCTTAGTTACCCGCGACCTTTGCTGGGTGAAGGCGCGCCATTCACTGCGTAGCGGTTTGCCGGCTGGGCAGCGATATTCATTGGCGTCCTGACTCCAGTGAAAGTCGTTACTGGAGAGGCTGTCGTCCTTGCGCTCGGTCTTGTCCCACACCGGCACATGCGGTTCGATGTCCTTTTCTTCGACCATCCAGGCCAGCATCGGGGCGGTGCCATAAGCGGTATCGCCGATAAGGCGTTCCGGTGTGAGATCGAACTGCGCCTCGACACGCTCGACCATCGTCCTAGTCGAATCGACTTCGGCGGTACGGTGCGCCGGGGTAGCTTCCACGTCCATGATCACACCGTGCTCAGTGTCGATCAGGTAATTCGTGGAGTAGGCAAAAAAGGCCGGGCCACCTGGCGCTGCTGTCCAACGGGACTGAGGATCAGTGAGCGAAATTTTCTTGGGAAGAGCCTCAGCCAGCGCCTCTTCATCAAGGGCTTCGAGGTACTCGCGCACTGCGCGGCTGCTGAGCTTTGGATCGTTCCAATCGACCTCATCTCCCGCCACCCCACGTTGCCGGCTGGCATCCGCCTTAATGATGCTGGCGTCGACGGCGAAACCTTCACCCTTGACTAGGCCGGCTGCCATGCAGCGCCGCAGCACCTCATTGAATAACCAGCGGAATAGATCGCTGTCACGAAAACGCCCATGGCGATTCTTCGAGAAGGTCGAGTGATTGGGGACTTCGTCTTCCAGACCCAACCGGCAGAACCAGCGATAGGCCAGGTTCAGGTGCACCTCTTCGCACAATCGCCGCTCGGAACGAATGCCATAGCAGTAGCCGACGACCAGCATGCGCACCATCAACTCCGGGTCAATCGAGGGACGCCCGATGGGGCTATAGAAATCTGCCAGGTAGGCACGTAGATCACTGAGATCCAAGCACTGGTCGATGCTGCGCAGGAGATGTTGGGCCGGGACGTGATCTTCCAGATTGAACGAGTAGAACAGGCGCTGCTGTCCTCCCGGTAACTGTCCCATCATGCTGTTCGCCCCCACGCTCGCTGACAAAGCAATTTTGCCAACGGCATGGGGAGGCCGCTACTTTTTCAACAGAATCGGCCGCACACAGCCATTCGGCTCAACAGAACCCTGCCTTTACCCCACCAAACTCCGGAAACTCGCCCGGTAGTCCGTCGGCTTGAGATGCACATGTTGGCTGAGGTCGCCGGGTAGCGTGAACAGGCGCGGACCGTCCCGAAACTGGAACACGCGATACAGATGGAATTGATCGCCCGCCTCCTTGGAGAATTCGAGTTCGTTGTGGCTGACCAAGAAAGACGAGCCTACCCCGCCATTGGTGGTTTTCACCTCGATGAAGCGCTCATGGGCGTCCTCTTCGAACGACAGGATGTCGAACCCCGCACCGTCTCCCTGGGTGTCGGACACCCAATCCAGCCGCTGAAAAAGCTCTGGGTGGCCGAGCTCGGTCAGGCGTTGCTGTTCGTAGCCAATCACCCACTGCTCCCCTGCCCGGCCCAGCTTGCGGTTGGCTTCATCGCGAGCGGCATAATCGAACTTTCGCGGTAGGCGTTGCCGTAGAGATGCCGGGGTACGCACAAGCACTTCACGGGCGGGTGGTTCTACCAAAGCCGCTCGGTAGGTTTTGTCACCCGGAAGTTTTACCTCCTCCAGGGCATCGACAAGAGCGCCGACCGTCTGCTGATGTTCCAGAACGTAGGCGTGTACGGATTTACGCAGCAGCAGTTGGCTGTTGCCGCGTGGCTTGTAGCCGTTGATATAGGGCAGGCCCAGGGCATCGAGTACGGCGCTAATGTTCTGGTGCTTGAGCTCGACTGAAGACTTGCTGCGACCGTTCAGCAGTTGGCGCAGTGCCTGGTTGTGCTCGGACTTGTGGTACGGCTCCCCAGCCGCCTCGGCACGCAGCATGTCGAAATAGTCTTCGACCGTGGCCAGGACCTCTTCTTCGGACCAGTCTTCGCCGATGCGAATGATGCGAAACCCGAGCCGCGTCAGCGCCGGAACGACGGTCGTCTCGCCACCGGAGAAGCTGTCAGCAGTGAGCGGGCCCTGCTCGGGAAATTGCTTGCCGAAGGCCACACCGGCGATGGCCTTGGAATCGCAATCGGTGCCGGTCTTCGGATCACGTACCAGGAAGTCGCGGGACTTGCCGTAGCCGTGGCGCGCCAGGAATTTCGTGCGGCCCAGTTGCACGAACTCATCGATGGCAGCCTGCACGGCGGCGGGGCTTCGAAGCTGGGAGAGTTGAGACACAGGGTCCTTCCTTACTGTCATGGTGTGCCGGGAACCGCCGAGCCACGAGATTATGAGTAGCCCCTGAACAGAAACGTCACGATAAAAGCCGTGAACGCCACCAGGCCCATTAAATCCCTTGCGTATTTGCAGCCCGTGCTGTCCAAACCTGTACCAGGTCCGATCAACACGCTCCAACCATTGAGGTACGAAAACACCGCCTGACCGAACAAAAAATGCGTGATAGCCGCCGCAGCCATGACGCCGGAATCGTCAGACAGGCTGTAGCTGTTGACCATTGCCCTGTACGCCTGCATCTGAAATGGCTATTGCCCTGATGGGAGCCGGCTTTTCAGCCACCGACACCAGCGATGCCGTCAATATTCTTTACCCGATAACCATGACCGTACAAGCTAACAAGGCCTGGCAAGCCAGCGGACTTAAAAAGTCTTTTTTTCTACCATCCCACAAAAAAGTTCGTGGTGGAGAAAAGATAAGCTATGCAAGGCTTTAGGAGACGTGGTTTTTCAGGATGACGAAGAACGATTCGGCGCTAGGTGCAACATAGGTGCATCGCACGAGCGCTAGGAACGGCGAAAAAAGGCGGACGTGGCGAAATCGGTAGACGCAGCAGACTTTAAAATTGGAGTGCCCGCGGGGAAATCCGCGGAGTAGAACCGCTCAAAGTCGGGGAACGCTAACGGGCAATACCCTAAGCCAATCCCGAGCCAAGCCCCTTCGGGGGAAGGTGTAGAGACTGGACGGGCGGCGCCTAAAGCCTTCGGGCAATGGCGAAGGGACAGTCCAGACCACGAACGTCATCAGACGGCGGCGAAAGTCGAGGTGGTACGAAAATCTGCTTCTCTGTGAGAGTACGGGTTCGAGTCCCGTCGTCCGCACCACAAAGCCAAACATCCCTGCGATGATCGACCTCTGGGCGTTTGGTCGTGAGCCCGCCACCCTCGCGCTACGCTTTGCGCAGGCGTCGAAGGCGATCAGGTGCGCCCATCGATTCCGTCGAGCACCATCGCTGCGAGTTCATCGCTGGTGTGTGCACCACTATCGAGAACACGGGTTGTGCATGGAAGCCGTTCCCTTGCGGCCAAGCATCGGGCGACATTCGCTAATCGCCACTCTCGAATCTCCGCATTTCGATTCGGGTCAGGATGCATGGTCTGGTTCGCGATCCGGTGACGCAATAGGTCCTCGTTGAGCGTCAGAAAGATGTGCAGCAGCTGATCGTCGATCCGCCTTACCCCGTCGAGTATCTCAGTCAGATAGTCCGGGTGCACGAGCGTCATTGGGATGATGATGTCCTGCGAGTAATTCCTTCGAATCTCCCTGACCGCCGCGATCGTAAGTCCCCTCCACAAGGGGAGATCCTGATAGTCTCCGCTCGCTGGCATGGGGACCGTTTCTTTCACCACGAACCCGATTTCCTCGGGGTCAAAGATCAGCGATTTGGAACGCCGATCGCGCAGCCGCTTAGCGAGCGTCGTCTTTCCGGCGCCGAAAGGTCCGTTGATCCAGATTATCATTGTCGACGGCCTCTAACCTGAAGGCTCGCAAGAGCGCTCGACGGCCTCGTGCGGAGGCACGATCGGAGTGGTTCCGAAATGCTTCTCAAGATAGGTGACGCCGAACGTCACGATGTCCTGCGCGTCGAACAGGTAGCACTGAGCAAAGCCCACGACACCTTCTCGATGGCGACCGAGCTTCACGTAAGCATTTGCTATAGTTTCAACCGCATCCGGCTTTCCTTCGATAGCAAAGCAATCGAGAATGCCGTTTGAATCGTAATCCGATGCCGTTTTCCAGGCGACTTCACCGTCTCTTCCAAGCATCGGCATCTCATACGTCACCCACCGTTTGTTGGGGATATCGGCAACCGCCTCGGCGTAGTGCAATGCGGTAACGGAGTTTAGCGGCGCACCCAACAGCAGGGCCTTCCCGCCAAGGCGAACGAACCGCTCGACGGGCGATCCTTCCCCCAAGGCGTGACCGAGTTCGTGAGGCTCCGTCAGCGTTTCAGCCAGCGGACCAACCGCGACCATCGATGCATCGGGGTGCGCGCTGCGCCGCGCGCCGGGGGCTTGAACCAGAAATTGATTCAGCAGGCCGAACCCACGGTAAGTCCCGGCTGTTGCGGGATCGAACGGCAGCCAGGTACGGCGGGCTTCGTCATCCAGCCGAGCGCCATTCAGAGTCTCCTCGTAGGGTGATCGGTCCCACGACGCGTATCCCATCACAGTGCCAGTCGGCCCAACCGCGGAGCGTAACGCGGCAACGACCGTCTCCGCTCCTCCTTCGACCGGACCAATCGCTTTAAGTGAGGCATGCACCATCAAGAGGTCACCGGTTTGGACTCCGAGTTTTTGAAGCGCCTCCGTTATTGCCTTCCGCGTATGCATCGCGATATCTCCTCTAAACTGCAAAACACTATACGGGGTCTGACGCTCAGTGGAACGAAAACTCACGTTAAGGGATTTTGGTCATGAGATTAT
>NZ_JBMKIF010000076.1:0-6638 GCF_049238025.1 Enterobacter cloacae complex sp. IR5458
AAAACACAACCCGCTACGGGGGAGACTTACCCGAAATCTGATTTATTCAACAAAGCCCAGGTGCATCCAAAATTTCAAAAGAAAAGTCCATTTCCTCTGTGGTGCCAGTGCTAGAAAAAGTATCGGATGAAAATCAAACCGCCTCCATAAGCATAAAATCTAAAGCTAAGGCAAACAAGCGACTAGCGACTTTGGCAAGATAGGTGAGAGACAGTACAATCGACTTCTGAGTTCAACTTGTCTTACCAGGAAAGCCAGCACAAAGGAGTATACAGTTAATAGGGTGTTTATTGATTGTGACTTGAAAATAATGATTACATATTAATGTTTTGGCCTACATCTTAAGATGTACACACTGTGTATAGCGGTGTGTACGATTTTCTTCCTAAAAATTTCAAAGGTGGCGGTCCTGCTGCCTCATACACCTTACTATTGTGTCTTAATAATGTAGCTATTCACATTCAAGCTAAATGAATATCATTATTATTAGGCGACAATAACTCAGTCCGACGTGTTGCCTAATAATGATTTTTTATATGCATATCTCCCTCAAATTTTCTGCTCTATTGCTCGCAATTCTTCATCACATTTATTCAGATCCCATGCGTAAAATGCACTCAGGTCACTAAACAGGCATCCCTCGTCTACTCATCAGTTGATATTGATATGAAGTGTTTCGACAGATACTCCAGGCGCTGAGATGTAAAGGACTCGCAGGATCTGCATTTTTATCCTGTCGGCTGTTTACCTCGAACCGGAGCACCACATATAATTATCGCTTTGTTACATCAGATGCACCCCTCTGCTCTTTCTCAGCCTGTGAATCTTTACAGGGGGCCGGTAGTTGCCGGACAGGGAAAGGAATAATTTCTCTTTAAGGATTTTATCGAATGCTGTTCGATACAGAGAAAATCAAAGAGCTGCTTCGGGAATCTCCCGGCCTGACAGGCAAACAGATAGCTAAAACTCTCGGATATGCTGACAAGTCAGCCCTGAATTCATTTTTATATAGCCATGCAGAGGGACTCAAACGGGTCGAATGGAAATGGTATGTTGACGATGAATATGTTCTGGTTCTGGATGGCGACGCTTGGATCGATGAAAATATTTTTGAAGCTAACTTATCAGCTTCGGGATGTCTGTTGAGCGCCTCTGCGCGCAGATGCAGCATAAGCTTCCCGGAAAGTTGCTCTATTTTATTGGCGGCTGGAGCAAGGATAATTGCATTGGCAAATCAGGCTGCATATTCTGGAAAATCCATAGAACTCGATTTTAGCAAATGCCCTTCTGCGAAAAACTACCTGAACCGGTTAGGTTTTTTTGATCATTTGCATCCTGATGTGTTAGTCAAGCCTGAGAGACCAACGAATTCAAGGGCACAACGCTATCAGGGAAACAGTGACAATCTGGTTGAGATAGCCTCTATAGACCTTGATGATTTTGATAACTCTATCCCTGTAAAGTTAACTAAGAAGTTTGTAGTCCATGCCGGCCAAAAGTACTACATGGCGGTGTTCACCATATTTTCAGAGCTGATTGGTAATGTCCGGGATCACAGTGAGAGCCCGATTCCTGGGTTTGCAGCGTTACAGTTATATAAAGGTAAGCGGCGCCACATTCAGACCGTCATTTCAGATAGTGGTTTGGGTATTGCCACGACATTGAAACGTAATCTTAAAAAACATTATCCTGAAATTTTCGAGGAACTGGAGTCATCAGGCGAAGATGCTGATTTATTCTTGGTTACCCATGCGCTTAAAAATGGTGGGTTGAGCCAATTTGGGTCTGCACCTGACGAGGCAGCTCGGGGACTGGGTCTGAAGCGTTCTCAGGATCTGGCCGCAAAATATGATGCTGTTGTTCTTGTCCGACAACCTGACTTTGAGTTGAGAATTACCTACAAGAATGGTGTTATAACTGAAATTACCAGCAAAAAAAGGCTCGCGTTGATTAAGGGCACACAAGTTTGCTTTGATTTTTTCCTGGGCTATGATTAGTATCATCTCCTTAAATTAACCATAAGAAGCAGGATTGTATGAAAGTCAAACTGCTGGAACTCACTGAAAACAATAACCATCCATTTGGAAATGTTTTGGGGCGGGAAGTGTTTAAGCGACTTCAAAATGTCGTTGACTCAAACCCTGGCTGCAAGTCTTTTGAAATCTCTCTTGAAGGAATTGTGGCTACCGATTCCTCTTTTCCACGTGAAAGTGTCATTGCGCTTGCAAAGCAGCTTTGTGGGGAAAAGTATTTCTTTATCACCGATGTCAGCTCAACAGATCTCATCGATAACTGGGACTATGCTGCCATTGCAAAGCAACAGTCTATGATAGTGGTTTTGGCTGGCGGAGTGCGGGTTATTGGCCCTGAAGCGAAAAGCTCGACAAAGGCGTTGCTTGACGTCGTGTTAGGACGTAATGGCGTTAGTACGGCAAATGTCGCTAAGTCTCTCAACATATCAGTTCAAAATGCGAGCACAAGGCTTAAAAAACTTTCCAGTGAAGGGGTTATCATGAGGTCTGAAGTGTCCTCACCAACAGGAGGCATTGAGTTTATATACTCCGGTCCAAATATTTCCGCTTAAACAGCTTGATTTAACCAGATTGCTGCATGTATAGTTTTCGCAGTGGTTCAGTTTTTTTCTGACACCTGGTTAAACAGCTTTATTTAATGAGATTCTGAAGCGCTACTGCTGAAGAACTCCTGGAGATATTTATGCAAGAGATTCGTTCCCAATACCCCCACGACCACTTCATTGAGGTGGCAGATGAACATCTCGTTTTCCGTCAGGTCGCGCTTGAGGACCGTACACCAAACGGTTCACAGATTTCTGCTGCATCAGGTTTTAAACCAGATCAAATGCCTGTTGTCCTGATGTTTCTTCCGAATGGTTCACTGGAAGATATCCGTCCTGATGAAGTTGTCCATCTTGGCTCTGATGTTCGCCGTTTCATCGTTATTGAATCAGATCGCACGTATTTTTTTACAATTGACGGGGCACGTCTTGAGTGGCCATGCCGCTTAATCACTGGTTATAACGTCCGTAAGCTCGGAAACATTGACGACAATAAAAAACTTCTTCTTGAACGTGAAGACGAAGCCGATCTTGAAATACAAAATGACCAGATTATCGATCTGGATGGTGATGGGATTGAGCATTTCATCAGCAGAAAGGCAACGTGGAAGCTGAATGTTCAGGGTAAGGAATTTACTTTTGATACCCCGACCGTTGTCATCCGGGATGCTGTTATCCGGGCAGGGCTGAATCCCAATCAGGCATGGCATATCTTTCTCAAAGTTGAAGGGCAGCCAAAAGTTGAGAAGAATATTGATGATATCATCGATTTGCGCACGCCCGGGATAGAGAAACTGCGACTTACGCCGAAAGATGTGAACAATGGCGAAGAGTCCCCTGCCAAGCGCCGTGAGTTCAGTCTTCTGCCCAGTGATGAGCGCTATCTTAACGAAATGGGGTATTTTTGGGAGACCAGCCTGAACGGCAATGCACGATGGCTGATTATTCACGGTTTTGAGGTGCCGGAAGGATATAATCATCAACAGGTAAATCTGGCACTGTCGATAACATCTGGCTATCCCGTAAACATGTTGGATATGTTTTATGTCTATCCACCATTGGCTCGGGTCAATGGCGTCAACATTCCGGCTACGGAAGCTACGGCGGTTATTGATAGTGTTGCGTATCAGCGATGGTCTCGCCATCGCTCATGGGATCCTGAGACCGATTCAGTTATTTCTCAACTGGCCATGGCTGATGGTTGTCTGCAAAAGGAGGTGGAGCAATGAGCCACGGAAGTCGTCTAATCTTAACTCAGGAACTCCATACTTCTCTGAAGAAACATCTTTTTCCAGGAGACGGAAAAGAGGCGGCTGCAATCCTGGTGTGTAACCGTTATGAAGGAGTTCGTCTGAAGCTCATGGCAAAGGAGCTAATTCCGGTTCCATATGAAGAGTGCGTATCCAGGACGAGTGACTTTATATCATGGCCTGGTAGCTATCTGGAGAAAGCCATTGATGCCGCTGAAGAAACTTTAATGACAGTTATTCTTGTACATTCACATCCCGGCGGTTTGCTTGAATTCTCGGATACGGATGATGCAAGTGATGCTCAGACGATGCTTTCTCTTTATCAGGGCGTTGACACTGTTCATGGTTCAGCAATTATGGTCTCTGAAGGAAGCATGCGTGCACGGCTCTATCGTAAGGGGAAATACGCTGAGAATGTGGATTTAGTAACTGTCGCAGGTGATGATATTCACTACTGGTGGGATGGTATTTATGAGTTAAGCCAGCAACCGATAGCTTTTACATCGGGTATGACTGACACCTTTAACAAACTTACCGCAGCTATCATTGGTGTATCTGGCACAGGTTCAATTGTGGCCGAACAGGTTGCCCGGCTAGGATTTGGGGAAATAGTTCTTATTGATCATGATCATATTGAAAAGAAAAATCTGAACAGGATCCTGAACTCGACTCTTGATGATGCCCTGAGCGGCCGGTCGAAGGTTGATATGTTTGCGCAAGCTATTCGCAATATACGAGGAAAAGATATTGCCCAACCCATTCAGGACACCATCTTCTCGCGAGAAGCCGTTCTGTCAGCGGCAAATGCAGATGTGATTTTTTGCTGTGTTGATACTTTCCAGGCTCGGATGATTGCAGATCGCATTGCTTCGTCATTTTTAATCCCACTGCTTGATGTGGGTGTAAAAATACCAACGCATGTTGATCCTGAGGATGGAAGAAAAATTACGGATGTCACGGGACGGATAGACTATGTAAAACCCGGTGGCTCTACGTTATCTGATCGGCATGTATACACCCCGGAGCTTATCTACCGTGAAAACCTGAGCGAAGAAGAGTATGACGAGCAAGTCGAAAGAGGTTACATCACAGGGCTACAGGAAGAGGCTCCAGCTGTAATAACACTGAACATGAGGGCAGCGGCAGCATGTGTACTGGAATATATCGCCAGATGTTTCCCTTTTCGTGAATACCCTAACAAGGGATATGCGCGAACGTTGTTCAGTCTTTCTGGCGTTGAAGAGGACTATATCGATGAAGATGCAATTGCCAGGGCTCCCAATCCCCGTATAGCCGCTGGCAGGAAAGAACCACTTTTGGGTATTCCTGAACTGGGAGATATGTAATGTCTTTTTTCAACAAGGTTCTTTATTATTTTCTACGCAAGTTTGAATATTTACTTCCGGCAAGGCAACTGATCATCGTTAATGAGGATTCATTACCGGATAAGATGCCTCTTCGTTCCATAATTCTCGCCAGAGAGGGCACGGAGGATTGGTGTATTGGATTTAAGTGTCCCTGTGGATGTGAGCGAACCATTGAGTTACTGGTTATAGAAGAAGCCAACCCCAGATGGGATTATGCTCTTGACGATAACAGTTTACCTTCCCTGTATCCTTCTGTATGGCTAAAAGATGGTTGTCAATCTCATTTCTGGATAAAAAAAGGAAGAGTTATTTGGGTTTGATTTCTAACTTTTGAAAGGAAATGGCAAATTATCCAGATAATAAAAAACAGAGCCTGTTCATGTACTTGTGAGTAGTTTTTCACTTAGGGACACCCTGAGCAAAAACAATTTGCAGGTTTAATCAGGTCTGAACAGCCAGTTTCAAAGCGATTCATTTCAATCATGTATTTGTAAATCTCATGACGAGACTCTGAATTTAATTTAGAGAGTCTTTTAATGTTTATTTTGTAAATTATTGGATGGTGTTTTAAATATAATAAATTGCTTTCTATCAGAGAACTTATCTGTCTATCCATAGGGGAAGTGCTTCGTCGTTACGCCGGTCACAGCGCTTGCCCTGCTAACCGGCAGAAAGTTTAACTGGTAGTGAGAACTGCCCACGCGATACGCACAAGGCGCGGCTGACTTGCGCTATTCTCCATCCTTAGGCAACAAGGACGCAGGCGCTATCCATTTTCACGAGTGATCGCACTCCACGCCTTCTTTCAGGACCTCTTCCTCCATACAGCTTAAGTTCTCGCAAACGAACGATTCACCTTTAGAGATCCTGCAACATACTCATAATGTTCTCTGAGTCGAGCATCATGCAGAAAGCCCTTTCAATAAGGGTTTAAGCGCTACTACATGTTTGTTTAACAATCTATAGTTTGTATTCTTGTTTTAACACCCTGTACGTTGTTAAATGAGACTCCAGAAGCATGTTTCAGACGCAACAACGCGTGGTTATCTCAAAATGAATAAAGCCTATCCGATAAAGCATCTTGATCATTTACGTCCAATATTGATTGGTTTTCGCAAAGTTAATGGACTCACACAGAAAGCTATTTCAGAGCGATTAGGAGTGTCACAGCAAGCTTATGCACGTTTCGAATCCAATCCATCGAGTGCCAGTTTTGAAAGGCTATTCAGAGTGTTTACTGTTTTAGGGATTGAGCTTTCCTTATCTTCGAACAAACCTTCAACTCCAGCTTCCTCAACAGAAGAGAAAGACAAATATGAAGTGGTCAACAAAAACTGGCCACCGCGTTAGAGTTTTTCCAGTATCGGTTTTCTGATTCGTTTGGCGTTAACCCACCATTATATTCGTGCGGTCTTAGTGCGCTGTAATATCCAACGATATAGTCCG
>NZ_JBMKIF010000077.1:0-6211 GCF_049238025.1 Enterobacter cloacae complex sp. IR5458
TCCCGGGGAATGGCTATGGCACAGCGAAGGTGTAGCACTATTGGGATCAGTTATTTAGCATAGATCCAGGGCGAGATCGTGAACATTTTGTTAAAAATTAAAAATAGTTTTTTGCCTACAAAACAAATACTTATAGGCCTGTGATATGCAGTTAACTTTATAGTCAGGATCGCCTTCACACTTTTTAATCGTCACTGCACGTCATTTCAGCTCAAAAAATGCGCATGAAATCCAAAAAATGATAATTTCCATGATTTCCATAGTTAACAATTTGCTCACATCCTCACCCTGAAATTTGACCTGGTGATCCGGCTGTGATCTCATGCTCCTTTTCAGGAGTGCTCTCATGTCTATTGATGCCGTTTTCGCTCAGTTCTTCGACAATATTCACGACCCTCGCCAGCATGCCAAGATTTATTATCCCTTCTACGATGTCCTGTTTCTCACCGTCTGTGCCGTGATCGGCGGGGCTGAGGGCTGGGAAGATATTGAGGATTTCGGCGAGGTTCATCTTCCCTGGTTTCAATCCAAGGGACTGTTTAAAAACGGCATTCCTGTCCATGACACCATTGCCAGGATCATCTCCGGCATCAAACCAGAGCCGTTTCAGGCCGCCTTTGTGCGGTGGACTCAAGCCATTAACCAGCACACCGATGGCGCCCTGGTCGCTATCGATGGCAAAACCCTGCGCAGTTCCTATGACCGTGAGGATCGAACGTCGACCATTCACATGGTCAGTGCCTATGCCGCCGCCAATAAGCTGGTGCTCGGACAGATAAAAACCGACGCCAAGTCCAATGAAATTACCGCTATTCCCGAGTTGCTGGCGCTGCTCGACATCAAAGGCTGCCTGGTATCCATCGATGCGATGGGGTGCCAGACCGAGATCGCCGAGACCATCCTTCAGCAAGGTGGCGATTACTTATTGGCCGTCAAAGGCAACCAACCCAAGTTGTTCGAGGCGGTTCGACAGGCCCTCGCCCCGCTGGCGGCCACCCCGTTATGCGCAGAGACGATGACGCTTGAGAAGGCTCATGGCCGCATCGATGGTCGTGAGTACCATGTCATGGCGGCGGGCGAGTTGGCCGCCCAGTTTCCTCATTGGAAACAGTTGCACAGCATTGGCGTGGCCATCTCCTATCGCGTTGAAAATATGCAAAAAATTACCATAGAGCAGCGTTATTTCATCAGTTCCAAAGCGTTGGTGCAGGATGAGTTTGCGCGAGCGGTGCGTGGGCACTGGGCCATCGAAAATAGCCTGCACTGGGTGCTGGACGTCACGATGGGCGAGGATGATTGCCCGATTTATCGCGGTGATGCCGCAGAGATTTTGGCGTGCATCCGGCACATGGGGCTGAACATGCTCAGGGCCGAGACTTCACGCAAGGCGAGCGTAAGACGGAAGCAAAAAATCGCAGGAATGAGCAGTGAATATCTGGAAACGGTACTCAATGCGGGTCTCAAAAAACTGGGTGAAATTTAACAAAATGTTCACGCTCTCACCCTGACATAGCCCCTACGTAAACTGTCTAATAAGTCACATTATACGAACTATTGAGCATGTTATATCTATTTTACATGCTGTAAATTCAGTTCCATTAGTAAATAGATAAAAACCAAGGAGGCTTTATGAAAAATAAATAATGTGATCGTTGCCGGAGGGTGTTTTTGGAGTCTCGAAGACCTCCTTAGAAATCAGGACGGCGTGACGTCAACGAAGGTGTGTAGTGGCACTGAAATGGCGACTGCGCAAGACGTGAAGATGAGCTGTCTGATAGCAACGGATTATCAAGCAGAACCTTCTTAAATACAATTTATTCCACGCCAATACAGCGTGCTGTCTTTCAAATCACTAGGAGAAATTTATGTCACGTTTGAACACCCCTACCACAATCGACGCCGCGCCTACTGCTACCCATACCTCACTCAAGGCTGTGGAAAAACAACTGGGCCGCGTTCCTAACATGTTCCGCGTCGTTGCCAACAGCCCTGCTGCGCTGACTGGCTACCTGCAATTGAGCGCAGCATCAGCACAGGGCGGCTTGGGTACAGCGACTCTTGAGCGTATTGCCCTAGCCGTCGCTGAGATCAACGGCTGCGATTATTGCCTTGCTGGCCATTCCTTCCTAGGCCGTAAGGTGGCCAAGCTTGATGATGCTGAACTCACTGCCAACCGCAGCGGTGCATCAAATGACCCTAAGGCCGACGCAGCCGTGCGTTTTGCTGCCGCCGTAGTCCGCCAGCGCGGGCAAGTCAGCAATGACCAGGTCCAAGCGGTGCTGAACGCTGGCTACAGTGATGCACATGTAGTGGATATTCTGTTGGCTGTTGCCCTGAACACTTTCACTAACTACGTTAACGAAGTGACACAGACCGAGGTCGACTTCCCGGCCGTTCAACCACTAGGCATTGATGTCTAATCCATTGGTGCTCAACTACAGCAATTACCTAAGTTAGGTTCGACTCGAGTAAACATATAGTTTTTCTCAAGAGTCATATCATTTTAGTGGGCTACATAGAGTGAGTCCACATGGCTAAAAATAATTGGAGATATAAGATGACTATTCCCGAAATTGAAAATGGTGTCCAGACTACCAATATCCTTAGTAATAATCTCGGTGCAAAAGTCACTAAGTTTGGTATAGGTGGCATCTACGTTGCCATGACGATAATATATTTGTGGTTTGGTGGTATGAAATTCACTAGCTACGAAGCAAACGGTATACATGGTTTTGTTAGTAATAGCCCTCTGCTTTCATGGATGTATAGTTTCCTCAGCATTCAAGGATTCTCAAATTTTCTGGGTGTGCTTGAAATTTCAGTTGGCCTGTTAATCGCTGCACGAGTTTTCTCCCCTAAGCTCGCAATCTTGGGCGGTGTACTTTCAACCGGACTCTTTTTTACGACATTGTCGTTCATGCTGACTACACCCGGTGTTTTTGAGGCATCTCTTGGGTTTCCTGCGATCTCTGTGGTTCCTGGCCAGTTTTTGCTAAAAGATTTAGGCTTGTTTGTCGTGTCTATATTTATCGTAGGCACATCACTTACAGCACTGGAGCACAAAAACAAATAAGCCGCATCCGAAACAACTATAAGTTAGAGGGCCTTAAATTCTGCGGTATAGGTCTTGCAGTTCTTTTTAGCTGTCATAGGCACCTCGTTATGTGATTTTACTCACTTAGCGCGGTGTACAGAACTACTGGATCAGATCATTTTTTCGGGTTAACGGCCTAAGTGAAATAAATTCTGTAAACAGAAGGTCTCTTATAATCTGAAAGGCACATGGCTCTACTCTATAAGAGGACATTTATGAATACCTATCAAAAATCTATGAATGCGATTTCTGCTCTGACTAAGGAGCAGTATCGGGTGACGCAAGAAAATGGTACAGAGCGTCCAGGGACTGGTGAATTGCTAAAGAACACCAAGCCCGGCATTTACGTGGATATCGTGTCAGGTGAGCCTTTATTTGCGTCTTCTGCCAAGTATGAATCAGGGTGTGGTTGGCCGAGCTTTACCAAAGCGATAGACTCTGTCAACGTAATTGAAATCACTGATAGGTCGCACGGCATGACCCGCACAGAAGTGCGCTCAACTCATGGCGACAGTCACTTAGGCCATGTATTTTCAGACGGTCCCAAAGACCAGGGTGGCCTACGTTATTGTATTAACTCAGCGTCATTACGTTTTATTCCTAGGGAAGAAATGGCAAGTAAAGGTTACGCAGAGTATTTAGACCAAGTAGAGGACATTTAATTATGGCAATTGAACGCGCAGTATTAGCCGGTGGCTGCTTTTGGGGCATGCAGGATCTTATCCGCAAACGTCCCGGTATCACTTCAACCCGAGTAGGTTATACCGGTGGTGAAGTGGCTAATGCTACCTACCGCAATCATGGTAACCATGCTGAAGGCATTGAAATAATGTTCGATAATGAAATCACCAGCTATCGACAAATTTTAGAGTTTTTCTTTCAGATTCATGACCCTAGTACAGTAAATAGACAAGGTAATGACAAGGGCACATCTTATCGCTCAGCCATTTATTATACCTCTGAGGCACAGCATGCTGAGGCAGTAAAAACCATTGCTGACGTGGATGCTTCGGGATTATGGCCTGGAAAAGTAGTGACTGAAGTCGAACCTGCAAGTGATTTTTGGGAAGCGGAGGCTATGCATCAGGACTATTTGGAACTCCGACCAAATGGCTATACCTGCCACTTCCCCAGACCAGACTGGAAGTTGCCCTCATCTCAATGAGTTTGCAGCAGCCCACACAGACTTGCAATTTGCATACGACAACCACCCTTAATACAATCGGCTTAGGCGGTGGTTGTCACTGGTGCACCGAAGGCGTATTTTCATCACTTATTGGCATTGCTACTGTCAATCAAGGTTGGATCGCCTCAATTGGTGACAACGCTCAGTTCAGCGAAGCCATTGAAGTGGTTTTTGATCCGACTGTTATTTCTTTATCAACCTTGATCGAAACCCATTTACATACTCACGCGAGCACATCAAACCACTCAATGCGTGGTAAATATCGTTCAGCGATATACGCTTATGATGAGGTTCAGTATAACCAGGCTGTAAACATATTAGATGCCTGTAGAGCTGATTTTGAGCAGCCAGTCATTACTCAGGTTTATTTTTTTAAGGATTTTAAAGCGAATAAAACTGAGCTTATCGACTACTTTTATACAGCACCCAACAGACCATTTTGTCAAAGGTACATTCATCCAAAACTCACCTTCTTATTAGCACGTTTCAGCCACTATGTTGATACGCATAAATTGACAGAGTCAGGTGTAGAGTTAACATCGATATAGGCTGTGCTACTCTGCAAGTTCGAGCGTCATGATTACCAACTCTAGTAGTGGCATCGATCACACGAAAACTAAAACGATGTCACCGCAAACGAATGGGATCTGCGAGCAGTTTGATAAGGCGATCCTGAACGAGTTTTATCAGGTGGCTTTTCGCAACAAGTTAATCAAACGCTGGAGACGCGGCAAAATGATCAGGATGAGTGGCTGTCTTACAACAATGAACGAACTCATCAGGGCAAAATGTGCAACGGCAGAACGTCAGTTGAAACTGATCTGATCCAGTAGTTCTGTACACCGCGCTAAGTGAGTAAAATCACATAACGATACAACAACGTTACCCTACATAATCCCAAACTAATTTATCGTTGGAAACGCGAGTTATCCGTGAAGATGATAGAGCTTCTACGCGAGATCCTTTCCAACTGAGTCTGTTCGATGCTCTGTTATACCAATATCTTTGGAAACGCCCTTCGATGGTAGCTTGTTGCTTCTATCAACATTCATACACTTTTGTGAAAAAAATTTCCTGTGTATTTATCGGTATAGCATAAAGTCCATAATCAAATTAAAACGCTACCTAGTACAAAATTGCCTATTATTTAACCTTGACACTACCAATATGCACTGATCTGATATATATTGATTTAATGTATATTTTGCAGGCGATTTTTATGAAAAGTGCACTACTGCGGATCATCACCAACCAGAGCGCGTTTCCTTCATTGACGGAAATATCCTTGACGGGTCATAGCAACATCTCAGGGACAAACGGAGCAGGAAAAACCTCATCTCTTGTTCTGGTTCCTGTTTTTTATGGGATTGACCCTCAGTATATGGTCAGAGAAAAGCCTAAAACCTTTCTGGATTTCTATCTTTCTAAAGCACGTAGTTTTGTCATTTTTGAATATCAACGACAAGATCAGATCTCCTGTGTCGTGCTTTACAGACATAACAACACGTTGCATTACAGGTTTGTCAAAGGGGACGCCGATTCCACTTTATTTACAGAACAGAGCAAAATGAAGCTGAATAATGCGGAAAATATTGATTGCTGGCTCTCGGAAGACATCGCTCAGATAACAGAAGTGTCCCGGCAGATCAAAACCATCAAGGATTACTGCGCAATTATCCAGCACAACTTGTCGCACCTATCCCCGATTAAAGCTCGACAGTCAGGACTCAAGGATATTGCTGATAAATTCTCTCTGTGCCGTCCAGGGAAATCAATGAGGCACATTGAACGCTTAACGTCCGTCATGCACAAAAAAACAAAATTGATGGAAGGGTTAAAAGACATGGTTGCAGATTGCTTTATTGACAGTCAGCTAAATAACTGATCCCAATAGTGCTACACCTTCGCTGTGCCATAGCCATTCCCCGGGA
>NZ_JBMKIF010000078.1:0-6063 GCF_049238025.1 Enterobacter cloacae complex sp. IR5458
CTCCATCAGCAAAAGGGGATGATAAGTTTATCACCACCGACTATTTGCAACAGTGCCCATCGGCGTAGTAGTGGATGTGGTCGATGACAAAGCCGGTGCGGGTCAGCGTGCGCCGGAGGATCGGCAGAAAATCGACCAGGAACGAAGTAGCGCGTGTGACGACGGCCGGTACGCCGACACGCGCCACGGCCTCGGCCCAGCGCGCGGCCGGCGGTTGGAGCAGGCCGTTGTGCACCGAACCGTGGTAGGTGCCGACCGCCAATGTGAGCCAGCGCTCTAGCTCGCGCAGCGTCAGGGTTGGAGAAGGTCGTTCCCGGCAGTTCGTCGTGAATCATCTGCATCGCCGTGCCGATGATCCGTTCCACGATGCCGCCATAGTGCGGCTGTCCCAGCGGGCGATAGTCCAGCCGGATGCCATGCTGCTCGCAACCCCGGCGCAGGGCCTCGCTCTTGAACTCGGCCGCGTTGTCTAGGTAGAGCAGCAAGGGCTTGCCGCTCATCTGCCAATCCATTTCCACGTTCAGTCCTTCCAGCCAAGGGCGCTTGTCGCAGGCGACATGCACGAGGCACAGGCCAACCGAAACGGCAGACGGCGCTTCCAGCGTGACGACCATGCCGAGCACGCAGCGGGTGAACACGTCGATGGCGAGGGTCAGGTACGGGCGGCCAATAGGTTGCCGGTCGCGGTCATCGACCACGATCAGGTCGATGACCGTATGGTCTATCTGCACCTGCTCCAGCGGCGCGGTCACGGCAGGAGGCTCGCCGCCCACACCTTGTAGGTCACGAGCGGCATCCTGGCCTTCCCGCCGGCGGATGACCTTGCGCGGGTCAAGGCTAGCGATCCGTAAGGCCACGGTATTGCGCGCCGGCACTCGCAGTTTTTGAGCCTTGCACACCTGAGTGACTTCGCGGTGAAAGGCCGCTAGGCTGCGCTTCTGCTTGGTCAGGAACCGCTTTTGCAGTAGCTCGTGGATGACGCGCTCGACCGGTTCCGGCAAGCGCCCCTTACCTTTACCTCCACCGGACTGGCCGGGCACCAGATCCGTCACGAGGCCGCTGCCTTGCCGGGCACGCCGGATCAGAACGTATACCTGGCGCCGAGACAAGCCCAGCGCCTGAGCCGCCATATCGGCCGCTTCGTGCCCGACCGTCTCCGACTGCGCCAACGGACTGATGATCTCCGCACGACGGCGCGCACGCTCCCAAGCCTCATCAGGCAGAGTGGCCACGCCTTGTTCTGGAATCCGTGGGGTGTCCGTCGCCATGCTCACCTCGCTTTGGTGCACACGAGTATTGAGCATAGTCGAGATTGGTGCAGATCACTTCTGATATTGAACTGTCAGGAGCTGGCTGCACAACAGCCATTACGCCCAATCAACTGGTGCAGTCGTCTTCTGAAAATGACATCCATGCCCAGCCCGTGCGCGAGCTGGATCACCGCCCGCACGATAGTTTGGTCACGGGCATCATCCGGGAGCCTGGCGACAAAGGATTGGTCGATTTTCAATGTGGTGATGGGGCAGCATTTCAGATGTTGCAGGCAGGAATAGCCGGTGCCGAAGTCGTCGGCGGCGAAGCGCACGCCGATGGCGCGCAAGGCGTCGAAACTGGCGAACAGGGCTGGATTGCCGAATGCGACCGATTCGGTCAGTTCGATCTCCAGAAGCTCGGCGGGCAGGGCCATATCGGCCAGCACCCGCTTTACCTCGTCGTCGAACGTTGGCCCAACCTGGCTGGCGGACACATTGATGGCAAGACGGAACGGTTGCCATGCCGGTCCTTGCCACTTGTGCATCTGGCGACAGGCCTCGCCCAGCACCCACGCGCCTATTTCCGGCATCAGGCCGAACGACTCGGCCAGCGGCAGGAACTGGCCGGGCGGCAACAGGCCAAGCCTCGGATGCCGCCAGCGCATCAACGCTTCCGCGCCAGCGATCCGGTGATCGCGCAGATCGACCAGCGGCTGGTAATGCAGGTCAAGCTGTCCGCGCGCCGCCGCCTGCGCCAACTCGGCCGCCGTCCATCCGGCGGGCTGCGAACTCGTCATGATCCGCCCCGGAAGGCGCGCAGCAGCCGCGTTACGGCCAGAACGAACAAGCCGGTCAGCGCGAGCGCGGCAACACCCCAATGCTCGCCAAGGAAGGCACCGGCGGTCGTCCCGGCCAGCACGGCGGCGAGAATCGGCAGATGGCAGGGGCAGGTCAACACGGCCAGCGCACCCCACAGGTAGCCGGAAACGGGTTGGCGCGTCTCGGGCGGCAGTTTGTCAGGGGCGTTCACGGCAATGCCTCCTCGTGCGCCCGCTCGGCTGGCATGGAGGCCAGTTGCGCGTCCAGATGGGCCAACGCCGCGCGCCGCCGCTCGACCAACTGGCGCAGCACGGCAAGCTGCGCTGCGGCTTGTGCGCCGTCCGCTGCGTCGAGCGCACGGCACAGCCGCGCCAGGGCATCCAGGCCGATACCCGCCTCGAAGGCCGCGCGCACGAAGCACAGCCGTTGCAAGGCCGCATCGTCGAACACGCCGTAGCCGCCCGTGGTGCAGGCCACCGGCCGTAACAAGCCGCGCACCAGGTAGTCGCGCACGATATGTACGCTCACCCCAGCGTTATGGGCCAGTTGCGATACCGTGTAGGCGCTCATCGCACACCTCCTTGTCCTCACCCGGCGCAGCAGGAAAGCTGCTTCACATCCTTGTTGAAGGTCTGCGCCGCGAGCTTCAACCCTTCGACCATCGTCAGGTAGGGGAACAACTGGTCGGCCAGTTCCTGCACCGTCATCCGGTTGCGAATCGCCAGTGCGGCCGTCTGGATCAGTTCGCCCGCTTCCGGGGCCACTGCCTGCACGCCGATCAGTCGTCCGCTGCCTTCTTCAACCACCAGTTTGATGAAGCCGCGCGTGTCGAAGTTGGCGAGCGCGCGCGGCACGTTGTCCAGCGTTAGCGTGCGACTATCAGTTTTGATGCCGTCATGGTGCGCTTCCGCCTCGCTGTAGCCTACGGTCGCCACTTGCGGGTCGGTGAACACCACGGCCGGCATCGCGGTCAGGTTCAGGGCCGCGTCACCGCCGGTCATGTTGATCGCGGCGCGAGTGCCGGCCGCTGCCGCCACATAGACGAACTGCGGCTGGTCGGTGCAGTCGCCTGCGGCGTAGATGTGTTCCACGCTTGTACGCATGCCGGGGTCGATGACGATAGCGCCTTGCGGGGTGAGCGTGACGCCCGTCGCATCCAGTGCCAGCTTGCGTGTGTTGGGCGCGCGGCCGGTGGCGACCAGCAGCTTGTCGGCGCGCAGTTCGCCGTGCGCCGTGGTGAGCACGAATTCGCCGTCCCCTTCACCATTGATATACGCGACTTGGCTGGCCTGGGTGTGTTCCCTCACCTCGATGCCCTCCATGCGGAATGCGGCCGTGACGGCTTCGCCTATAGCTGGGTCTTCGCGGAAGAACAGCGTGCTGCGAGCCAGGATCGTCACCTTCGCTCCGAGTCGGGCGAACGCCTGCGCCAGCTCCAGCGCCACCACTGATGAGCCAATCACGGCCAGGCGCTTAGGAATCGTCTCGCTGACCAGCGCTTCAGTGGAAGTCCAGTACGGAGTGTCTTTCAGGCCGGGAATCGGCGGCACGGCCGGGCTCGCGCCGGTGGCGATCAGGCAGCGGTCGAATGCCACCACGCGCTCGCCGCCGTCGTTGAGTTGCACGATCAGGTTGCGATTGTCCTTAAAGCGGGCGGAGCCGTGCAGCACAGTGATCGCCGGATTGCCCTCCAAGATGCCTTCGTACTTGGCGTGGCGCAGTTCATCGACGCGGGCCTGCTGCTGGGCCAGCAGCGCCGTGCGCTGGATGGTCGGCGTGGTAGCGGCGATGCCGCCATCGAACGGGCTTTCCCGGCGCAGATGGGCGATATGGGCGGCGCGGATCATGATCTTGGACGGCACACAACCGACATTGACGCAGGTGCCGCCGATGGTGCCGCGCTCGATCAGCGTGACACGTGCGCCTTGCTCGACGGCCTTCAGCGCCGCTGCCATCGCGGCCCCGCCGCTGCCGATGACGGCGATATGCAATGCGCCGCTGCTACCCGTCTTGTCGTTTCTGCCCAGCAGATCGCGCATCTTGTCGAGCAATCCGCCCGGCGTCGAAACTGAGGGGGCATCGGCCAGCGTGGCCCGATAACCGAGTCCAGCTACAGCGGCCGTCAGCGCGTCGGGTGACGTGCCGACCTCAATGGCGAGCTTGGCGCTGCCCTTGGCGTAGGAGACATCCGCTGATTGCACGCCGGGCACTTTCTCCAGGGCGTCCTTGACATGCACTGCGCACGAGTCGCAAGTCATGCCGGTGATTTTGAGAGTGCTCATACCATCGTTCCTTATTCGTGTGGGCCGCCGTGTCGCACGGTCAGCCGTCTTTCACAAGCGCTTGGCGGGGAGTTCGCAGCCGTCCAGTCCGCAACGGCGATGCGCCGGCGACACGAAGTCCCAGATCGACACCCCAATCATCAAGGCCAGGCCGACGTACATCAGGTTCGCCGTCCACCAGTTGCCGAGCAGCCAGACCGTGGCCGCAAACACGATGGCCGGGCCGATCATGCCGAGCAGACTGCGCAGCCATTGCCGATGACTGAACCAACCCAGCGCGTTCGCCAGGAAGGCCAGCGCGGCAAACAGCGGCAGCAGGCGGCTGATGAACAGTCCCTCGTACTGGCTCAAGAAGCCCAGCCCGATGGCCGCGCCGAAGCTGGCGAGGGCTGGAAAGCAGGCGGCGCAGCCCATCGCGGAAACGACGCTGCCGAGCGCGCCGGTTTTATCGGCAATGCGTGTCATCAGTCCCATGAAGCGGCTCTCGCTGTTGTCGTTGGCTTGCTGGCTCACTGCTTGACGCTGGACGGATAGCCGGCGTCTGCGGTGGCCTTGGTCAGCTTCTGTACGCTGGCCTTGGTGTCGTCAAAAGTGACGACGGCCTCGCGCTTCTCGAAGCCCACATCGACCTTGCTCACGCCTTCGACCTTGGAGAGCGCTTTCTTGACTGTGATCGGGCAGGCGGCGCAAGTCATGCCGGGAACCGCTAGCGTGACGGTCTGGGTAGCGGCCCACACCGGGGCAACAGCGGCGGCGAGGGCAAGGGAGGCAAACAGTTTCTTCATGATGAACTCCTGGTTAATAGAAAAATGGAACGACATAGGGAAATCCAAGCGCGACCAGGACCAGCACGGCCACGATCCAGAAAATCAGCTTGTAGGTGGCGCGCACCTGCGGAATCGCGCAGACCTCACCTGGCTTGCATGCCTGCACGGGCCGGTAAATCCGCTTCCAGGCGAAGAACAGCGCCACTAGCGCCGCGCCGATGAACAACGGTCGATAGGGTTCCAGCACCGTCAGGTTGCCGATCCAAGCACCGGAGAAGCCCAGGGCGACCAGTACTAGCGGCCCCAGGCAGCAGGTCGATGCAAGAATGGCGGCCAGCCCGCCGGCGAAGAGCGCACCGCGCCCGTTTTGTGGTTCAGACATACGTTGGCCCTTTTGAATTTGGATTGGATAGCGTAACCTTACTTCCGTACTCATGTACGGAGTCAAGCGATATGGAAAATAATTTGGAAAACCTGACCATTGGCGTTTTTGCCAAGGCGGCCGGGGTCAACGTGGAGACAATCCGCTTCTATCAGCGCAAGGGCCTGTTGCGGGAACCGGACAAGCCTTACGGCAGCATCCGCCGCTATGGGGAGGCGGACGTGGTTCGGGTGAAATTCGTGAAATCGGCACAGCGGCTGGGGTTCAGTCTGGACGAGATTGCCGAGCTGTTGCGGCTCGACGATGGCACCCACTGCGAGGAGGCCAGCAGCCTGGCCGAACACAAGCTCAAGGACGTGCGCGAGAAGATGGCCGACTTGGCGCGCATGGAAACCGTGCTGTCTGAACTCGTGTGCGCCTGCCATGCACGAAAGGGGAATGTTTCCTGCCCGTTGATCGCGTCACTACAGGGCGAAGCAGGCCTGGCAAGGTCAGCTATGCCTTAGCGTGCTTTATTTAATGAGATGGTCACTCCCTCCTTCCCGGTACTATGCTGAGGA
>NZ_JBMKIF010000079.1:0-5970 GCF_049238025.1 Enterobacter cloacae complex sp. IR5458
CTTTCCAAAGGCGGGAACGTCTCCCTAAGTAAAGCAGCTCCGTCAATGAAAAACGTCCTGGTGGGCCTTGGCTGGGATGCGCGTTCAACAGACGGTCAGGACTTTGACCTGGATGCTTCAGCATTCCTGCTGGCCTCAAACGGCAAAGTGCGCGGCGATTCAGATTTCATCTTCTATAACAACCTGACGTCATCCGACGGTTCCGTAACGCACACCGGCGATAACCGCACCGGTGAGGGCGATGGTGATGATGAATCGCTGAAAATTAAACTGGACGCCGTCCCGTCTGAAGTTGACAAGATCATCTTCGTTGTGACCATCCACGATGCTCAGGCTCGTCGCCAGAGCTTTGGTCAGGTATCCGGTGCGTTTATTCGTCTGGTTAATGACGATAACCAGACTGAAGTTGCTCGCTACGATCTGACCGAAGATGCGTCCACTGAGACTGCCATGCTGTTCGGCGAGCTGTATCGCCACAATGGTGAGTGGAAATTCCGCGCAGTAGGTCAGGGTTATGCTGGTGGTCTGGCATCTGTATGTGCTCAGTACGGCATTAACGCGTCCTGATCAAAAAGTAACTTTTCTACCCGGGGCTGTTAATGCAGCCCTCATTCAACTGTTTGCAGGAGCTAAAAATGGCAGTTTCTCTCGTAAAAGGCGGCAATGTATCTCTGACCAAAGAAGCACCAACCATGAATGTTGCTATGGTTGGCCTAGGCTGGGATGCCCGTGTAACCGATGGTCAGGGTTTTGACCTGGACGCTTCCGTGTTCGCAGTAGGCGAAGACGGTAAAGTGTTGTCAGATGCGCATTTCATTTTCTTCAATAACAAAACCAGCCCTGATGGCGCGGTAGAGCACCAGGGCGACAACCGTACCGGTGAAGGCGACGGCGACGATGAGCAGGTCAAAATCGATCTGACCAAAGTCTCAGCAGATATCAAAAAACTGGTGTTTGCCGTTACCATCTATGATGCAGAAGCGCGTAAACAAAACTTCGGCATGGTGAGCAACAGCTTCATGCGCGTTTACAACAACGACAACGGCACGGAAATTGCCCGTTTCGATCTGTCTGAAGATGCCTCAACCGAAACCGCTATGGTCTTCGGTGAACTGTATCGTCATGGCGCTGAGTGGAAGTTTAAAGCTGTCGGTCAGGGCTTTGCCGGTGGCCTGGCGGCTCTTGCCTCCCAGCACGGCGTTAACATCTAAAATAACGCTGAATCATACCCCGGCAATGCCGGGGTTTTTTTTGGTTGCGATCCGCTATCAGGAGGGGGGGGGCAGAAAGGGTTCGGGAATCTCAGAAAGCAGAGAGATGTTAATTCTGACGTGAGCCTTTTAAAGGCAGGAAACGGATTTTTCTCTGGTTGCTGGTTAAAGCCTGTATTCCGTGCCTTATATCAACAGCATGCCCCTCTGATATATGTTACGTTTGCGACTTATGAAGGCACGGGTTCTGGAAGATAAAATACCCGACCAATGGAAATTCCAATTCAACAGGTATAGAAACTTCAACGTGATGAAATATGGTGTCACACCATATATACGCCTCACCAGAAATCCAGCGTCCTGAACTAAGCCAGGGGAACCTATATAAACGCTGCGCTTTAAAATAATCAAAAATCAGGAGAGTTAATGTGAATCTACAATCCGGACAAAACATACCACTTCAGCAATCTGCGATCAGGCTGAATCTTCAGTACCCTACCAAATCCGGCTTTAAAGGCGAACCCGATACCTGCCTGTTCCTGCTTAATGCTCAGGGAAAGGTCAGCGGCGATTCTGACTTTATCTTTTACAATAATCTGTCTTCTCCTGAAGGGGCAGTAAAGCTCGTTACCGGTTCTCAGCAGTCCAGCATTGAGATAGCACTGGATCGTGTTCCTGCGAACATCAGTAAAATTGCAATCACAGTTGTCATTGATGGTGAAGATACCATCAGTGGGCTCAGTTCGTTGAGCATGCAGGCTCAAGGAATCGCTGAGTTCCAGGCTGAGACTCAGGGCCGCAGTGAGAAAGCAATTATCCTGGGTGAAGTATATCGGCACAATGGCGCCTGGAAGCTTCGTGCGCTCGGGCAGGGTTTCAACGGTGGTCTTGAGCCTCTGGCCATTAGCTATGGCGTTGATGTCGCACAGCCAGCTCCGCAGCCAGCAAAGCCTGCTCGTATCAGTCTGGAAAAGAAACTGGAAACCAGATCTCCGCGCCTTGTAAGCCTCGCTAAAAAAGCCTCGGTCAGTCTTACTAAAAATAAACTGGACACCCTTGAGGCAGCGGTTGCATTTGTACTTGACGCATCCGGCTCAATGAGTGGCCAGTTCAGTAAGGGTAACGTTCAGTCTGTGCTGGACCGCATCGCCGTTCTTGCCGCCCAGTTCGACGACGACGGTGAAATGGATGTCTGGGGATTTGGAGAGAAGCATAAGAAGTATCCAAACGTCACACTGGACAACCTGGACACATATATTCAGTCCATTCGCGGGGCTGGAAAGCGTTCAGCCTGGGAGAACCTGCCGGGCCTCGGAGGGACAAACAACGAGCCTCCTGTGATGGAAGAAATAGTCGACTACTTTAAGGACTCGAAAATCCCGGTGTATGTTGTATTTATTACCGATGGCGGGATCAGCAAGACCCGGGCGATTAAAGATGCAATCCGGCGTTCTGCCAACTACCCCATCTTCTGGAAGTTTGTCGGCCTGGGTGGTTCAAGCTACGGTATCCTCAAAAATCTGGATGACTTTACTGACCGCCGGGTTGATAACACCCACTTCTTTGCCATGGATGATTTCGGTTCGATTAGCGATGAAAAGTTATATGATAATCTACTGGAAGAATTCAGACCGTGGATCGATGAAACAAAAAGGTTAGGCATCCTTTAATACGCACAGTTTGAGCTTGGTTGAATGAGCTCTACAGCAGCTTAATACTGTAGAGCCTTTGTTCATTGGAAATCGTACAGGGAGGCGCATATGGACCGCATCAAGTACCTGAAATGGATAGCTGAAGAATCACCAAGTACGGCTCAGCAGCTGGTGGCCTGGTTAAACAGAGCAAGGCACTATACGCCCGACATGAAAGAGCATCAGGCAGGTGTACAGATTCAAGAAAAGGGGATTGTTGTAGGGCTTAGACAAAGTACTAATCGTTATCATGGAGATTGTCTGACCATACATGTGGTACGGCTTCCGGAAGAAATACAAAACAAGGGATGGTTTAAGTCTTTTCTGAAGCTTTGCTGTGAATCGAATCCCTGGTGCGATGTTGTAATAGAAGACGTGAAAAACCCATATTTATTAAGCTTTTGTAAGAAACTAAACTTTACTGTATTAGATGAATTTTACCCGAATACTTACATAGTAAACACAGATGCCATTATGAGTTTACCTATCCCACCCTTAGGGAGATACGAAACCTATCTTTATTAAACCTGCGAACCTTTACCGGTTGCGTGGGGAGCGGATGGACTTCGGCTAAAGAAAAATCACATCGTCTATTTTGACCAGAAAAAGCTAATCTGCTTGATGTAATGCAGAAACGCATTACATTAATATCTTCTCCCAACAATCACCTGAACAATTCCCTGATTGCTTTTCACCTCATACCAGTGCTGGCTCATAGTTAGTCCTTAAGCAAATTTGTTATCGGAATAAAGAACGAAGCCAGCCTCATCGAGGCGCATAACCTTCTTCCCTTAACGCCTGTTGTAATTTTTCAATTGCGCTTTTCATTACCCAGGCTTCTTCGTCACTCACAGCACAGCCACGAAGATCGCTCCAGCTCAGACGTTTAACTAATTGAGCAAGGGCCATAGTTTCATTCTCATCAAGCTGCAAACTCAGTGTCTCAATACCTTCCACTATCTAACCTCCCTTATACTGAAAAATGGCGCTTTATTTCTGACCAGATGCCGAAGCCTTGAATGCGGCCGGAACTGCCGTTGTTTCTACTTTACAGAAATGGAATTAAAAAGTGGTGGTGCTGGGCACGTTTCTTTTCCAGTCGGGGTTTAAGCCAGAGCCGAAACTCATTCAACTTCTCAGCAGCCAAAACCGCTTCAACGGGGAAAACTTTATATTTACCCTGCTGCTGAGGTTCACCCAACCATCGCCTGATGGCTCCGTCAGTCCATAAACGAGTCTCTTTGAGCCTGGTTACAGTGACCCATTTCCTGGACCATTCATCAAATTGTCGCTGGCGATCCCGATAACGTTGTTCTTCCTGCTGACGAAGCCAGTCGCGATCAACAGCGAATTTTCGGTATCCAACAAAGAGCCCTTGTACTTTGGCCATGACAACATTCCGGTTTGCTTAGAACTGTTCAGACAGACATGTCAGGGATAAAGCTGAAGAAAAAGGTACAACGAAGAATAACCAAGACATAGGCCTGCCGGGTAAGTGGTGCGGTGCACAGGACTGTCGGAAAGTACGCTCAGAGAGGGTCGTTTAAGCATGATGCACCACCGCCAGCCAGCCTTAATAATGGTAATGTACCACTGGGTTACCAGACAGACCAGTAACGCATCAAACATAAAACTGTTTTTTAAAAAACGTCAGGAACGTAGCCTGACCTTTTAACCAGTGGTGTAAAAAACATACAGATTGCTCTGAGGTATGAGGTTCAGCAACTAGCCTTGTCGACGCAGAAACATTAAGTAATCAATAGCAGCTATCGCAAACAATGGTGAAAACCACCACGTGCTTTTCAACAAGCCAAGCGGCAGAAAGAGTACAGTTGCCATCGAATAAACAAAAACACGAACCATACCATCTGTAATAAACATAGGCTATTTGCAATCTGAGGTTGGATTGTAGATTTTAGTTAGAAATGGATCAAAGTCCGTTTTGTGCAAAACTTGGTTGACAACCCTCTTTTGGAAGATGTGCCGTTTCGTGCAAAAGTTGGTTGGAGGCCAAGATGGCAGAGTTCGTAGGTTCGGCTGCTTCGCAAGCTGATTTCATTTGGAAGAACGCGGAAGACCTGTGGGGGGGGATTTCAAGCATACCGACTTCGGCAAGATCATTTTGCCGTTTACTCTGCTGCGTCGATTGGAGTGCGCACTGGAGTCTACACGGGAAGCATCGCTCGATAGCCAACCAGCCACGATTGAGTTCTTAGAAGCAGAGTTCAGTGTTGATTTCGATGCGCTGCTATCTTGACCGCCAATCAGACCCGCATGGTTCAGGTTTGTGTATGAGAGTCCCCAAATGGCTGTAGTTCTAACCAAAGCCTTGATTGAAGCCGGCCGCGCCGGAAATAGTGGGTACAGAAAAGGCAGTTGCTTGCGCTGGGCGTAAGTTACCCGCCGAAAAGCGGCTGGATCGAACGACTGATCGGCACTGAGGTATCTGACGAGCAGTACGAACGCTTTCTGGGGCACAGCACGAGCAAGCAGGCTGAACAGATCCTACGCGGAGAGCAGCCAGCCAAGGGGCTTCAGTATGCAAAGCGAGCGAAGAAGCTCGCTTCTGAAAGAAAAGCCACAATTGATCTGGATAACGAGCACCTGTCTGAAATCGAAAAGTATCGGTAGCCCTAGACTTTTAGCCGCTGAAGATCTCTTAGATACCATTGGTGAAACTTGCTGAAGTCAGCCTTCTGTTTCTCTACCGTGCTGTTATAGATCGCATCACTGGTAACCGCACAAGCAGTCCAGCCAGCCTCATAGACGAAGCGAGTAGCTATCGGTGACTTCTTCGGGGTGCTATCCCAGCGGTTTTTGAGCCACCGCGCAAGCCCTTCATCAAGAGGGACCACCAGATTTAGCTGCTGTTTTGTGCGAGTGATACCGACATAAAACAGCCGACGTTCCTCCTCGATTTCCTCTTCGGCCGGAGGGGTGTTCATCGATGTGCGAACGCTGTAAACATCATCGGGTTTGCCGCCAGGAAATTCCTGCTCATTCAGCCCGATCAGGGGTCGTCTCAGAAAACGGAATCTATGGTCACTCCCGTTTTTGCAACACCGATT
>NZ_JBMKIF010000080.1:0-3994 GCF_049238025.1 Enterobacter cloacae complex sp. IR5458
AAATACACCAGTTTAAACAATCATTCATCTGGTTTTGCGAATACTGATATTGATGATACAAACGGCCCACCGGCCTGTTGAGGAACCTGTAAAACGGAAAGGCTCGCTGAAGCCGTATATTTTCTGGAGGTTCATCAGGCGCGGAACTCATCGAGGCGCGGGAATAAAATCCCATTCAGACGCCGGATAGATTCAAGCAAGCCAACTTGTCGTCAAAATCGGTGTTGCAAAAACGGGAGTGACCATAGATTCGTTTTCCAAGCGGACCCCAATTAACACTTGCCAACCTATCTACTGGTTGGTATATTTGATTTTAACAACACGACACACAAACAAAAACACACAACAGAACATCAGGAGCGTCATCATGAAAAACATCATCAAAACCACCCTTGCCATCATCGCCCTGTCCGCCAGCGCACTGAGCTATGCCGCCAGCCCGCAAATGGTTTCCCGCAGCGAAGCAGCATCGCTGCAAAAAATTGGGGTGGTCTCTTCCGGTGGCTTCACCACCCTGGATGACCTGGTGGCCTCACTGGATATGAAAGCCGCTGATGCCGGGGCCACACACTACCGCATCACCAGTGCCACCGGTATGAATAAACTTTCCGGTACCGCTGTCCTGTATCGTTGAATACCCGTTACCCTCGCAACTGCGCCCGGAACCCTTCTGGTTTCCGGGCGCAGTTGTGTCTGAATAACAGGCACCCGCAGGTGCCAGGAGAACATTATGTCCACCCATGACAGTCTGATTGAACTGACTGATACCCTTATCCAGCAGAACGGCTACCAGGGCTTCAGCTATGCTGATCTCGCTGACGGTCTGGGAATACGGAAGGCCAGTATCCATTACCATTTTCAGACCAAAACCGACCTCGGGCTTGCCTATTGTGAATACAAGGAGGCCAGCCTGCTGAAACTGGAAGCTGCCCTGTTACAGCTGCCACCGGGTAAAGCCCGTCTGCAGGGTTATATGGACGCATTTCTCAAATGCGCCGACAGCGGCCAGATGTGTGGCATTCACGCCATGCTGTCCGACAGCGCCCTGTTTGAAGAACCTCTTCAGAAAGCCACCTCACGACTGGCACAAACCGACCTGCGCATCCTGACCAGTGTGCTGGTTTCGGGTCGTGAAAGCGGTGAACTGGCTTTTACTGCTGAGCCGGCTGACGTGGCCATTATCATCGGCAGCGCCATTAAAGGGGCCCTGATGCTCAATCGGATCCCTCCTCATGATGCCTGTTCCCGCACCATGAGCGCGCTTATTCAGCTACTCTCCCGCCCGTAAAGCCACGCCTGTGGCTGCCCCGGTTTAACCGGGGCAGCCAGCACTCAAAAAAATCACCGCTGACAACGCCTGTATTCCGGGGGCCTCAGAAGACATTAAGACTTTCCTTGCGTTTAATTTCCAGTTACCCCTTGCCAATCTATCTACTGGTAGGTAGAATAAATATTAACAACACGACAACACAATAAAACAGACATGCAGGGGGCATCATCATGAAAGCACTTATCAACGACGTTATCGCTGTCTTCACCCGTAAAGCCCATGGACCGGTCATCATCAAATCCGATCTTACTGAGGAAGAAAAAGCAGCTCTGGTACCGGTCCGTACACTCTCTGTTGGCTGGGTGTCTTCCGTGGATGAGCTGGAGCGGGAGGTTATCCGCGAAGCCCTTGAACATGGCGCTGCCGCTTATCTGATTTCTGAGCTTGAGCAGGCCCGTTTCGTTCATGCCCGCGCCACGCTGTTTGCATAAACACAAAACGAAAATAAAAGGACACACACCATGAAAAATAACGTCGAGACACAACTGCGCCGGTTACTTCGTAAAACGTCAGGCCTGGACATTATGGTTCTGCGGCTGTCAGTGATTTTCATCTTCGCCCTGTTTGGCACCTACAAATGGTTTGCCTTCGAGGCCAATGCCCTTCACCACCTGCTGCCAGGCACCTGGCTCGGTGCGCTGTATCCGGCTCTCGGCGTTCAGGGGCTCAGCTACGCACTCGGCGTGGTGGAAAATATCACCCTTCTGGCCCTGATTGCCGGATTTTTCCGGCCGGCAGTGGGTGCAGCAGGCGCCCTGATGGTGGCAGGCACCGGCATCGTCACCCTGAGCCTTCTGCCGCAGCTGGGTCGCATTGACAGCTTCATTATCAAGGATGTTCTTCTGATTGGGGCTGGACTGGTGCTGTTGCGTCATGACCTGCGACGGACACTGATTAACCGGAGGGCGAAGCAACTCAGCGCCGTGCACAAACCCCGCTCGTCTGACGCATTGTCAGCCATGGGGTGACCCTGAATTACGCAGCAGCCTGATATTTCTGGCCAGCAAATATGACACCACTCCCGGGTTCATGGTGAGAGGCATGGAAGCCGCCTTTCGGGCGGGGATCACTCCCCGCTACTTTTTAGAGCGCTACCTGGAAAATAAGTCGCTCCCCGCCAACCCGGACTTTGAAAAACACTATCTGGATCTTATTCATGAGCAGGACCCGTCCCGGTGAGTGAGATTTGTCAGGAGAGCGATATGAACAAACCGTATAAAAAAGACCCACAGACCATTCAGGCACTGACGGAACTGCAGTTCAGCGTCACCCAGAAAAGCGCCACTGAGCGCCCGTTTACCGGAGAATATGACGACCACTTTGAGGACGGACTGTACGTGGATATCGTCTCCGGTGAGCCACTGTTCTCGTCGAAGGACAAATTTGATTCGGGCTGTGGCTGGCCGGCATTCAGCAAACCAGTGGAAAACAACGTCCACAACCTGAGCGACCTCAGTCATGGCATGGTGCGTACTGAAGTGCGTTCCCGTCACGGTGACAGCCATCTGGGACACGTCTTCCCTGACGGGCCACAGGATACCGGTGGATTACGTTACTGCATTAACTCGGCTTCACTGCGTTTTATCCCGAAAGGCGCTCTGGAAACAGAAGGATACGGTGAATTTCTTCCCCTGTTTGAGAAAGGAGATAAGCATGAAAACTGATGTGGCAATCCTTGCCGGTGGTTGTTTCTGGGGTGTCCAGGAGCTGATCCGCAAACTCAATGGCGTGGTCAGCACCGAAGTGGGCTATACCGGCGGACGTAATGATAACCCGACATACCAGCACCACCCAGGACATGCGGAGGCGGTGAAGGTGGTGTATTCCCCGGATAAACTGAGCTACCGAAAACTACTGGAATATTTCTTTAGTATTCACAACCCTACAACAATACTTCGTCAGGGTAATGACGTCGGCTCAAGCTACCGCTCAGCCATCTTTTTCACCACAGAGGAGCAAAAGCAGCAGGCAAACCAGCTTATCCGTGAAATAGATGATTCAGGAGTCTGGCCCGGAGTCGTGGTGACAGAAGTAGAGCAGGCCGGTGAGTTCTGGTCTGCAGAGCCAGAGCATCAGGATTACCTGCAGCATAATCCCGACGGCTATACCTGCCATTTTGAACGACCTGACTGGACGCTTCCGGGATAAGTCACCGTCGCAGACTCGCAGCATTCAGCCCCGCCCATGTGCGGGGCTTTTTTGTTCATATGCAGAAACGAGAATGGGATCACAAACAAATTTCTTTAGTCCATTTCTTGCATACAAAACAATCAACATCCTGATTTTAAGGGGCATATTAGAAAAAAGATGAGGATGATTAGGGTCAAAGGGACAAAGGGACAATGTTTAGAATTATGCTGACCGTTATCGCAGGATCGTTATTTTACGGACTCTCGGCCAGTCTGTGTTTTGCCGGGCTTTTTCGCATACACGCCCCCAGTGCCTGCACAGCCTTCTGTCTGACTTATAACCCAACAGCCGGCTATGTCATGCTGGTTACCGGTATGACACTGTTTATCGTATTTTTGCTCAGCCTTTTCCGGACAACAAAAGCCCCTATTTAACATAAAGGCTTCATTGTACGCACCGCTAGGGGTCGTCTCAGAAAACGAATCTATGGTCACTCCCGTTTTTGCAACACCGATTTTGACGACAAGTTGGCTT
>NZ_JBMKIF010000080.1:4004-5737 GCF_049238025.1 Enterobacter cloacae complex sp. IR5458
AAACGCGCTCAGGGCGATTTCAGCGCGAAGCCGGTGAAAACCACAGCTTACCCGGCGAAAACCCCGCAAAACTTGCCTGATGAATTCTGATGGCATGAATGGCTATGCACCGGACTGCATGGCGGCCCGTTTCAGTGCGTTTACCACCTGAAACCGCCAAAAAGCGCCCTTTTGCGCGGGAAATCTCTCATTTTCTCCCTGGAATACTCACAACAATCATAATTACTAGTAATGTTTTCTGTGTGTACGACAACTCTGTAATGCCTGAGGAATTAATGACCGGTTCAAACAACAAGACACGCGATATCACTAGCAACCGCAAGTATCTGATCAAGAATGCACGCGGCCAGGCAGCCTATAAAGCACGTATGCGCGAGGCGGGTTATAAGCAAATTGCGGTATGGGTACGAGAAGATGTCAGAGAGGCAGGACGACAAGCCGGACTGGAATCTGACGCGCTGTTGTCAGGGGCTGCGCAGCATGATCCATTAGGCTGGATGGTCGGTTTTGCTGAGGGACTCAGGCAGCGAGAAAAAAAAGACAGCAACCCGCAGTAAGCCTGCAAGACAGCACGAATAACAGAGAACAGCCAGTACAAGGAAGTAACGCTTCGCGTACCGGATTCAGCATATTTTTCAGGGAGTGTCCCTGCTAAACTCCTTCATGTCGACGCATCAACCCCGGAGGCTCTGTAATGAGCAATACCACACACTACGAAAACGCCAACTTCTTGCGGGAACTGGCCGAAAGTCTGCCCCGCATACTGCCGGAAGGTGGCCCGGACAAGGCAGCACTGTTGCAGCGCCTGGCTAACGAAGAACTGGCACAGGCCGAGTATGAAGATCAGGTTCGCGCCAAAGTGACTGCAGCCCGCGCTGATACACGCCCGGGCATGACCACGGAACAACTCCGCCAGCGGCTGCATGGTCGCTATCAGGAACTGCGTGATGCCGTATGACGTGGAATGGAAGCAGGGAGCCATCGAGGACGTAACGGCACTGTTTGACTAGGGGTCAGTTTGGATATAGAGAATTATTGTACGGTAAGCCTGTTTTTTGAACAGACTTACCTATAGCAATAGGGTGTACTCCCGCGCTATACGGCATTTTCAGAGGTTTGACCTTAATCGGATAACCTAAATGCGATACTGCAAGAGCGACAACTTAAAAGCGATAGCCACTGACGCAAAATCAACCCCTTACGAACCAAGATTGGTTAAATAATGCGCTTAACGTACAAAAATTTCCGATCTCCAAACTGACCCCTTCTTGGCTGTTCACAAACTTAGGGGTTTGAAGGCCAATGGAACGAAAACGTACGTTAAGAATGTAATTTATTGATATTCATAAAAATAAAAAAAGGATCGCTGATTGATCCTTTTGTTTTGCTATTTGAATTTCGATAAACATTAACCACGAGAATGCAGTAGCTCGGCTATCTCATGAGCAATTTCATCGATTGTATGAGTTGCAGTACTACGAGCAACTTTGTCTGCTAATGATGGACTAAAATCGACAACTTCTTGTTTTGTAATATTATGCCATATGGGAAGCAATATTTGCTCACCAGAAATAGCACGAGTGACGATTCCATCAAGTTCATAATTTGTCCAACCTTTGCTTATAAACGCCGGAGACAAAACTACTAACCCAACACGACTGTTTGCTAAACCTTTTGACCTGCCCCCACGATTAGATACAACACTCAGTTAGTAACGTCGGAATCTTCATTCT
>NZ_JBMKIF010000081.1:0-5390 GCF_049238025.1 Enterobacter cloacae complex sp. IR5458
GAGCGCTGGCAGGTTGAGCACCAGCAGATTCAGGCCACCGCCACGGCGGCGGGGATTGCGCCGGGCCACACCTTCACCCTGACCAACGCGCCGTTCTTCAGCGATAACGGCGAGTATCTGGTGACGGCGGCGGGCTACCACTTCGAAGAGAACCGCTACGCCAGCGGCGAAGGTGAAACTGTTCACAGGACCGATTTCACGGTCATCCCGGCGTCGGTCTCTTATCGCCCGGCGCAGAGCACGGCGTGGCCGCGCACCTACGGCCCGCAGACCGCGAAGGTGGTGGGCCCGAACGGCGAGAGTATCTGGACCGACAAATACGGTCGCGTGAAGGTGAAGTTCCACTGGGACCGTCTGGCGAAGGGGGATGACACCAGCTCCTGCTGGGTGCGCGTGTCGAGCGCGTGGGCGGGCCAGGGCTACGGCGGGGTGCAAATCCCGCGCGTCGGCGACGAAGTGGTGGTGGACTTTATCAACGGCGATCCGGACCGTCCGATTATTACCGGGCGCGTGTATAACGACGCGAGCATGCCGCCGTGGGCATTGCCGGCGGCGGCGACGCAGATGGGCTTTATGAGCCGCACGAAAGACGGCTCCGTGGACAACGCCAACGCCCTGCGCTTTGAGGATAAAGCAGGTGCAGAGCAGGTGTGGATCCAGGCCGAGCGCAATCTGGATATTAACGTTAAAAACGACGAAACACATTCTACTGAAAAAAATCGAACCCAGTTTGTTGGTGAGGATGAAACCTTACGGGTAGCGAAAAATCAGAAATCAGGGATTAAAGGCGATGTGGTATGCCTGACGGGGAACAGTCGAAACGATAAGGTCGTTAATAATTTTATACTTTCCGCAGGAAATACACTGAGACTGGAATGTGGTGAAAGCGCCATCGAGCTATCAAAAGACGGTAGCGTTCATATCATTGGTAATAACTTTAACTTTACTGCAAAACAGAACGCACAAATTAATACGCTTTCCGGCGAATTGCACTTGAACCCTGATGACGGACGAAATGTCATCGATCCGCCTGGTGCATCCCTTCAGGGTGAAATCCAACAGGAAGTGGATAGTTTTTTTGTTATTAATGGCAACAAGTAAGAGTAACCCGAATGGCTGATTATATTCTTCAGGAAGCAACACTCGCCTTACCCGATGTATTTAAAGACAGAACCATGAATTTATTTACCCTGAGTGATAACGGAGCCAGCGAGTTTACTTTTGTTGTTTCTCGTGCGACGGCAAAAAATGAAGATAAAGTCCATGATGCGGCTACCCGCCTGGCGCGTGAACTGGAAATTACGGTGCCCGACTTTCGTCTCGAATCCTCTCAGATGACCTCTGTTGATGGTCACCCTGCGGTTGAGCTTTATTATCAGTTCAAAAATGATAATGCGATCATTTTCCAGAGGCAGACCGTTATTTTGCTCGGTGACCAACCTGTCGGCCAAAAGATGGTGTGTTATATCGGTACTTGCCCGGGCGAGTTTAGCGATTATTATCATAATCAATATCAGGAAATTATCCGCAGTATTAAGTTCCACAAACCGGCTCAGACTGAAACCCAGGAAATGCTCGCTGCCGACAGCCAGGGGCCATTTTTTGCGCTTGATAGTGAGAGTAAGGTACTCAGTGTCTTTGAAAACATTCAGGAACTGTATGGACACCTTTCGCTTCAGCGGGCGAAAGAGGGGCAGTATTTGCTTTTTGAAAAGCGGGGTAAACCACTCAGTATTGCACCCGTTCCGGACAGCCAACCCCTTCGTTACGCGCTCTGGACGACTTCCTCAGACAAATCACATCACTTGCTTTCACAGCTTTCCGTATGCCGCCAGGTCTCTGGTTCTGACCAACTTAATACACCCGATCGGATACGTGGGTATCTGATGGCACAGCGAGCCGAATAGTTATGTCCGAATGTCTGGCCGCTCGCGTAGATGATGAGATTGCTCATACAGCCTCAAAAGGCTGGATGATCGCAGGATTGGTTGGTGGGGCAATTCTGGGCGCAGCTGCCGTTGTCGTCACCGGAGGGACCGCGTTGGTTGCTGTTTCTGCCGTTGCGGCTGGGGCATGTGCTGCGGGTGGGTTGGGTGAGCTCCTCGGCAGTATGTCATGGGCTCCACGCCATACTACCGGTACGCTAAAAGAAGGTTCACCCAATGTCTTTATCAACAGCCGAAAGGCTATCCGCGCTCATCTGTCAGCCGGAGAGTGTGATGAGCACAGCGGTAGCCTGCAACGGGTTGCGGAAGGTTCGATAAAAGTTTACATCAACAACTTTCCCGCCTCTCGCACAGGCGATAAGTTGACTTGCAGCGCCGAGATTAGTCAGGGATCGCGTAATGTTATTATCGGTGGAAGCAAGGTTCAGACAGATGAAATAAGTCCTGAAATCCCGGAGTGGGTGAACTGGACGATGCTCGCCGTTGGTGCCGGAGCCATGGCGGTGCTGGCCAGTCCGGCAATCGCACTTCTGAGTACACTCGGTGCGATGGGCGGTGGCACTGTGGGTAGCTACGCGGGTGGAATGCTGTTTGGCGAAGGCAGCGACGGTCAGAAATGGGGGATGCTGATCGGCTCCGTTATCGGCGGCGGGGCTGGCATGAAGGGAGGGGCAAGGTTTGATGCGTGGCGGGCTGGTAAGCCTGTTCTCGAACCGGTTAAGCCAAATATTTCGGCCCGAAGAGCTGAACTTAATGAAAAATTTGGACGCACGGGCGATCTCAATAGAGATATTACAGCCAGAGGAAATAAAGAGCTGGCAAGAAACTGGCTCGAATCTAAGGGCTTCACTCCGCAACAGATTCGTGACTTTGATAATGGCATTGACTATACAAATAGAGTGAGTGTTGAAACAATAAACAGAAATAAAACACTCTATCAAAACCAAGTGCCAGGAGGACGACAGGGAAACTGGTATGCTCTTCGAGAAGATGTTGAGCCAACAGAGTTGGGTATCAATCCAAAAGGTACTATTTATGGCACTGATCAAGTTGTTGATAAAGTAGCAAAACCGTATGTTTCACAACAAAAAGTTGAAATGTTACGTAGTACTTCTTTGCCCGCACTTGATACTTGGTCAGTGAAAGATGTACCCTATCAGACAAAAGGTGGGGCAATACAGATGCTTTCAAGCGAAAAGGATATATTTAAGGTGGCTCATGAATAAAGAAAATTACACCGCGCTAGATTATATCAATGATGCTATTGATGCAATTAATAATCGATTAGAACAAAATCCTACATTTTCTTTATATGTTATGGCGAAAAATCAGTTGGATTATATTAAATCTATTCTAACTGGTGCTGAAAAAGATAAAAGTAAATTACACACATTGAATCTTGGAGTGCTTGCATCTAAAGAGTTTGATACTACCGATGCCGAACTTGCTCAGCATTTGTCCAATGCTAATTATATAGCCTCGCAGATGGGGCAAGGGTTGAAGGTTATTCTTCCCCATGAGCAAGACGTAGAGTACCTGAAAAGGCAAAAAAGATATCGTAAGTGATAGGCAGTTTTTTTGATTTTTAAATGTGATTGTCCGGTATCGTTAACACTTTTATGCTGTAACTATCATATACACTTGATTGCTATCTCCATTTTTTAATGTAATTAAGTCTTCTGTTTCACGGAAAAAAAGAGAGAATGATAGATTATAATCTGTCATGCGCAGTTTCCCTGGTTTAATCCTTTTATAAAGAATGCATAATGGAAGATCTTCACAGTGAAGACTCGGTAATCAATCGTTATGCCGATCGTTATCGTAGCTACATGCCAATTAATATCCGTAATGGAAGAAGAAACACTAGTCTTGATGCGTCGAATTCATCTCACTCATGGGATGCAACATTACCTTTAACCATAACTGAAGATGTTTCACGTGATAAGGCACTTGGATCGCTGGTCGGTTTGGCTGCCGGGGACGCCGTCGGCACCACTCTTGAGTTTAAGAAAAGAGACAGTGAACATGTAGAGGATATGATTGGTGGCGGGCCTTTTCAATTAAAACCTGGTGAATGGACAGATGATACGTCCATGGCATTATGTCTGGCAGAGACTTATCTTTCAGAAAAAAGAATGCATACCGATGTGCTTAGAAAATATCTCTTGAAATGGTATCTTAACGGAGATAATAGCAGTAATGGTCGGTGCTTCGATATCGGGAATACGACGCGATTCGCGCTTGAACAGTATATGCGTGTCGGACCTTCCTGGTATGGCAATACAGAGAAACACACTGCTGGTAATGCTGGGGTTATTCGTCAAGCCCCGGTATCTATCTTTCGTCGAAAATCGCTGCGTGCGATTTACTTCGAATCCCAGGCTCAGAGTAGAGCAACGCATGGAGCAGTAGAGTCAATTAATGCATGCCAATTTCTTGGATTGGTATTGCACTATTTAATTAACGGATATCAAAAAGAAAAAGCTTTTTCGCCTCATGTTTTCCCATTATGCGCGCGTGTAATGATCATAAACGCGGGTGAGTATAAGCAAAAAACTCGCGATCAGATTCGTTCAAGTGGTTATGTTATCGATACGCTTGAGGCCGCGATGTGGTCAGTATGGAATACGGATAATTTCCGTGATGCAATTCTACTGGCCGCCAATCTTGCCGATGATGCTGACAGCGTTGCGGCGACGGCGGGCCAAATAGCTGGCGCATTATATGGTTATTCCGGTATTCCGCAGGACTGGAAAGATAAACTCGTGCAACATGAACGTATCGCCAAAATGGCAGGTGAATTATTCGATAGAGCACCTGAGGACAATTTTTTATAATTGTATAAATCCTATGGCACGGCTATTGTAGCGTGCCATTCAGTTGAACAGAAAATATTGGGTTAATGTGAGATTATATGTGAGACTAAAAACTCACTTTGCCTGTATATGAGAATGTGCCGAAATATTCAGCAAAAGTTGAGCTTTCAGGTAATGTTGTTCTCCTGTGCCTGATATTTGGTCGGTTTAAAAAGTCTCTGCCAGTCTAAAGATGGAGGCTAAAGTATTTATCAAGATAAAAGATATATTTGAGATTGCTCATGAATAAAGAAAATCATACCGAGATTAATTATATCAATGATGCCCTTGATATAATTAATCAACGATTGGAAGCAAAACCTGATTTTTCACCGTATGTTATGGTGAAGTGCCAGTTGGATTATATTAAATAAATTTTAATCGGTACCGAAAAAGACAAAAGTAAATTACATGCATTGAATCTTGGAGTACTCGCGTCCAAAGAATTTGATACAACAGATGCCGAGCTTGCTGAGCATTTATCCAATGCTAATTATATAGCTTCGCAGATGGGGTAAGGGTTAAAGATCATTCTGATGTAGCCCCCTGAAACACCAGACAGTAGCTGTATCTCCAGATAAGAGATAGG
>NZ_JBMKIF010000082.1:0-5254 GCF_049238025.1 Enterobacter cloacae complex sp. IR5458
TTGTTCTGAGGTGAGCATATCACCTCTGTTCAGGTGGCCAAATTCAGTAAACCACTTCACGTTAGTTTTCTACTAACTGAACGACGACTAGCCTGCCGCCTTCCTCCTTTGACAGAACAAACTGAGCGTTATTCGTCAGTTCAATTTTTTCACCAATGGCAATCTGTCGTTTATCCGGTAATGACATAAGCCCATTTATGCCTTCATTTACTAACCACCACTGATCGTTATGGAAAACAAAATACCCAACTCGTTTCCTTTGTGCATCGGTTGTGCGCTCATTTGGCGCAATGAGGCGATTCACATGCCACGCATAGATTGACTGCCCGCTCCACACCATCAACCGGTGATCGTCAGGACGATAACTGCCTTCCTTTCGGGATGAATATAAATTTAGAACCGGTAATTTACCCTTGTATGGCGTACCGCAGTAGGGACAAACCGGCTTTGTCTTACCTGAGAAAACGTACCATTTCTGTTCACACGCCTTGTTCTGGCAGGGCTGTATCAGATCGACTGTTTTAACCAGGGCACTTTCCCACTCATCGGCGGTCGGGCGTTTAGTGGCATCGTGTAAGCCATCAATAAAGGCGCGTTCAAACAAAGGCGTCAGATAAGGGCCCATGATGGTGTAAGGAATTTTCTCCGGGTCAGCCCAGGGCAGTGAAAAGGAGGATAGCTGACTGACTTTGACTGCATTGCTTTTGTCTGTCGGATGTTCAATGAAGAGTGCCTTCTCACCCATAGATAAGGTCTCATCACGTACTTCATCCGACATGTCATGTATTTTTCCGCCACGTAGCGGATGACGGAAGAACAGATACATGTAGATAAGCACCGACAGCGCATGACGGTCAGTAGAAATGCTTGGCAATACGCGGTTCGGATCCTCTTTGGAAAGATGGCTGGTTTTCACCACTTCCGGAGCGATAAAATCCGGGGTGCCCACGACGTCGGGAGGATACTTTCCAGGGACAACCAGGCCGTCTACGTCAATGATGCAGGCATGTCCCATTTCTGGATCGATAAGCACGTTTTTATAGCTTAGATCGCTGTGACAGAGACCTGCCGCATGCATCCTTCTGACGGCTCTTGTTAGCAGCAGACAGACCTTGAGATAGGTAAGCGTATTGCCTCGTTCACGTGGGTCGAGAAATTTATTCTGGTTGCTGGCGCTGGCAAACCATTTGCCTTCCTTTTCACGGCCTTTTATGCCAAGAAAATCATCGTTTTTAGAGCCGTATTTAAAGAAAAAGTAGCTTTTGTAGGTTGGAACCACGATGCCGATTTTATCCCCATGCTCAACAACGTGGGTCGGCCAGCAAAACAGGTCCTTCCAGTATTCACCTCCGGACTGGCCAAAAATGTTTTGCCTGTAGCGTCCGGTGATCATATCAATCCGATCCCGGGCCTGCTCGTTCTGCGGTTTATGATAAAAAGCGACGACGTATGATTTATCAGGCGAGAAGTAAACATCCTTCATCGAGCCCGAACCAATTACCTCGTCAACATACTGGACTGTTTCGCCGTCCTTTGTTTTGCACGTAACAATATTTGCCATATTGATCACCGAAGAAGCGTATGCCTTACCACAACACCGCAATAGTGCGGTCATCGTGGTTCCCTGTGGAGAAAAAGTTAAGCCAGTCGCCTAACCTCTCAGGCGCAATACTGGCGTCTGTAAGGACAGGGATGAGCTCATCAAGGAGACGGGTCCATTTTTCGTCACTGCGAAGCCCGTTATCTGTCTCAAACAGAGGGTCTGATACGCCATCTGTCATGAGGATCAAGTGAGATACATCATTCCATTTACCCACGCTGATGCGGCCGCTAAACGAGGGGTCTGCGATAATGCTCTGGTCAAGAAAGCGGGTTTGTCCTGCGTATTCTCCGCTATCGGGATTTCCCAGTATCCTGACTTTACCGGAAGGGCTGTATGCACCTATCGCACCATCACCAAGCCAGAATGCAGCCGCAAACAGCTCATTATCAGTTCGTAGCGCTACAGTTGCCAGTAGGGTTGTTGAATAGGATTTCACAGGTTGTTCTGCACAAATGGCTTCGTTCTGGATACTGTTGACCGCGAGCGTAGCTGCCTGTTTAAAATGATGAAGCATGGCGTTTATGGTTGCCTGCTGATCGCTCCCTTCCCACGCCGTGATGTGCTGCTTTAGATGGACGCCTTTCAAACCACTGAGCTGATTGAAAAGGTAATCGCCAGCCGTTTGGACTGCAATCCGGGAGCCTTCCCGGGAATTTACCGCACTACCGGCCCCGTCTGCGACCAGCATGACAGACCATCCTGTTTCCTGGCAGTGGTTGATATAGAAGTCGTCATCTCTGAAGCTCCCGGCATGCTCATGAGATCGTCCCCGGCGACTGGCGGCAGCAATACGTATGTCACCCTTGACCAGGCCAGCAGCGTCCAGATGGGACTTAGGGTAGGAAGCGCCTGCTGGTGGCTCTACCACCTTCCACAGGCTTCTCGGATCGGGATTGACTATAAAAAGCTGTTTTGTTTCGCATTCGTCGTGCGAAGCGCATGACCAGAGTACTGAAAGCTCTATATCGCCGCTTTCGGTGGGTGTACCTGTCAGCAACTTATGCTCTTTGTCAAAGGTCAGGCCAATGTTCCTGGGAAAGACAACGTCCCTGACAGTAGCCTGCTGGCCCTCATCCAGAACTATAGCAACCGGCGAAGAGAAACGTTCGCCTGCGCGGGCGTTGGGAATAACTATTTTAGCTCTCGGGGGAACGGCAGGTGGCACAGCTAATCCGGCCCGCTGCTGGCCTGTCGGTATCTGCCCGGGTTTTAATACCAGGGAAGACAGGTTTTCGTCTTCCCTCTGTGCTGGTTTATCAAATTCGTAATAAGGCATCAGCTTCCAGAACGGAGGATGAGGTTCATTTTCTGGCAGGGGTTGCAGTAATGGTGTATCGGTAGCGTCAATGCCCGGGTTATCTGCATCACTTACGACCGTTTGTTGCTGATCGGAAAGGCTGGATGCTGACGAGGGGGCGATCTCTGCGTCGTTATAACCTTCGCTAACCCGCGCAGATAAACCCTGTGCAAGGCTCTCAATCCGCTCTTTAAGCCGCATAATCTCTTCAGTAAGGGAAGGGTCGTGCGATAGAAGAAAAAGCCGCTCACCTTCTACAGGGTGGCCCAGCTCAGACAGCACTAAGCGGATAATCTTCTCTTCAAGTAAAGCATTTTGCGACATCAACCTCTCCCTCTGTTTACGTCGAAGTTAGTGTTTCCGCCATCATTGCTGAATGACAGGCCTGTTTCACACCACGGGCAGATCACGTCATCCGGGCCGTCAATGCACAGCAATTTTCCGCATGAGCACAGGGCAAACGCACTGGCATTACCGCAGTGAGGGCAACCCGGTACGCCATGCAGTTCGCTGGTGTTTACCTGCAAACCGGTAGCGGTGGCATCTGACCATGCAAAATAGTCCTCATCGATGGGATAGCATCCGGCAATATTAAAGCTGTTCAGGTTCAGGCTGAAATCGAGCCCGGAAATCCTTGCTGGTGGCCGTTCATACTTCATCAGATACGGACGACGGGTCTTGCTGCAACGGCCGGTAAGCGTAACGCAGTTTTCGTCGTACGCTTTTACTGGCTCGTCCTTGGCCAGCCGGACTATGTATTCAGTCTGGCTGAGCTCAGGTTGTTTGTCGTCTCCGACGCTGCGGCTGTGCGCCGTAACCGAGGCTGTGATCCATTTGATGAAGCGGGTAAAGTCCCCTTCCTGAGACTCGGTGAACAGCATGACATTCTCTGTCAGTTGCCGCAGGGTATTCAGGTCCGCTGACGGCCCCAGGCCAACGGCAATGAGATTCACTTTACTCGCGTAGTGATCCTTCCAGCGCTTCACTTCTGCGGTTGTGTCGTCAGTCGGACGTCCGTCGGTAAGGAGATACACGACGGGTTTCCAGTCGCCTTTAGCCTCATGAGTGGTTTTTCTGACCTGGGTATCAATTTGTACGGTCAGCTCACGCAATGCGGCCCCAAGGCTCGTACCGCCGCCAACGGGAAGGCGGGGAGGGTAGAACGAGGCAATTTCGTGAAGAGGTACAATCGTACGGGCTACACCGGCAAATGCGATTACCGAAACCCAGGCTGTTTCAAGTGCGTGTGGATCCTTTCTTAAATCTCCGACGATCATTTGCAGACCATCAGTCATTTTTTTCAGGTTTTCACCAATCATGGACTCTGAACAGTCCAGGACAAAAAACACGGGAAGGCGTCTCATAATTTTCCTCGTACGGCTGGTACGGCCAGCAGAAAACGTTGCTGTACAGAAAGGTGCTGCCCGGAAAGCAGCACCTTTCTGTCTGTCAGAGCACCAGCTGGATTTCTGGTGGAGGAGGGGGAAGGGTATCAGTTCCGTTATTGATCCCCGCGCTTGTGCTGCCGGAAGACACGCTGGCCGATACCCATTTAAAGAAACCTGCAAACGCGGTTGAATCTAGCGTCTCCAGAGACACAACCTTATCGGTGAGCTGTTTTAAGTGCTCATGGCCTGCTTTAGGACCAACGGCGCAGGCAATGATGGATCCGAATCCCCGGCCGCGAATCGCTTTTACCGCTTCACCGTACGCCAGGGCATCAGAAGGGGTTCCATCAGTCATCAGGAATACCAGAGGACGCCAGTCTCCTTTTGTATCACCATCTGAGCGACGTACATCCCGTTCAACACACTGCATCAGACATTCAAGGGCAGCACCGGTGAACGTCCCGCCTGCGCTTGGCACAACGATGTCAGAAAACTGGAAGTCTTCCAGCGGCGTGAGAGGAATGAACTCACGCGCCCCATTGTCATAGGTGATAATGGAGATATGAACGCTTTCGAGGGCGTAGGGATCCTGGCGAAGAGCGCTAAGCATCGCCTGAATTCCAACGTTAACGGAATGGATGGACTCACCGCGCATCGACCCGGATGTGTCGATAACAAGGTAAACAGGCAGGCGGCGCATCACATGTAATTCCTCAGGTGCGAGACAAACGAATCTGATTCTGAAGGCTCACCAATTGCCCTGAGTTTCCAGCCTGTAGCCTCGCGTATCAGCTCGGCAAAAACCATGGAGCGCTGGCTGGCGAAGGCGGGTCCGCCAGAAAGATCGAATCGTGCCATTTCAATATTACGGGCATCTACTGCCCGGATGAAGGCATTCTGAACTTTTCCAAAGTGCTGCTGGAGCTTTTCACCATTGTAGATCTGAACGATGAACACAATTTTCTC
>NZ_JBMKIF010000083.1:0-5030 GCF_049238025.1 Enterobacter cloacae complex sp. IR5458
TTTATATACAGTTAACTTAAACGTGTATAAAGTGTACTAAAGCAGATGGATCTGCTTTTTTTTCACCCCAAAACTAAGCAAAGTATACAGTGTGTATTGTGTATTCTACTTAAAGGAAAACATGATTTGTCATCAGTTAAAGTCAGGGCAACGATTGTAGAAGATAACACTGGTATCAAAAGCCAAATCCCTATCCTTCTGACAGAGCAGGGAGAGTTGAGTGTGGTAACAGATTACCTGCTTAAGTTAGAAGCCGACGATGTAAGCCACTCGGTAATGAATGGGGTCCTCCAGGCTGTGTCCTTATTGCTGGATTACATGGAGGCAAATAGAGGCGACTTTGACGACCCAATGCTGCTCTTCCAGACTTTTTCTAAGCGTTTATATACTGGAACGATTGGCGAGAATGGGATTGACCCTTCAGGTTTGTATTGGGTGCCGGCCTCAACCAGTAACGTGAATAAACATATTCAACGACTGACTGCCTTCACCGACTGGCTGGCACACAAACAAGGTGTAGAGTCTGTGAATCCGTTGTGTGAAGCGACCCGGCATGAACAGAGGTTAAATTACGCCGCATGGTATCGCAAAAATCAGAACGATTTTTTAGGTCATATTGAAGATAAAACTGTTAACAAAACCATCCGTAAGGCTAGAACGATCAAAGGCCGTACTCCTCTCACAATAGCTGAACATGATGCTATCGCATTTCCCGAAATGCACTGGGAAAAATTCTATATGTGTGGTGTTGGTGGCTCTGGCGATCCACGAGTGGCACTAAGAGATAAATTAATTCTTCTGCTTATGCACGGTGGTGGGGTGCGCGAAAGTGAGGCGTTAACACTTTGGGTGACGGATGTATTTGAAGACCCGTATAACCCAGACAGTGCTGTGGTCAGGATCTATAACGAGACTGATGGTAAGGCCCCTGAAGGTTGGCGTAATCGCTCTGGTGCATCAACCAGAGCGGCATATTTAAAAGAACAATATGCCCGGATACCACGACAGCGAATGAAAGGAACTGCCCGACTTGGCTGGAAGAACCGCGTGGTTGATCATAAAGATAATTACCTACAGGTTCAGTGGTTTCCTGCCGACTATGGAAAAGTGTTTATGTCACTCTGGAAAAACTATCAAAAGTATCGCGCCAGTATCGACTGTCACCACCCTTATGCATTCATTTCTTTTCATCACAGCGCCCTCGGTAACCCTTACACAATTTCCGCTTTTCATGACAACTACATCAATGGATTAAAACGAATTGGTTTAGAACCAAACAAGGCAGAAGGTTTAGGCCCTCACGGACATCGACATAACTACGGAAGACGATTAGAGCGTTCAGGGCTGAGCCCGCTTGTGATCCGCCGTTGCATGCATCACAAGTCTCTGGATTCACAAATCCCATATACAGGCAAAGGTCAGAAAGAAATTTCGGACGAACTCACTAAAGCTACACTGCTGCTGGCAAACCCTGATTCGAAAGTCAAAATTCTTGACTGGAAAGCTCTAACTGAACATGGCTTTAATGACATTGACCCGCAGGGTTATTTCACAGGCCGGAATCCAAAGCTGAGAGGTAAATAATGTTGCCACCAAAAAGCAAAAAAAATGATGGGCGTACATCCGACTTAGCTTTCTTATGGATGCTGACTACGCTTGGCGCAGAATGGCGGCAATGGCAGGAGCTGGCAGCAAAGTGGATGGCAACACAAACCCTCGGTATAAGTGATAAACGCGAGGCCCTGGGACGCTTCTTTGAGTCCTATATTGCTGAGTACGCCCCGTATGCAATAAGTGATTTGTCATTATTTTTTAAAGGCTACCAGGGACATAAGTGCTCCAGTGAAGAGTTTGAGCAAATTATAAGGAGCACTGTTGCCGCATCCGCGAACATTCAAAAAGGCATGAACTATGCTTATGAATTCATTGATTTTGTTGTCAAAGACGTTTTTTCGGAAAAAGATAACTATGGCAATTTAGTTCCATTGGTTTTAAATCCACTCCGAAAAATTAAAAAAGGATATGTTGCTACAGAAACAGTGCGCAACCCCTTACCATATCGCTATATTCAGAACCTGCGCCAGATCCTTTGTCCATTACCGGATAAAACTGAACTCACCATTATCGGTCAGAATCTTAAACAGGAAGAAAAATTACTTCCTGCCTGGCATTACCGTCACTTTAAATACTGGGTTTGGGCGCAGCATGCTGGGAGCGACTGGTTTGAAGTCGGGCCAGAACTGATTGATAAAAATGACCCCGACTGCGTATGGCGTACCAGAGAAGTGACCCGTAAAGGTAAAAAAATCACCCTTTATCAAATCTGGTCGCCTGTAAAAGCAATGATGATTTTCATTAAGCTCCACCTGCCACTTCGTTCCTCGCAGGTTCGTATGCTGGACAGCGGAGAAGCCGATACGTGGCGCTATGAAAATGGTCGATGGATTCTTAACACTCGACATGATTTCGCCCTTGGCAGTGCAAAGCGCCCATTTGGAAAAGGCATATTCCGTCGGATTTACGATACCATGACTGGACTATACTCGACGGGGTTGTACATCAATACCAACAAGACTGCTGACCAGAATAAAAATGAACTGGAACGTGGTTACATCATACCGTGGCAAAACGAAGAAGTGCTGTACTGGCTGGAGAAATTGAGGAACTGGCAAGAAAAATACAATCCGATTGCGAAGCCTACCGAATGTACTTTGCTGCTGAGAAAGCATATACACCACCAGGGATCAGACAGACAACTGAAAAGTATGGGAGAAATCGCTTTTCTGTTCCGTGACGCATCTGCCAGAGGCGAGGATAAACAAAAACCTATTCCTTATAACGCGTCAGATTCATTCTGGTATCAATTGCTGCTTGAATTAGAAAATCAACTCGCAGCCCGCGGGGATACCCTGGATAACGACGAGCGTTTGAAGCTGGTTGTGGATTATCCCGAGGGAAGAATGAAAGGTACAGCCACGCTGTTTCCTCTTCACAGCCTGCGTGTCTCTCTCATCACTGCGTACACAATGGACACACAACTGCCATTACCTGTAATTTCAAAACTCCTAGCAGGCCATACTCGCCTGTTGATGACCATCTATTACAACAAAATCACACCTTCTGTCATGGCAGATAAAATGAGCGAGGCACATGACACTCTGGATGTTAAATCCAGGCTGTCGGTTCGCAACTTTCTCAAAGATGCTTCAATGGAGCAGATTCAGTGCAGGATGGCATATCACAGCGAGGGGAGTATCCAGACAGCTCTGGTTAATCGTAACCCGATTGGCTGGGAAGAGCGTTCGTGTGGGCTGTGCCTGATGGGAGGTAACACCGTGAAGCCTGATGAAATTAATACCCTAGGAGGATGCTGGAATGGTGGGGTATTGATAAAAGACTCAGGCTCCGCTGCCAGCCGTATTTATGAAAGTGTCCCCCATGGGCCTCAAAACTGTATTCGTTGTCGATGGTTTATCACCGAGGCCCGGTTCCTTCCTGCGCTCAATGCCCAATTTAACCAGCTGAGTTACAGGGCACACCAGGCTTCTGCCTTATCTGTGGAAATTGAAGGTGAACTGGACATACTTAAAGATGAACAGTTTTTCTTTGAGGAACAAGGAAAACCCTTTATCAGACATGATGAGCTAAAGGCACTACAGCGCCGTTATGAAATACAGCAAGCAGAAGCAGATGAGTATACGAAAGACTGGATTGCGTGTTTTGAACTTATTAACAAAATCATTCGTGTCGAAGAACTCAGGAAGGACGGCGACCTCAAAGATAAATTGATTGCGGTTGGCTCAGAGCAGGACGTTTGTCATGCTCTGAAGTTTATCGAAACTGACTCGGAATTATTGCATCTGTCTTTATTGTGCGAGGATGCTGAGTTCTATCCAGATTTGCTGGATGAACTTCGCAAAACACCGGTCATTCAAAAGCGTTCTGTGCAGCTGAGTCGGGTATTAATGAAAAAAGGTTTTGAGCCTGTTTTCATGGAAATGGACGATAAACAGCAGCTTATTGCTGCCAACGCAATGCTGCGCCAGATGGCTAAAATAGCTGATCCTGACGATAAACTTGAAGGATACCGCAAGGTGGTCGGTTATATTGAGGCAGGTGAATACCTGACTAATAATAACCTTTTTTCTGAGGGGATTCAGTCCCTTACCAGCAAAGCCATTCACCTTAGTCACATTGCCCTGCCTGACTTACTGGAGAACTAATGGAATTAAATATTGATATCATTCTTGCTGATTTGAAAGAAGGCAAAGTAAAGCGGACTCAGCAGAACCTTGAAAAGCTTAATGACACCTTGAAGAAATATGCTGAATCAGGCCAGCGAGACTTCTCCATCACAAAGATTGGGTTGGTGTCCGCTGCCGATGGCGGTCTTGCTTATGAAGCCCTGCGGGCTACCCGTAACGAGCATTACCGCACACTGATAAAGGCCTGGGCAGCCACTTGTAATACCAGTATCCAAAAGCCATTATCCGGTACCTCCCGGTCTAAATCTGTTCCCGCAGACTATAAACTTTTAGAGCGCATCCCGGACCTGGCGGTACGCGCCTTGTTTGGCCAAATCATTGCCGAGCGTAACCGCTACCGCAATGAAGTAAATCTGCTCAAACAACATGCCAATATCATCATCGACAAACGCCCCGTGCGGCAGTTTCAAACGACACCAGAATCTACGGTGGAGGTATTACCGTCCCTGTCAGGAATTCTCACCCACTCAGAAAAGAAAGCCCTGGCGTATTCCATATCTGAGGAATGCATGGATAAGAACAACTGGCAGATTACCCAGGCCGGGCAAGTAAAAGACACGGACTACAACAGTGAAGTTTTTCCACGAGGTTTTGTCACAGGGCTTCGAAAGTTATTGGATGTGGCAGATGAATAACGGCAAATGGCTATGTAAGCATTCCACATAATTGTCACCATTTTTCCCGTCTGGCGGGAGAAAATTCATATTGAAGTGGTTTACTGAATTTGGCCACCTGAACAGAGGTGATATGCTCACCTCAGAACAA
>NZ_JBMKIF010000084.1:0-4978 GCF_049238025.1 Enterobacter cloacae complex sp. IR5458
GAAGGGCAGGTGCGCTGGGAAGGGGTGAACAGCGCCTGGGGCAAGCTGCTGCGGGAAAGCGAGACGCAAGTATCAGGATATTCTCAGAACCTGCGGATGCAGGGGCAATACCTGGACCGTGAGACAGGGCTGCACTACAATCTGTTCCGGTATTACGACCCGGACTGCGGGCGGTTTACGCAGCAGGACCCGATAGGTCTGGCGGGGGGGATAAACCTTTACCAGTATGCGCCGAATGCGCTGGGGTGGATGGATCCGTGGGGGTTGAGTCGTAAATGTAAGGATCCTTCTAAAGAAGCGACTCAGTGGCAAGGACCTCTTAATAAAGATTATAAAGGTATTGATAGTTACTCGAACAGAACGCTTAAAAAAGGAACGATCCTCTATGCATTGCATCCAAATGGTGATCAGTTACCTGCATATACCGTAACTCATCCTACAGTTAGGCAATATAAAGGTGATTCATTAGGACATCATGAGGCGTTACAAGTGAAACTTAACCCAGATTTCCCTGTACGAACCAAAGTTAGGGCATATTATGTATCTGAGGATATATTTGTTGCTAGTGGTCGTGCAACGGCGAATCCTCAGTTCGGAAAGGGGGGGGGATGCAGTTTTACATACCTGAAGAAGCAAGAGGTAAATTAATTCCTGGTAAGGTTATAGATATATGAAAAAGATGACATTTAATGTAAAAAATGGGAATGTTAAAATTGATGATTATCCTATTGAACTTAGTTCTTTTGAAATATTTACTTCATCTGAGTTTTACAAAACCCATCCGCAATTTACTAAGATAGGTAAATTTTATTTTTCGAAAAATGATATTGAATGGGAAGGGCAGAATTTTATCGTAGAGTTCAGACCAGCAATTTTCTCATTTAATCCATCTCTTTTTCTTACAAGTAAAGACGGAGATTTTTATCAATCACTCAAAGATTGGGATAAGAGGGCATCGTTAAAAAATCTAGAAGAGGAAGAAAGACGATTGACAGAATGGGTTCAAAATAAATTTTCCAGAAACAATATGGGAAAGATAAATAAGCCTCCATATGGAACAAAATGGACTTATGAATGGGGAGAGATAACAGTGCAATCAAATGAAAGATCCTTTGATTGTGGGATATATATTGAATGGAATCTTAATCTCTGATGGTAATAAATCGTACATTACATATATGAGTTATCCATCCATGGAACGGAAGCCATATTGTCCAGTAGTGATATTTAAATTTATTATAGATGACTGCCTTATTTAGTATGCGAGATAAAAAATCGGATTAATCCCTTTTTTCTAAATGAAATAATAATCTTCTTTGTACATCTTTTATAAGTGGGTCTAAAAAGGAGGGATGTATAATGAAAATGCATAAAGAATAGTTAGATAATAATTCTGAAAAGATTGCATTTATGGCGGAATGAATTACTCGCCTTCAGATTTCGCTATAAATACTTTAATTGAACTTTCAAGAAAAAATCAAGATATGGCGTGGGTTATTAGTAAATGCTATGAAGTAAAGAGAGTCTCAAGACACAACTGAAACTATTCAAACGTTATTCAGGAAGTTCAGTATGTCGCCATCTTTAACAGTGTAATTTTTTCCTTCTGCATGCAGAGGGCGCTGACCACCCGTAGGGAGTACGACTGTCTTGGTCGACTGCATCGCCGGGATGTATACACTGGCAATGCCCAGCGCCCGTCACCGCGACGCCAGATGTTGGGCGGACAGCCAACCGGCAAGCCGGTCACTACCCGGTTCGTCTGGGAGGGGTTCCGCCTGCTGCAGGAGGTGAACGGGGACGTGCCGCTGACCTACGTCTACAGCGATCAGGACAGTTACGATCCGCTGGCGCGTGTCGATGGCGTTGATGCCCCGGAGATCTTCTGGTTCCACTGCCAGCCCAACGGTACGCCGGAGCGGATGACGGATATCGAAGGGCAGGTGCGCTGGGAAGGGGTGAACAGCGCCTGGGGCAAGCTGCTGCGGGAAAGTGAGACGCAGGTATCAGGATATTCTCAGAACCTGCGCATGCAGGGGCAATACCTGGACCGTGAGACAGGGCTGCACTACAGTCTGTTCCGGTATTACGACCCGGACTGCGGGCGGTTTACGCAGCAGGACCCGATAGGGCTGGCGGGGGGGATAAACCTTTACCAGTATGCGCCGAATGCGCTGGGGTGGATCCGTGGGGGTTGAGTCGTAAATGTAAGGATCCATCTAAAGAAGCAACAAAGTGGCAAGGCCCTGGAAATGATGATTATCCCGGTATTGATGTTTATAAGAATAGGAAGCTGAAAAAAGGTACAATTCTTTATGCTCTTTACCCGAATGGGAATCAACAACCCTCATATACTGTGACATTCCCAACAGTCAATCAATATAGAGGCGATCCTTTGGGTTATCATCAAGTGCTACAGGTAAAATTAGATCCTCGATGGTCTGTACGTACGAAATTAAGGGCTTTCTATGTAAGCGAAGACATAGATGTTGCTTACGGTAGAGCTGCAGCCAATAAGTTGTATGGAGATGGGGGAGGACTTCAGTCCTTAACCCCAGGAAAGATTTTAGATATATGATAAACTTAAATTTTAATGCGAAAACGGGAAAGCTAATTTTCGATGGTCTAACTTTAGAGATTGATACTGAAGAAGGATTTTGCAACAGTAAACTTTATCACAAACTAAATACGTTTAATGCTGTAAAGAAATACATGCCTTATCACTATCTTATTGATCCGGTGTTTTTTTGCGATAAAGAATTTGAAATTAACATACGGCCAATATGTTTTGGTTTTCCTTTTATGGTTCATCTTGTCGATAAAGATAGTGAATATTATAAATCCCTAAAGGACTGGGATGCAAGAACTAATATTAACATGCTAAATAACTCAGTGAAAAGCTTGTCTGATTGGCTAAGCCTTTCTCTGAATTTAGGGGCTCCTGATATTACGAAAACAGAAATGATTAGATGGGATTATGAATGGGGCCGAATTTCTGTCTCGTATGAGACAAAGTCATTCAACCATGGCATACATATAGTTTGGAATTCAATATAATCAATAACTAAGGCTTGCCTAAATTAAGTTATTGACTAATAACATCATCCATTTACTTTTAATCTTACTTGTTATTATTGGAGTTAAAAGTTATAGAGAAAATGAAAATAACTAATCGACTTAAAAAGAAGTTATTAGTCCTCGATGGCATTGACAATGATTTCATAGAGTATGGAAAGGAAATATCATGCCCTGAGTGTGACGGGGTAATAGTCTACTCTATCGTAAACTCATATGAGTTTGACACGCTTACTGAAGAGGTAAAAAGCTTTTTGGTTAAGAAAATGAGAGGTGTGAAGCTTGTTAGTGAACATAAGAAATATAGCTACGACGATAGCCAATTAGATGTTTCGAAAAATACATGTTCAAAGTGTTTGAAAGATTTTTCTAGTGTATTAACGTATAAAGAAGTGCAACCAGCACGATACCGGGTATATCTTGTGGGGCTTTTTGAAGGTGATTTGAAAAAGATCAACCTTTAAAGGTTGAGGTTTACCAATGATTGAAAATCTCATTTATTTTAAAGAAAATAACCTGCTTCATTGGGCTAGTGGTGAAAGTAACAGAGTGGTTAGTATGCCATTTTTAGACCATGCAATGGTCGACTCAACACGCCAGTTAGTCTTTGCGTTAAGCGAACCAAAGCCATTACCAACCGTTTTGACCATCTTCAATGCGCAGGGTGAAAAACCATTTTGGTCAGCACCTCCTGAAGGCGCAGCTTTCTATTACTTAACTTTCAACCTGTCAAAGCAAGTGGTTGTGGTCTGTAGCTATGCGGAAAAGCAAAACGGCTGGCATGATTGGTTTTATTCCTGGGATATGAAGCGTAACGCGCTGTCTCTATCGGGCCCTGCGTATTAACATCAAAAGCACCAAAAAATGATAACAATAACCGGTGGCAAAAGAGGGCTGCATAAGCAGTTCCAACAAGCGGTTTAAAACAGAGCTAAGAGGCAAAGGATGAGCACGGTTTACATTGTCATTTTAACCTATATCAAACCACTCGAAGAGATTGACGCAGCGATACATGCTCATGTTGAGTGGCTAAAAAAGGGGTATTCAGAGGGGATTTTCCTGGCATCCGGTAGACGGATCCCAAGAAACGGTGGGGTCATTCTCGCTAAGTGTGAAAGTCTTGCCTCTCTTGAAGAGCGCTTGCGCGAGGATCCTTTTCAGGCGTTAAAGCTAGCGACTGTTGAAATCATTCCCTTTGAACCCAGCATGAAAACAGAACTCCTGGAAAATGTGTTTTAACCCTCGAATAAAAAAATCCACGCCAAAGCGTGGATTTTTTTCATTCAAAACAAATCAGACGTTAAACAGGAAGTTCATCAGATCGCCATCTTTAACGATGTAATCTTTCTCTTTCTCACGCATCTTGCCTGATTCTTTCTTGCCTTGCTCACCTTGTTCTCAATAAGCTGTCGGTCTCCGACTTTGCCCGCGACGAACTCCACCGTGAAACCAGCCGCACCCAGGGGCTGCTGACCACCCGCAGCGAGTACGACCACCTTGGACGACTGCATCGCCGGGACGTCTTTACCGGCAATGCTCACCGCCCGTCGCCGCGCCGCTGGTCCCGCTGCTGGGATTACGATTACCGCAATAACCTGGTGCGGGAAGAGCGGGACGATAATCCGTTCAGCTGGTACCGCTGGCAGTACGACAGCGCCGGGCGCCTGCTGGTTCAGGACGGCTCGCTGCCCGGACAGGAGCAGTGGCGCTGGGATGCCGCCGGTAACCCGCTCGAAGGGGCTGCTGAGAAGGTCACGCATAACCGCCTGACGCAGCTGAACGGCATTCGCTGGCGTTATGACATTCACGGCCGCACCGTGGAGAAGGATAACGGCCAGACCCGGTGGCACTACCGCTACGACGGCGAGCACCGCCTGACGGAGGTCATCAGCCAGCCGCGGGA
>NZ_JBMKIF010000085.1:0-4833 GCF_049238025.1 Enterobacter cloacae complex sp. IR5458
TTCTGGTCCGGGTTCCCTGTGCAGTTGATGGTAAACGTCTTTCCGCTGGCTTCGGTCACACTGTATTCCGTATTGCCCTGACCGTAACCCTGCTGCCAGAACCCCGGGATAGCAGAGGCATTAAAGCTCGCGAGCAGTACACCCGCCAGCATAAACCGACTTAGTGAAAGTATTGTCATTCTTGTCTCCTTTGTCGTTGTTTTATTCCTAGTTCTCAGGGTTTGAGGGTATCAGCAGTCGCCCCATCAGTTTGCCGTCATGGGCGTACTCAAAGTATTTTTCTTTGGTATACGGGTCCGTCACCTCCTGGTATTCCAGTTTGATGTTATCGGCAATACACAGCGCATTCATCAGTGGCTGGACGGTTTTTTCCTGCATATCCACGAGGTAGTAGTAACTGCCATCCTCGCAGCCATCGGGCGACTGGCGGGTACGTAAAACCTGCAAGGTGGGACCGGATAAGTAGTCAACCTGTGACCATTCTTCGCTGACATCATCGTAAGCGTCAAGCCACTGCCGCCTGTTGCGATTACTAACGATTGACGATGATAGAGTCCTCTTATTAACGTTAATGGACTCTATCAATGTCAAACACTCTTCAGCCCCGCAGGGCGCGGGCGTCCTACTCAATGGACTTTAAGCTGGCTCTCGTCGAAAAGTCATATCAGCCTGGAGCCTGTGTTGCCCGGTTGGCGCGGGATAATGGAATTAATGACAATCTGCTGTTTACCTGGCGCCAGCGTTACAGACATCTTCTGCCCGATGAAATACAACGGTCAATCAGAGAGCAAGACTCTGTTATCCCCGTTGTCCTGCCTGATATGGCCCTGTCACACCATGCTGAGCCGCACTATGAACCCGCCGCTCCAGCCTGCCGCGAGGCCATGACATGCGAGGTGACTGTCGGCGGTGCCAGCCTGCGTCTGTCCGGGGATTTATCACCTGCACTTCTGAAAACGCTGATCCGCGAGCTGACCGGGAGGAGCCGATGATACCCTTACCGTCAGGCACTCGTATCTGGCTGGTTGCCGGGGTCACCGATATGCGTAAGTCCTTCAATGGTCTGGGCGAACTGGTCCAGCATGTTCTTGATGACAATCCGTTCTCCGGCCACCTGTTTATCTTCCGTGGTCGTAAAGGTGACACCGTGAGGATCCTCTGGGCTGATGCTGACGGTCTGTGTCTGTTTACCAAACGTCTGGAAGAGGGACAGTTCGTCTGGCCTGCTGTACGCGACGGCAAAATCGCCATCACCCGCTCACAACTCGCCATGCTCCTCGATAAGCTGGACTGGCGGCAACCTAAAACTGCACGCCTTAACTCACTGACGATGTTGTAAAAAGCGCATGACCGCATTATAAATGGGGTCATGAGTCAGGACTATCTCGCCCGTATCGCTGCGCTGGAAGACGCGCTTCGCCAGAAAGACAGCCAGCTCAGTCTCGTTGCTGAGACTGAGTCGTTCCTGCGTTCGGCGCTGGCCCGCGCAGAAGAGAAAATAGAGAACGAAGAGCGTGAAATAGAATATCTGCGGGCTCAGATAGAAAAACTGCGCCGAATGCTGTTCGGTACCCGTTCAGAAAAGCTACGCCGGCAGGTCGAAGAAGCCGAAGCCCTGCTGAAACAGCAGGAGCAGCAAAGCGATCGTTACAACGGCCGGGACAATGATCAGCAGGTTCCGCGTCAGTTGCGCCAGTCCCGTCATCGTCGCCCGTTACCGGAACATCTTCCCCGCGAAATAAACAGACTGGAGCCAGCTGAAACCAGCTGTCCTGGTTGCGGTAGTGATATGGCCTATCTCAGCGAAGTCAGCGCGGAGCAACTGGAGCTGGTCTCCAGCGCCCTGAAAGTGATCCGCACGGTCAGAGTGAAAAAGGCCTGTACCCGATGCGACTGCGTCGTTGAAGCGCCAGCGCCCTCACGTCCTATCGACCGGGGCATCGCCGGGCCGGGTCTGCTGGCCCGCGTGTTAACGGCCAAATACTGTGAACACCTGCCGCTGTATCGCCAGTGCGAAATCTTTGCCCGTCAGGGTGTGGATCTGAGTCGTGCGCTGCTCTCCAACTGGGTGGATGCGTGCTGCCGGTTAATGGCCCCGCTGGATGAAGCCCTCTACCACTACGTGATGGACTGCCGCAAACTGCATACGGATGACACTCCGGTGCCCGTGCTGGCGCCGGGCAGAAAGAAGACGAAAACCGGGCGTATCTGGACATATGTCCGTGATAACAGAAGCGCGGGTTCATCAGATCCGCCAGCGGCATGGTTCGCCTTCTCACCGGACCGACAGGGGAAACACCCTCAGCAACATCTTCGGCACTATCATGGCGTGCTGCAGGCAGATGCCTTCGCAGGGTACGACAGGTTGTTCAGCGCAGAGCGTGAAGGTGGCCCGTTGACAGAAGCGGCATGCTGGGCTCATGCGCGGCGCAAAATCCATGACGTCTATATCAGCACCCGGACGGCCACAGCAGAGGAGGCTCTGAAGCGCATCAGTGAGTTATACGCGATAGAAGAGGAAATACGCGGCCTTCCGGCATCTCAGCGGCTGGCCGCCAGACGGTCCCGAAGTAAACCGTTGCTGATATCCCTGCATGACTGGTTGGTGGAGAAAAGAGCCACTCTGTCGAAAAAATCCCGGTTAGGCGAGGCGTTCGCTTATGCACTGAACCAGTGGGATGCCCTGTGTTACTACTGCGATGATGGTCTGGCAGAGCCGGATAATAACGCTGCTGAGCGCGCGCTACGAGCGGTCTGTCTGGGCAAGAAAAACTACATCTTCTTCGGCAGTGATCATGGTGGTGAACGTGGTGCCCTGCTGTATGGTCTGATCGGAACGTGCAGGCTGAACGGTATCGATCCAGAGGGTTACCTTCGCCATATCCTGAGCGTATTGCCGGAGTGGCCCATCAACAAAGTGGCCGAACTGCTGCCATGGAACGTAGATCTCACCAATAAATAGCCGTCAATACGGCGCTCACTTAACGCTTACACATCATCCTGGTGGCTGACCACATCACTGAAACGCGGTGGGGTGAGGTCCTTAAATTTACTGATGGCCTTCAGGTCATCACTTCTGTCATCGCATGCGATGAGAAACAGAGTGGTGGCAACCAGCGCCAGCAGAGGCAGTGTTTTACGTTTCATTATTTTTTTCCTGAAATCAGACGAACCACTTTGGCAAAGACATAAATGCCCACGAAAATACCCACCGGCACGCCGACGAACGGTGTCAGCGCGACACTGGCAGCACCGGCTGCGCCACCTCCCGTCAGCAGTGCGGCAACAGTGGCAAGGGTCAGGGCCGCGAGACTGTCGGACACCCCGGTTTTGTTCAGAATGATGACGATGACAACAATGGCGATAATGGCAATAACGGGCATAGGGCTCCTCCCTGTTGCCGGGTTGATAACAACGCTTGCGCTATTCTGGTGAGCTGTTGGCCGGAACAAACGTAAGCAGTGACTGCTGGATAAAGCGAAAATGGGGTAAGGACTGAATAAAGCCCGGGTCTTCAACAAGACGACACAGACTGTCGTTACGCCGGAAAGTCTCCTGCAGGGGCTGAACCAGATGGATTTCATCCAGGGAGAATACGGCGATATGTCCGTCGTGCTCTGCCACCAGATACCAGGCCTGCTGGTGGATAAGTAACCGGCAGGGAGCCAGCCGCTCACAGCGCTGCCCCTCGGCAATCAGAGTCACCCGCCTGCGCCCGGTAATGGCCTGAATCAGTCGCCAGAAAGACAATGCGCCTGATGGCGAAGGAGCCGGACTGGCGGGTGCGATTACGCAGGGAGACTCATCGCACATCAGCAGTGCGTTTACCAGACGACGGTCAAAGCCAGGGAAAAGACCGGCCATCCCGCTGCGGTGGGCAAAGATAAGCACGTCGGGCACCATCTGCGTCTCACTGCCCGCAGTGCGTAAGCGGCAATATCCGGACTGATACTCCAGGTCCAGATACATCAGCCGCTCACGAAAATCACGCCGCAGCGTGCGCACCGACACACCAAACTCAGCGGCAAGCTTACGCACACTCAGCGTTTCCCCTGCCACCAGACGGCTGATTATCAGTGACAGCCTGACAGCCAGCCGGTCATGGCGGCGTTCTGCCTGTGTCATGAGACGTTCTCCGTGAAAGTTAACTGACTGAAAATGATGTGATTACTTTAAAGAGGGGGTCGGACAGGGTATGGACACCACAGAAACTATTTTTCATTTCTGCAAAAGCCAGAGGCAGCGGGGGTTACAGGCCTTCCCTCGGTGAGTGAGGACCGTCAGCACGGTGCGATGCGGACAGGTGGTGTCCGATATTAACAAAGCAGCAACATTAAACGGTCACTGCAGTTGCGTGAGCAGGGCTTCCGCCATCACCCACAGTGCCCGGTTAAGTTTCACGTCCCCGTCGATACCGCGAACGGCACGGGTATGTGACCGTCCTCCTTTGGCATTACGGCCACTGAGCCCGCCCTTAATCAGGTTCTCCTGAATACGCTGGTACGTGGTCCACAGGTCATTGCTCTCATCCTGCCAGCGGCGAGGGGAGAGGATCTGCGATTCAGTCACCGGCTGGTGGTCTTCACCAAAGCGGTATGTGAGGGCGGCTTTTGCCAGTGCCTGCTGTGCCGGGGGTGGCAACAGCAACGACTGCATGGCATCCCGTTTCTCCTCCACCCGGTCAAAAATCCCCAGCACCTCATACGCGCCTTCAATCACCTGACTCACCACGTCCCCCTTGTGTGGCACCCGCACCTCGCCAAACGACTCACCGCAGACGAGCCCGTTCTGACAAACCGCACGAAATAGTCCCGGCAACATCTGATACGAACT
>NZ_JBMKIF010000086.1:0-4688 GCF_049238025.1 Enterobacter cloacae complex sp. IR5458
TCTCGCGTCTGGCACCGGAAACGCAGCCAACCCCGTTTCTGCGGTGCGGGCAAGGGGTGTTATGTTAAAAGCCGAGGTCTGGCGGATACGGAAAAAATTATGCCGGCCGGGCTTATGCCCGCGGCACTCCGGCCGATACTTAAATTATCCTTCACAAAGGATGTGCTGCGATCCAGGCAGTTGAGTGTTTTCCGGCTCCCGGATGTGAGCCATTTTTTTGCCTTCTGATGCCTGTTAATGCATGCGGAGCTGCGCTGGTTCTTCCAAGATTGATAGACGCCAGCTTCTCTGCTGGAGCCGGCGGATTTGCCGTAAATATGAACATTTTCTTATTGTTCAGCCCGCTAAAGATGGCGGGTTTTTTACGCGTGAAATCCGGAGCCGGACATCATGCCGGCATGGCTGAAGAGCGGGCTTTTTCCCGCCCTGTCGCAGTAATATATAACGCTACATAAGGAGTAGCCGATAACCATGGCAGTACTTACATTATCCGGGCAATCTGATTCATATGTTTTCACTTAAAAATATGTTCTCCCTGAACCTCCAGCGATCAGCCATTTCGTATGACGCAATTTGTCAGAATAAGCCTGTCATTGAGTTCAGTCCGGAGGGGGTGATAAATAAAGCCAGCCCGCTTTTTCTCTCCACTATGGGGTACAGGGCTGATGAAATAATCGGTCACCACCATCGTATATTCTGCCCGCCCTCGCTGGTAAGTTCACCGGAATACAGCCAGTTCTGGCAGCGCCTTGCCAGGGGAGAAAGCTTTAGTGGCAAGTACCTGCGGCTGGCAAAGGGAAATCGTTCCGTATGGCTTGAAGCCAGTTATATCCCCGTTTCTGACAGGCGCGGCCGTGTTATCAGAGTCATTAAAATTGCTGCCGATATTTCTGAGCGCGTGCATTCTGCTCTTGAGCAGGAAGCAGTCGTAAATGCCATAAACCGTTCTATGGCCATCATCACCTTCAATCCTGAAGGGATCGTGCTTGAAGCAAATGAAAATTTCGTCAATGCCACTGGCTATAAGCGGGATGAAATCATAGGTAAGCATCATCGTCTGTTCTGTGCCGAGACGCTTTACAAAAGTGATGAATACCGACATTTCTGGGAGAGTCTGAATCAAGGTGAGTTTTTTTCTGGTCTGTTTCCACGCCTTAACCGTCAGGGAGACCCTCTGTGGTTCCGTGCAACTTATAACCCTGTCTTTAACAGTGATGGGCAGCTTTATAAAATTGTGAAATTCGCTACAGATGTTACGGCTGATGTCCTGCGAAACCAGAGAGAGCAAGAGGCTGCTGTGCATGCATGGGATATGGCCGTGCAGACCCGAGAAAGTGCGCAGAACGGTGCCAATGTTATTGAAAATAGCATCCTTATGATTGACAGAATTGCGCAGGGGATGGGGGCTGTCTCCACCGATATCTCACGGCTCAACAATCAGTCTGAAAGTATTGACGATATGGTGGAAACCATCCGGAAGTTTGCCATGCAGACAAGACTTATTGCACTGAATGCCGCGATTGAAGCAGCAAGGGCTGGCGCATCCGGAAGAAGTTTTGCGGTTGTTGCCGCAGAAGTGCGTAATCTTGCGGCGAGCGTCAGTAGCGCGACTGAAGAAATTGAGCAAGTCGTGGCCAGCAATAGTCAACTGGCCAAGGATGTTCTCTGTGGCATTGAAAACAGCCTGATGAACACTCGGGAAGGGGTTACACTCATGCGCGAAGCGGGTGAAGTTATGACCAGCATTCAGAGGAATGCTGCAGGGGTTGAGACTGCGGTTAAGGATGTCGCCATTTCAGTTAAAGCCGGATAGGCCATGGTGCATATCCCCATATCTGTCGAACATCACAGATGATCTTCTTGAGATCCTTTCCGTTGCGTCGTAATCTCTTGCTCTGAAAACGAAAAAACCACCCGGCAAGGTGGCTTTTTCGAAGGTTCGCAAGAGTTGACGCTCTTTTGAACCGCGGTAACTGGCTTGGAGGAGCACAGTCACCAAAACTGTCCTTTCAGTGTAGCCTTATCGCACCCGAAACTTCAAGACTCTCCTCCTCTAAACCTGTTACCAGTGGCTGCTGCCAGTGGCGCTTTGTCGTGTTTTTCCGGATTGGACTCAAGTTGATAGTTACCGGATAAGGCGCAGCGGTCGGACTGAACGGGGGGTTCGTGCATACAGTCCAGCTTGGAGCGAACTGCCTTCCCGGAACTGAGTGTCAGGCGTGGAATGAGACAAACGCGGCCATAACAGCGGAATGACACCGGTAAACCGAAAGGCAGGAACAGGAGAGCGCACGAGGGAGCCACCAGGGGGAAACGCCTGGTATCTTTATAGTCCTGTCGGGTTTCGCCACCACTGATTTGAGCGTCAGATTTCGTGATGCTTGTCAGGGGGGCGGAGCCTATGGAAAAACGGCTTCGCCGCGGCCTTATCGCTTCCCTGTTAAGCTTCTTTCTGGCATCTCCCAGGAAATTTCCGCCCCGCCTGTAAGCCGGTACCGCTCGCCGCAGCCGAACGACCGAGCGCAGCGAGTCAGTGAGCGAGGAAGCGGAATATATCCTGTATCGCATATTCTGCTGACGCTCCGCTGCTGCATTTTTCTCCTGCCACATGAAGCACTTCACTGATATTCGCATCCGTGCCAACATAGTAAGCCAGTATACACTCCGCTAGCGCTACGTGACTGGTTCAGGGCTGCGCCCCGAAACCCGCTAACAGCCACTGACGCGCCTGCGGCTTGTCCAACCCCGCGCCGACCGGGAAAGGTTTTCCCGCCCGTCCCGGGGTTATCAGGAGACTGTTTTGTCAGAGAAACGGAACAAGATGCTCACCATGTGGGTGACGGAGGATGAGCACAGGCGGCTACTTGAGCGCTGCGACGGCAGGCAGCTGGCGGCGTGGATGCGGCAGACCTGCCTGGACGAAAAGCCGGCTCGTACCGCAAAACTTCCTTCGATCTCGCCGGCGCTGCTGCGCCAGCTTGCCGGTATGGGCAACAACCTGAACCAGATAGCCCGCCGGGTTCACGCCGGCGTCGGTACCGGTCATGACCGGGTGCAGATTGTGGCGGCGCTGATGGCCATCGATGCCGGGCTTGAGCGGCTGCGGCACGCCGTTCTTGAGAAAGGAACGGACGATGATCGTTAAATTTCATCCACGCGGTCGCGGCGGTGGCGCCGGGCCGGTGGACTATCTGCTGGGTAAAGACCGGCAGCGTGAAGGCGCCAGCGTCCTGCAGGGGAAGCCGGAAGAAGTCCGGGAGCTGATCGACGCGTCGCCTTACGTGAAGAAATACACCTCCGGCGTCCTGTCGTTTGCGGAGGCCGATCTGCCTCCCGGCCAGCGGGAAAAACTGATGGCCAGCTTCGAGCGGGTTCTGATGCCCGGACTTGATAAAGATCAGTACAGCATTCTGTGGGTGGAGCACGAGGACAAGGGGCGTCTGGAGCTGAACTTTCTGATCCCCAATACCGAGCTGCTGACCGGCAGGCGGCTCCAGCCGTACTACGACCGCGCCGACCGGCCGCGTATCGATGCCTGGCAGACCATCGTGAACGGCAGACTGGGGCTGCACGATCCGAACGCGCCGGAAAACCGCCGGGCGCTGGTCACGCCGGCCGGACTGCCGAAAACGAAGCAGGAAGCCGCAGAAGCCATCACCCGTGGACTGCTGAGCTTAGCCTCGTCCGGGGAGCTGAAAAGCCGTCAGGACGTCACTGAGGCTCTTGAAGGTGCAGGTTTTGAGGTGGTGCGTACAACGAAAAGCAGTATCAGCATTGCCGACCCTGACGGGGGGCGAAACATCCGACTGAAGGGAGCCATCTATGAGCAGTCTTTTAACGCTGGCGAAGGACTTAGAGCAGCAATCGAAAGCGCAGCAGAAGAGTACCGGCGAGATGCTGAAAGCCGCATTCAGCGAGCACGAGCAGTCTGTCAGAGCGGAACTGAACGCAAGCGCGAGGAGAATCAGCGACGCCATCAGCGCCCACGAGCAGAGTATGAGCGAGGCGATGGAGAAAAACCGGCGGAGCGTGTTGCTGACGGCCGGGAGGACATGGCTCACCATCCTGATGGTGTCAGCGCTGCTGATCGCCACGAGCGGGAGCATTCTGTGGTGGCAGGGACGGCAGATAACCGACAATTACACACATCTTCGTCAGCAGGAAGATACCCTGGCGAAAATGACCGCCCGGACGTGGGGAGTACGCTATCAGGAGAGCAACGACGGCCGGAGGTTCCTTATCCTGCCGCCGGGGATGCAAGCCGAAGCCATCCCCTACGACGGGACGACCTGGATCCGCCTGAAACAGGAGTAGCGGAAAATGACAGAGCTGGAAAAGCAGTTGCTGAGCGCATTAGAGCAGCTACAGCAGGACTACTCGCAAAGGCTGGACGAATGGGAGAGCGCCTTCGCGGAATGGCGGAGCATGTGTGGACTTATGCAACGGGAGAACGCGGTGCTGAACGAGCGCGTGTCGGACTTGAGCACGCAGGTGCTGAGTTTAAGCGAGCAGCTGCGCCGCTTGTCCGGGAACTGAATGCCATCGAGGAGAAGGCTGCACTGGAGTATCAGCGTCAGAACGAGCTGGAGCTGACGCTCCGACAGAAGCAGAAGAGTTTCGATGGTCCGAAGATGAGGTGACAGCCCGCACGAAGAAGGGCTCATCGCGTTCCTGCTAAATAGGCTGAC
>NZ_JBMKIF010000087.1:0-4682 GCF_049238025.1 Enterobacter cloacae complex sp. IR5458
AGCGGGCATCGTTAACTTAAGATACAAAAGCTGTCCGGAAATGGCGGGTCAAGATCACTAATGAATGTAATTATCCATTATCAGTATTGCCTATGCACAAAATTTATTTAACATAAGATAGATTACACGAATCAAGCAATTGATTTGTATGCATTTTAATTTCTTGCCTGGTTATCTCCATGGTTCATGCCGCGCCATATCCTGAGACTGGCTGAGAATACGTATGACCGTAATCACCGAATGTGATGACACAAAGTAGATCATGTGTTGTTCCACCGGCAGCGAGCAGATATTGTCTCCCAGCTCTGCGCGATGCGTGCCGATGTCATGCATGGCCAGAACGTCAAACACCGCTGCTATTCGGCCGATATACGCATCCGCCTGAACAACCCCGAACTGCCGGAAGCTGTAGTCCCAGATTGCTTCCAGATCATCTTCTGCTTTGGGTGTCAGCTCAATCTCTTTCATTTGCCACCCTGGCTCTGACATTATTCAGGAATGCATCCTTGTTCCATGGTTTCGCCTCGCCGCTGCTGAGTCCTTCGGCCAGCAGATCGCGCAGTTCCTGAAGGCGTGATTCTGCCTGTTTCTCGCGCAGCAGACGCAGTGCGTCTCGCATGACTTCGCTCTGGGTACGGTAATCACCGGCCTTAACCAGGGAATCGATAAATTCACGCAGCTCATCACCCACGTCCACCGTCATCGTACGGGCCATACCCCCTCCTTTTCTTAATGTAAGATTTGTTCTTACATCATTATATCAGCTTACTCCCCTGCTTCCATCTCCGGCATCTTAGCAAAATAACCCAGCTGTAGTTTGGAGATCCGATTTAGCCAGAAACCGGATCTGCGCGGCGGGAAAACGGTATGAGATATGATAAGTAAACAAAACACATAAAATCATACTGTATGTGATATTCATTATTAATCATGAAATCATATCTGATATGATATTTACCAATTAAGTGTAAAATCATTTGAAGTTTGATTTTACATTTAACCGGACATTATCAGACGGAGCGTGCAGGATGGATGAGAAAGAAGTGACGTTTTCACTCAGCTATGAGCAGCTGACCCGGATAGCGGAAGAACGTATCCGGGAATGCGAGCTGGACAGCCAGGGCGTTAGATATATCAGCGAATCGAGTAAGGCCAGCACCCTGCTGGGATTCTGGTATGAACTGGCGCTTACTGGTGCGCCACTGAACAATTACGAACAAACCAAAGCGCTCATAGACGTCGATCATCAGCGTCTCAGAAAACTCATCTGGCCGGAGACGGATAAGCAATGACTCAGGCGCGCCGACCATCGCCGCTGCAGCGGCGGGTGCTGATTGTGCTGGCCGCCCTCGATGCGAAACGTCCGGGGCCGGTGGCCACGCGGGATATTGAGCGGGTGCTGGAGCAGGGCGGGGACGCCCCGGTGTACGGGCCGAACCTGCGCGCCTCCTGCCGGCGCATGGAAGCCGCGGGCTGGCTTCGCACCCTACGCGCGCCTAACCAGCAGCTGGCCGTCGAGCTGACCGGGACCGGACGCGATGTAGCGGAACCGCTTTATCAGGCAGCCCGAGATGACGAAATCTCCCGCCAGCGCCAGTTGAAGGTGCACAGTCTGCCCCTGCGCCAGTCGGAAACAGGTGAGGCGATGGAGGTTCTTCTCGGTGACAGCCTTCATCGTATCCGTCAGGCAGTCTACGTGATCCGCCTCGACGGCTCCACCTGTCTGCAAGTGACGAATGCAGGTGGAATACGTCAGATAATGGAAGGCGATCCCCTACAGGTGGCTGACTGGTATCAGGCCTGTTATGACGCGGGTCTTCCGGTACATATCCAGATTAACGAGAGCCAGGATTAACCTGGCAGAAACCCTTCCTGCACACCGTCTTTGAATGACGTGAATGCAGACTGTCGCACCACAAATGGAGTGGGTGTTTCATGTCAGAAATGAACATAATTAAAGCCAGCGTCAGCTATCAGGCCACCGTCGACTCTGTCATCTGGAAGGGATACGATGCCCTGACCCGCGAATATAGCCTGAAAGACACGGTGGATGTAGAGATCCCCGCCGGTAGCCATCCTCATTACGCCCTGGTGCTGATTGCTGACAGTATCAGTAAACAGCATCAGATGGAGATCAGCGGAAAACTGATTTCCCCGGTTCCTGGATCTGACGCCCGCGCAAGGTTACAGGACGGCCGGATTCAGATGGGGACTCACGAAATTATGGTCAGGGGTTATATGACGCTGAAAATCAAGTTCAGTGAGAATGAAGCCTGGCTGAACTCACTGGCAGCCTCCACAATGAGCGGAAAGAACGTCCTGCAACTGAAGGCCAGAAAATACCATTCCATCATGTTCAGGAAGTATTGCTCATGACAGAACATTCACCCTTTCCGCACAGAGTTGTCTGTGTGACACAGAGCCTGGCAGATTTCGGCCTGAAAGCCGGTGATAACGGCAAACTGGTACGTCTTGACGGTAGCCGTATCAAAACTCACGCGGCATTCAGGGACTGGCTCTACAGACTCAGACCGGGTGAACGCCTGCCTCGCGGCCGCTATTTTCGCAATAAAACCCCCGGGCGCCCGTGGCTGATGATGGATGAGCTTCACATGATGCTGAAGCCAATTAAACCGTGAAGGACCCTGAAGAGTGAAACTGACACAGAGCCGGATAGATAGCCTGATTGACACCCTGAATGACCTGATTTGCGATGAAAGAAGTCTGACACGGGAACACCGCGAGAATATGGTCAGGACGGTTGCAATACTCGGAGGACTGGGGGAGCGTCAGCGGCTGATCGCAGCTGAAGATGAAGCCCTGGAAGTAGCGGGTTCAGGAAAAAAGGCAGAGAAGGCCAAAAAACCGCGTGAACCGAATGCCGTCTTTCCCCGCACCGGGAAACCCTGGCAACAGGACGACCTCGAACTTATCCATTCAATAGTCGATGACATCCCGGATGATGAGATTGATAAGCACATTCTGTGGCTGTCCGGACAACAAGGACGAACACCCTATGCCATTGCCCTGAAGATTGTTGGTGAAGGACGACTGAATGAAGAATGGGCGAAAACCTGGAAAGCGGCAGCCAAAAAACTGCGTGAGGAATATGCCCTCACTAACGGTGGAGAGCCGTCACAAGGAACATAATGTTAATACTGAAAATACCCCTGATATACAATGTAACGTACTGAATAAATGATAAATTTAGCATAAATCTTTTCCCTGATGTGCCGATAATTAAAGGGTCAGGAAGGAAGGGTTATGAACGATTTTCATATTTTAAGTCTTTGTATTCAGAATAAGGATGTGGCAGGCGCCATGCGTGTGCTGCGGGATAAATCGGAGTTTGCTGCACGCAAAATTCTGGAGAAATTAAAGGTTCGCGTGACGTCTCAGACGGGCAGGGCATTCTGGCATCATGTCCAGGACTGGCTGCTGATGGCGTGCCGGCAGGAGAATACACCGAATGAATCAGTCCGTTCCCGGCCTTCTTCACCACCTTCAGACACCCGGCCAGCTCAGTCCGGCCGCCCTGGATATGGTCAAGCTTCTGGCGCTCCTGGCCATGCTGATCGACCACATCAATACGGTGTTTATGACCCCAGCTCAGCCGGTGATGTATGCGCTTGGCCGGATGGCATTCCCCCTGTTCACGCTTATCTGGGCGATGAACGTGCGGCGCGCACCAGAACGTCTTCAGGTGAGAGCAAACCGTCTGTGGATATGGGCCATCATCACCCAGCCCGTCTTCAGCCTGGTCTTTGCCGGCCATCAGCCGTGGTGGGCACTGAACATTCTCTTCGTGTTCGCCGGCGTCACGCAGCTGCTCGCCCTGCAGTACCGGTTCGGCAGAAAGGGAAGTCTTGCCGGTGCTCTGCTGCTGGCCATCATGATCTGGCCGCTGAGTCCGGCCAGTTACGGTCTGGCGGGTGTTGCGCTGGCCACCGGCATGGTAATCACCACCGGCGGACAAAAACCTGGCGTGCAGCTCACGGGAATTATCGTGTCCGTCCTGGCGCTGTGTTGCCTGAACGGATTATCGCATCTGCTGAGTCTGCCGGCAGACACGCTGTTGTTCGCCACTCTTCCCACACTCGTTTTTCCCCTGATGGCCCTGTCCCTGAGCATTCATCTGTGTCCGGAAGGCTACCCGCGCTTCATGCCACGACATTTCTTCTACATTGCCTATATCGGCCATCTTCTGGTGCTGCTCCTCCTGATGCACCTCTGGTGAGAGAGCCACAGTTTCGGGGCGTCAGTGCGCCCCGGGAACCCCTCGCCCCCGCTCCAGTAAATCAATGGCCAGCTGAAGATAAAGGACCTGGTCCGGCTCCCATTTCCCGCTTTCGGCAATCCCATTTCGCAGCACAGCAACAATATTTTCACTGGTGGAATCGTGTCCGGCCTCAACAAGTGAAAACACAATACTGCCCACGACCTGGCACATCTCATCATGCTGGCGTAAGAACACTTCTGAATAGTCCATCCTGCTATCTCCACGGCGAGTCAGTTCAACATAATGATACATGGCCATTATGCCGCGTAGCGGCATAGAGACGCCAGCCGGAGCGGAATTGTATGCAGTGGGTGGGTGGCGTCGTGGCCGGCGTAAGCCGTTACTGGGGTCCGCTTGGAAAACGGAATCTATGGTCACTCCCGTTTTTGCAACACCGATTTTG
>NZ_JBMKIF010000088.1:0-4565 GCF_049238025.1 Enterobacter cloacae complex sp. IR5458
GAGCTCAGGAAAAAGCTACAACGTATTGAAATGGAAAATGAAATATTAAAAAAGGCTACTGTAGATTCAATCTGTCAATGCAACACCCCTTTCAATTATCTCTTTCGGTGTTTTGAACTTCAGTGTCTTTCTCGGTCTGTTGTTTAGCTGAGCAGCAACCAGATCTAGTTCATGTTGAGTATATTGGGCAAGACATGTCTTTTTAGGAAAGTACTGCCGAATTGTAAGCGTTAAGTGAGCGCCGTATTGACGGTTATTTATCGGTAAGAACCACGTTCCATGGCAGCAGTTCGGCCACTTTGTTGCTGGGCCACTCCGGCAGTACGCTCAGGATATGGCGAAGGTAGGCTTCCGGATCGATACCATTCAGCCTGCACGTCCCGATCAGTCCGTACAGCAGGGCTCCGCGCTCACCACCGTGGTCGCTGCCGAAGAAGATAAAATTCTTTTTCCCAAGACAGACGGCACGAAGGGCTCGTTCGGCAGCGTTGTTATCAGGCTCTGCCAGGCCATCTTCACAGTAGTAGCACAGCGCATCCCACTGGTTCAGGACATAAGCGAACGCTTCGCCCAGACGGGACTTTTTCGACAGCGTCTCATTTTTTTCTACCAGCCATTCATGCAGCGATGCCAGCAGTGGTTTGCTTTGCGATTGTCTGGCTGCCAGACGCTCTTCTGTCGTGAGGCCGCGTATTTCTTCTTCTATCGCGTACAGCTCACCGATACGTTTCAGGGCTTCTTCCGCTGTCGCTGTGTGAGTGCTTATATAGACATCATGGATTTTTCGGCGGGCATGGGCCCAACATGCGGCTTCTGTCAGCGGCCCTCCTTCACGTTCCGGACTGAACAACCGATCGTAGCCTGCGAAGGCATCCGCCTGCAGCACACCATGATAGTGGCGAAGGTGTTGCTGAGGATGTTTTCCCTGCCGGTCTGGCGAGAAGGCGAACCATGCCGCTGGCGGATCTGATGAACCTGCGCTTCTGTCGTCACGTACATACGTCCAGATACGCCCGGTTTTCGTCTTCTTTCTGCCCGGTGCAAGCACCAGAACCGGAGTGTCATCCGTATGCAGTTTGTGGCAGTCCATCACGTAGTGGTAAAGGGCCTCATCCAGCGGGGCCATTAACCGGCAACATGCATCCACCCAGTTGGAGAGCAGAGCCCGGCTCAGATCCACGCCCTGACGGGCAAAGATTTCGCACTGGCGATACAGCGGCAGGTGTTCGCAGTATTTGGCCGTTAACACGCGGGCCAGCAGACCCGGCCCGGCGATACCCCGATCGATGGGACGTGATGGCGCAGGTGCTTCAACGATACAGTCACATCGGGTGCAGGCCTTTTTCACCCTGACCGTGCGGATCACTTTCAGGGCGCTGGAGACCAGTTCCAGCTGCTCCACGCTGACTTCGCTGAGGTACGCCATACTGCTGCCGCATTCCGGACAGCTGGTTTCCGCAGGATCCAGCCGATGTATCTCGCGGGGAAGATGTGCTGGTAACGGGCGACGATGGCGGGACTGACGCAACTGGCGAGGTACCTGCGGATCGTCTTCCCGTCCGTTGTAGCGATCGCTTTGCTGCTCCTGCTGTTTCAGCAGGGCTTCGGCTTCTTCAACCTGTCGGCGAAGTTTTTCGGAGCGGGTACCGAACAACATTCGACGCAGTTTTTCTATCTGTGCCCGCAGATGCTCTATCTCGCGCTCTTCGTTCTCTATTTTCTCTTCTGCGCGGGCCAGTGCAGAACGCAGGAACGACTCAGTCTCTGCAACGAGACTGAGCTGACTGTCTTTCTGGCGAAGCGCGTCTTCCAGCGCAGCGATACGGGCGAGATAGTCGTGATTCATAACCGCTTTTATAATGCGGTTATGATTTTTTTACAACATTGTCAGTGAGTTAAGGCGGGATATTTTTGGCTGGCGCCAGTCCAGCTTATCAAGGAGCATGGCAAGTTGTGAGCGGGTGATCGCGATTTTGCCGTCGCGTACAGCAGGCCAGACGAACTGTCCCTCTTCCAGGCGTTTGATAAACAGGCACAGACCATCAGCATCAGCCCAAAGTATTTTCACGGTATCGCCACGGCGTCCCCGGAAGATAAACAGATGGCCGGAGAAGGGATCCTCATCCAGAACGTGGTGTATCTGTTCGCCCAGCCCGTTGAAGGATTTACGCATATCCGTGGCCCCGGCGACCAGCCAGATGCGGGTGCCTGACGGGAGGGATATCATGGTGTCCTCCCGGTCAATTCGCGGATCAGCACAGTCAGCAACTCTGACGACGGGTTCTCCAGCGTCATTTTGCCGTGGCGGAACTCAACATGACAGGAAGTGGCGCTGGCGTGAGCGGAGGAGAACGTACACAGAGTGTCATTCTCTGCTGCGGGCAACGGGTCGTTGATAACGTCGACGGACAACAGAGTCGGAGAAGCCGGAAGAGATTGAGGTACCACCGGCCCCACGATAGTTGCAGGCATTCGACGAGAGATTCGCCCCTCTCTCTGCCAGAGGCGTAGCCACTTAAAAATGAGATTATTATCAACGCCATGTTCCCGCGCCAGTTGTGCGACGTTGGCATCTGGTCGTGAAGCCAGTTCGACCATCCGAAGTTTGAAGTCACTGGAATAGACGGTACGCGATTCAGTTCGCCAGTTGGCAGCATTTTCCATAAACAGAGCTCCTTCTAAATTAGACGGAGCTCTAAGCTAGCGATCCCGGGACTGGAATCACAGGCGGCAGTGACTTGACGCTTACGCCGAATTAGCCCATTTGTGTTCTCATTTGTTCCCCGCTGCCAAGGACTCTGAGGATCGCAGAAGTAAACTTTAACGCCGGTGCTGACAGTAAATTCTAGATGTCTGGCCAGTTCCATTCCTCTGTCCCATGTCAGTGATTTTCTGAGTTCTGACGGTAAACTCAGGAATTTGTCGGTAAGAGCCTGATTTACTGAGACAGAATCTTTGCCCCTGAGTCTAAGGATGATCGTATAACGTGATTTTCGGTCTACAAGTGTGGCTATATGAGAGTTTTTTGTACCTGAGACTAAATCGCCCTCCCAATGCCCCAGAGAGCGTCTGTTATCGATATTTCGGGAACGTTCGTGAATTGGTGTTCCGTTCACTATGTTAATCGTACCTCTTTCGCCTTTGCGGGTATGACGCCTGCCATGGCGAAGGCTATGCGACCGTCGCAGATGCTGTATATTCAGGTGGTGTAGCGCTTCACGGCTACGAAAGTACAGCGTTTTATAAATTGTCTCAGGTGATATTCGCAGCGTTTTTTGACGTGGTTTTGTTCGCCTTAACCATCCTGATATTTGCTCTGGAGACCATTTCATCTCCAGCTTTTCCAGAACAAGCTTTCGCAATGGTAAATTTTGATCCAGTAAGCACGGTTTTGGCCTTTTCGCCATTCTGTTGGCTCGGTTATTAGCATCAACAGCTTTGTAATAGCGTCTGCCCCGATTACGCTGAACTTCACGTGAGATCGTCGAAGGACTGCGATTCAGCGCGGCTTTGTTGAATAAATAAGATTTCGTGCGAACGACCCTGTAGCTGGCTGGATTTTCAGGCAATACGCACGCTTTCTGGCATCCCAGCCTTTGTCATCCTGTTCAACGCACGCACCATGGCCATAGCTTCCGCTACCTGACCATCGTAGTCACGCAGCGTCAGTGAACCTCCCAACAACTGCTTCATTCTGTACATTGCCGTTTCCGCTATCGAGCGACGGTTATATTCCGTTGTCCATTTCCACCGTGCATTGCTTCCGCTCAGCCGCTGATTAGCAACGGCACGGTTGCGGTCTGCGTACTCACCGGGCCAGTAACCTGCACCTTTTCGGGGCGGGATAAGCGCGCTGATTTTCTTACGCCGCAGTTCATCGTGACAGAGCCGGGTGTCGTAAGCCCCGTCTGCCGCGGCTGCCCTGATTTTTCTGTGAGTCTGCCGGATAAGGCCCGGGAAGGCTTCTGAGTCCGTGACGTTATTCAGCGACAGGTCTGCACAGACAACTTCATGTGTGTTGCTGTCAACAGCAAGATGCAACTTTCGCCAGATACGACGGCGCTCTTTGCCGTGCTTTCTGACTTTCCATTCGCCTTCACCAAAGACCTTCAGCCCGGTGGAATCAATCACCAGGTGTGCGATTTCACCCCGGGTGGGCGTTTTGAAACTGACATTAACCGACTTTGCCCGCTTACTGACACTGGTGTAATCCGGGCAGCGCAACGGAACGTTCATCAGGGCAAAAATGGAATCAATAAAACCCTGCGCAGCCCGCAGGGTCAGCCGGAATACGCGTTTAATCACCAGAACGGTGGTGATGGCGAGATCAGAATAGCGCTGGGGCCTTCCTCGTGATGAAGGCGTTGCCGACTCATACCAGGCCTGAATCGCCTCATCATCCAGCCAGAAAGTGAGGGAGCCACGGTTGATGAGAGCTTTGTTGTAGGTGGACCAGTTGGTGATTCTGAACTTTTGCTTTGCCACGGAATGGTCTGTGTTGTCGGGATGACCTGCCCCCACGATTAGATACAACACTCAGTTAGTAACGTCGGAATCTTCATTCT
>NZ_JBMKIF010000089.1:0-4507 GCF_049238025.1 Enterobacter cloacae complex sp. IR5458
ATTCGATGTGTTTGCGGGAAAAAAATCGGCCCAGATCCGCGAAATTTTAATCAGCGAGTGAGCTTGGGAAGAAATGACCTGCTTATTCGCACCTTCCCTAACTTTATGAAAAATTCAGGTTATTATTTTATTAATTACCGTTACCGCATTAGTGAATTATGATTTTTATAAATTGCGCAAAAAAAAGAGCAAAATCTGCTTGGCCTCTCAATATTAGTAGTATTTAGGTAATGACTCCAACTTACTGATGGCGTTTTATGTTCAGATAATGCCCGATGACTTTGTCATGCAGCTCCACCGATTTTGAGAACGACAGTGACTTCCGTCCCAGCCTTGCCAGATGTTGTCTCAGATTCAGGTTATGTCGCTCAATGCGCTGAGTGTAACGCTTGCTGATTACGTGCAGCTTTCCCTTCAGGCGGGATTCATACAGCGGCCAGCCATCCGTCATCCATACCACGACCTCAAAGGCCGACAGCAGGCTCAGAAGACGCTCCAGTGTGGCCAGAGTGCGTTCACCGAAGACGTGCGCCACAACCGTCCTCCGTATCCTGTCATACGCGTAAAACAGCCAGCGCTGACGTGATTTAGCACCGACGTAGCCCCACTGTTCGTCCATTTCAGCGCAGACAATCACATCACTGCCCGGCTGTATGCGCGAGGTTACCGACTGCGGCCTGAGTTTTTTAAGTGACGTAAAATCGTGTTGAGGCCAACGCCCATAATGCGGGCGGTTGCCCGGCATCCAACGCCATTCATGGCCATATCAATGATTTTCTGGTGCGTACCGGGTTGAGAAGCGGTGTAAGTGAACTGCAGTTGCCATGTTTTACGGCAGTGAGAGCAGAGATAGCGCTGATGTCCGGCAGTACTTTTACCGTTACGCACCACGCCTTCAGTAGCTGAGCAGGAGGGACAACTGATGGAGATGGAAGCCACGGGAGCACCTCAAAAACACCATCATACACTAAATCAGTAAGTTGGCACCATTACCCGGAACTTAATGTCAACTTAGCCATAGCCCATCTTCCACTTCTTTGCGCTATCTCGTTTATGAACCTAGTCATTCCGGGTATCATTTTGCGATTAGCATTCCAAAACCAAATTTAAGATAGGCATGTTTGCACTATCGCTGCGATCGCCCCTGAGGATTTTCATGAACAACGCCGAACAACAGTTCCTGAACGAGCTGGATAACAAATTCTGGAAAGCCGCCGACAAGCTACGCGCCAACATGGATGCCGCCAACTACAAGCACGTGGTGCTGGGGCTTATCTTCCTCAAGTATGTGTCCGATGCCTTCGAGGCGCGTCAGCAGGAGCTAATCACCTTGTTCCGCGATGTCGGCAACCCGGACAACATCTATGCCATGTCGCGCGACGGTTACGACTCTGATGAAGAGTACGCACAGGCGATTGTGGATGAACTGGAGGTGGAAGATTACTACACCGAAAAGAACATCTTCTGGGTGCCGAAAGCCGCGCGCTGGGACACGCTGAAAAACAAAGCCATGTTGCCGACCGGCACCGTGCTGTGGGTGGATGAAACCACCGGCAAGGATGTGACGCTGCGCTCTGTGTCCTGGCTGGTGGATAACGCGCTCGATGAAATCGAAAAAACCAACCCGAAGCTGAAAGGTATTCTGAACCGTATCAGCCAGTATCAATTGGGCAACGAAGTGTTGACCGGGCTGATTAATACTTTCTCTGACGCCAACTTCAGCAACCCGGAATATAACGGCAAGAAGCTCAACTTAAAGAGCAAAGATATTCTCGGTCACGTGTACGAATATTTCCTCGGCCAGTTCGCGCTGGCGGAAGGTAAGCAGGGCGGCCAGTATTACACGCCAAAAAGTATCGTCACCCTGATTGTTGAAATGCTGCAACCGTATAACGGGCGCGTGTATGACCCGGCGATGGGTTCCGGCGGGTTCTTTGTTTCCAGCGACCGTTTTATCGAAGAGCACGCGGGCGAGAAGCAGTACAACGCCGCCGAGCAGAAGCGCAATATCTCTGTTTACGGCCAGGAGTCGAACCCGACCACCTGGAAGCTGGCGGCAATGAATATGGCGATCCGGGGTATCGACTTTAACTTCGGCAGCAAAAACGCCGACACCCTGCTGGACGACCAGCACCCGGATCTGCGAGCTGACTTCGTGATAGCGAACCCGCCGTTCAACATGAAGGAGTGGTGGAACGCCAAGCTGGAAAACGACGTGCGCTGGAAATACGGCACACCGCCGCAGGGCAACGCCAACTTTGCGTGGATGCAGCACATGATCCATCACCTTGCGCCAAAAGGTTCGATGGCGCTGCTGCTGGCGAACGGTTCGATGAGCTCCAACACCAACAACGAAGGCGAAATCCGCCGTAACCTGATCAAAGCCGATTTGGTCGAGTGCATGGTGGCGCTACCGGGCCAGCTCTTTACCAACACCCAAATCCCGGCCTGTATCTGGTTCCTGACCAAAGACAAATCCAGCGGCAACGGCAAAGCGCACCGCAAAGGCGAAGTGCTGTTTATCGACGCCCGCAAGATTGGCTTTATGAAAGACCGCGTGCTGCGTGACTTTACTCGTGAAGATATCGCCAGAATTGCCGACACCTTCCACAAATGGCAGGCAGATAAAGAGTACGAAGACGAAGCCGGATTCTGCTTCTCTGCAACGCTGGAAGATATTCAGAAAAACGACTTTGTGTTGACCCCTGGGCGCTATGTTGGTGCTACCGAGCAAGACGAAGATGATGAACCCTTTGCCGAGAAAATGGCACGATTGACGACGCAACTGAAAGATCAGTTGGAAGAGAGCGCGAACCTAGAAGCACAGATTAAGGCGAATCTGGGGGGGCTGGGTTATGAGTTTTGAGATCCCATTCTCTCATATTGCAGAGATTATTATGGGGCAATCCCCTAAAGGCGAAGAGGTTAATAATGAGGGGATAGGACTCCCCTTATTGAATGGACCTACAGAGTTTACTGACCGTTACCCTGCACCTGTGCAGCATACTGCATATGCAAAAAAAATATCGCTACCAGGAGATATTTTATTTTGTGTTCGTGGTTCAACAACCGGCAGGATGAACTATTCTGATCAAAAATATTGTATAGGTCGAGGTCTTGCTGCAATAAGAGGTCGAAACGGATATCCGACACCTTACGTTAAAGCTGTATTAGAGACTTATCTTCCTAAATTGCTGGCAGCTGCGACAGGATCAACTTTTCCTAATGTTAGCAAAGACCTTATTAATAATATTCCAGTAAGTGTTTTACCTGTTGAGAATGCTTGTAATATTAGTAAGCTCATCGAATTGCAGGAAGAGAAAGTATTCACGAATAATCAGATAAACCAAACCCTCGAACAAATGGCACAAGCCCTGTTCAAAAGCTGGTTTGTTAATTTTGAACCCGTAAAGGCCAAAATGGCAGTGCTGGAAGCGGGCGGTTCGCAGGAAGACGCGATGCTTGCCGCTATGACAGCGATTTCCGGAAAAGATGATGATGCGCTGGTGGTTTTTGAGCGTGAACACCCTGAACAATATGCCGAGTTAAAAGCCACGGCAGAACTGTTTCCGTCCGCGATGCAGGATAGTGAGTTGGGAAATATCCCTGTGACATGGGAGTTAGGGAAGCTTCAAGATTTGTTGGTATTACAGAGAGGTTTTGATCTCCCTTCATCGGCACGAAAAGATGGTGAGTTTCCTCTGATTGCCGCCAGTGGCCCCAACGGTACTCATAATGTGGCAATGGCTAAAGCTCCGGGCGTTATAACTGGTCGTTCTGGTGTGCTTGGTAAAGTTTATTTAACGCTTGAAGATTATTGGCCATTGAATACAACCCTTTGGGTAAAGGAATTCAAACGTGCAACACCCTGTTACGCTTATGAGTTGCTGCGACTATTAGATATGAAAGCGTTTAATGCAGGTTCAGCTGTTCCTTCTTTGAACCGTAATCATATACATAGTTTGAGCTATCCACTCCCCCCTATGGCATTAGTAAATTTGTTTGAATCATCAGCCTTGCTTTTGCATCAGCGTGCACATGTAAATTTAAAACACTCTCAATCTTTGGCATTACTCCGCGACACCCTTCTCCCCAAACTCCTCTCGGGTGAAATCACCCTACCGGAAGCCGAGCAGGCGGTAAGTGAGGCGGAAAATGTATAAAGTCGATACGCCGACCAATAGTCTGCATTCTCTGCAAGAGGTGTCGTTCAGCAGCCTCGGCTTTCGCGAGCGCGATCACCTGCAGGAGTGGCTGGCAAAGAATCCCCAGGCGTTAACCCGCGACAACGACGATGAGTTGCTGATTATCCAGAAAGAGTTCGCCGGTTTTGACGACACCAAAGAACGTCTCGATCTGCTGGCGCTCGATAAAAAAGGCAACCTGGTCATCATCGAAAATAAGCTTGATGATTCCGGGCGCGACGTCGTCTGGCAGGCGCTGAAATATGATCTTACCCAGCAATAGTGGACACGCGGCTAAGTGAGTAAACTCTCAGTCAGAGGTG
>NZ_JBMKIF010000090.1:0-4295 GCF_049238025.1 Enterobacter cloacae complex sp. IR5458
AAAAGCAGATCCATCTGCTTTAGTACACTTTATACACGTTTAAGTTAACTGTATATAAACAAAGGCTGGCTTTTTTAACGCTCGTGTCAGTCGATTATTTCAGACCGGCAGCTTCACGCAGCAGGGCGGCTTTGTCGGTTTTTTCCCATGGGAAATGTTCACGACCAAAGTGACCGTATGCCGCGGTTTCTTTGTAGATTGGGTGCAGCAGATCCAGCATCTGAATCAGTCCGTATGGACGCAGGTCGAAGAACTCGCGTACCAGCAGGGTCAGCTGTTCTGAAGGCACTTTCTCGGTACCGAAGGTTTCAACCATGATGGAGGTTGGCTCAGCCACGCCGATGGCGTAAGAAACCTGAATCTCACAGCGGTCAGCCAGGCCGGCAGCAACGATGTTTTTCGCAACATAACGTGCCGCGTATGCCGCAGAGCGGTCAACTTTAGACGGATCTTTACCAGAGAACGCACCGCCGCCGTGACGTGCCATGCCGCCGTAGGTATCAACGATGATTTTACGTCCGGTCAGACCGCAGTCACCCATTGGGCCGCCGATAACAAAGCGTCCGGTTGGGTTGATGAAGAATTTGGTCGCAGAGCTCAGCCATTCGGTCGGCAGAACCGGCTTGATGATCTCTTCCATCACGGCTTCTTGCAGGGATTTCTGGTCAATCTCTTCGGAATGCTGGGTAGACAGTACCACCGCATCGATGCCAACGATTTTGCCGTCATCGTACTGGAAGGTGACCTGGCTTTTTGCATCCGGGCGCAGCCACGGCAGGGTGCCGTTTTTGCGTACTTCAGCCTGACGCTGTACCAGACGGTGCGCGTAGGTGACCGGGGCTGGCATCAGCACGTCGGTTTCGTTGGTCGCGTAGCCAAACATCAGGCCCTGGTCGCCCGCGCCCTGTTCCAGTGGATCGGCACGGTCAACGCCCTGGTTGATGTCTGGAGACTGTTTGCCAATGGCGCTCAGCACCGCGCAAGAATTGGCATCAAAGCCCATATCAGAATGCACATAACCGATTTCACGCACCGTGTTACGGGTGATCTCTTCGATATCAACCCATGCGCTGGTGGTGATCTCACCGCCAACCAGAACCATGCCAGTTTTGACGTAGGTTTCGCACGCGACGCGCGCTTTAGGATCCTGCGCCAGGATCGCATCCAGCACCGCATCGGAGATTTGGTCAGCAATTTTATCAGGATGTCCTTCTGATACGGACTCGGACGTAAACAGGTGTTTTGCCATGTTTTATTTCACCTAAGAGGAATTTGGTTAGCTCAAGCTGCTGTGTGGAATAGCCAAAGGAGATAATTCTACCAAGGCCTGCAGGTTTTTGACACTGGCAGTATGAGTGTTAATCAGTATAGATGGATTAACATCTGGATGGCTATTTTAGGTCACTTCTTCGCCCGATTTCCAGTTTTTTTTGATTCATCTCTCACGGCGTTGAAATGTTTGCTGGAAATTTTTCCTGACGGCGCTGGCAACCCACGCATTTTTGTTTTGCTTTTTAGCCCCCTTCTCGGTATAAAACGCGGCACGCGGCTCATACAAAATAAGCGCTCGATGAACTCATCGTGTCGCCACTTCCAGCCGGGTTAAGCAGTGAACTTTTAGCTTTGGCTTGGGGTCCGTTTCAGCAGAGGCGGCCGTGGAGGTGATACGAGATAATGAACCATCGTTTTCCGCTAATTCAGCGCAGCCGTTCTGGCGCGCATTTGATTCCCGCAACCCGCATTTCTAGTCTGCAAACCTGCCGATGTTATACCCATCTCGGCGCTTCTCAGGATTCCAGGGCCGGTCAGGCTGTGTGAAAACTGAACAAGGGCGCTCTTGTTAATACAAGAGTTTTCTCGTGGTTTCGCCGAACCTTGTCATACAGAGTTCGGATACGTGTTTTACAATGATATGAATAAGAAACCGGTCGCACGGTCTGGATTTCAGCATACTCTGCTGGGAAACGGAGCCGTTTATGGGTTGTTATCGCCGTATAACGCTGCGATAGTAGTCAACTGTTTTACACTTAATACAAAGAGTTGAGGTTCGCTATGTCTGACGACATGTCTTCTTTTTCGCCTTCGTCAGCGGGCGAACAGGGTGTACTACGTTCTATGCAGGAGGTTGCGATGAGCTCCCAGGAAGCCAGCAAGATGCTGCGCACATACAATATTGCCTGGTGGGGCAATAACTACTACGACGTCAACGAACTGGGCCACATCAGCGTTTGCCCGGATCCGGACGTCCCTGAAGCGCGCGTGGACCTCGCCAAACTGGTGAAAGCCCGTGAAGCACAGGGCCAGCGTTTGCCTGCACTGTTCTGCTTCCCGCAGATCCTGCAACATCGCCTGCGTTCTATTAACGCCGCCTTCAAGCGCGCGCGTGAATCCTACGGCTATAAAGGCGACTACTTCCTGGTTTACCCGATTAAGGTGAACCAGCACCGCCGCGTGATTGAGTCCCTTATCCACTCCGGCGAGCCGCTGGGCCTCGAAGCCGGCTCCAAAGCGGAGCTGATGGCGGTTCTGGCGCATGCGGGCATGACCCGTTCGGTCATTGTCTGTAACGGCTACAAAGACCGTGAGTACATTCGTCTGGCGCTGATTGGCGAGAAGATGGGCCACAAGGTCTATCTGGTTATCGAGAAGATGACTGAAATCGCGATCGTGCTGGAAGAGGCTGAACGTCTTAACGTGGTGCCACGCCTCGGCGTGCGTGCGCGTCTGGCGTCTCAGGGTTCCGGTAAATGGCAGTCCTCCGGCGGTGAAAAATCCAAATTCGGCCTCGCGGCGAACCAGGTACTGCAGCTGGTGGAAATTTTGCGCGAGCGCGGTCGTCTGGACAGCATTCAGCTCCTGCACTTCCACCTCGGTTCGCAGATGGCCAATATTCGCGATATCGCCACCGGCGTGCGTGAATCAGCCCGTTTCTACGTTGAGCTGCACAAGCTTGGCGTGAATATTCAGTGCTTCGACGTGGGCGGTGGCCTGGGCGTAGACTACGAAGGGACCCGCTCGCAGTCTGACTGCTCGGTGAACTACGGTCTGAATGAATACGCCAATAACATCATCTGGGCGATCGGTGATGCCTGTGAAGAGCACGGCCTGCCGCACCCGACGGTGATCACCGAATCCGGTCGCGCGGTGACCGCGCACCATACGGTGCTGGTCTCTAATATCATCGGCGTTGAGCGTAGCGAAATTTCCGAAGCGACGCCGCCGCAGGATGATGCACCGCGTTCCCTGCAAAGCATGTGGGAAACCTGGCAGGAGATGCACGAGCCGGGCACGCGTCGCTCCCTGCGCGAATGGCTGCACGACAGCCAGATGGATCTGCACGATATTCACGTCGGCTACTCGTCAGGCACCTTCAGCCTGCAGGAGCGTGCGTGGGCGGAGCAGCTTTATCTGAACATGTGCCATGAAGTGCAGAAGCAGCTCGACCCGAGCAACCGCGCGCACCGTCCGATTATCGACGAGCTGCAGGAACGTATGGCGGATAAGATTTACGTCAACTTCTCGCTGTTCCAGTCGATGCCGGATGCATGGGGTATCGACCAGCTGTTCCCGGTTCTGCCGCTGGAAGGGCTGAACCACGCCCCGGAACGTCGCGCGGTGCTGCTGGACATCACCTGTGACTCCGACGGTGCTATCGACCACTACGTTGACGGCGACGGTATCGCCACCACCATGCCAATGCCGGAGTACGACCCGGAGAACCCGCCGATGCTGGGCTTCTTTATGGTTGGGGCGTACCAGGAGATCCTCGGCAACATGCACAACCTGTTCGGTGATACCGAAGCGGTTGACGTGTTTGTCTTCCCTGACGGCAGCGTGGAAGTTGAGCTGTCTGACGAGGGGGATACCGTGGCAGACATGCTGGAATACGTTCAGCTCGATCCGAAAACGCTGCTGACCCAGTTCCGCGACCAGGTGAAAAACACCGGTCTCGACGATGCATTGCAGCAGCAGTTCCTGGAAGAGTTTGAGGCGGGGCTGTACGGGTATACTTATCTCGAAGACGAATAATTATTCCGCCAGTTAAATATGAAAAGGGTCTGACCGTGGTCAGACCCTTTTTTATGGCTACATGAAAACCCCGCCGGTGAACGACGGGGAGAGGGCGGTTAACTCAGCTGTTCGTCCTGGAACGTAATGGTCACTTTCGCATAGATATTAATTGGCATTTCCGCCATTAGCGGCAGCCACTGCTTCGGCTGGGCTGTTGCGCTCATATCGCCGTTCCACTGCTTGTGCTCAGGCGTTTTCGGCATGTCCATGCCGGTCTGACCGGT
>NZ_JBMKIF010000091.1:0-3844 GCF_049238025.1 Enterobacter cloacae complex sp. IR5458
ATGTGCGTAAAAAAGCGGGACCAGAAAAGGATCCCAGCGTTGCCGGTTTTCCATAGGCTCCGCCCCCCTGACAAGCATCACAAATCAGACGCTCAAATCAGTGGTGGCGAAACCCGACAGGACTATAAAGATACCAGGCGTTTCCCCCCGGCGGCTCCCTCTTGCGCTCTCCTGTTCCCGTCCTGCGGCATCCGTGTTGTGGTGGAAGCTTTACCTAAATCACCACGTCCCGTTCCGTTTAGACAGTTCGCTCCAAGCTGGGCTGTATGCAAGAACCCCCCGTTCAGCCCGACTACCACGTTGTCCCGGTAACTATCATCTTGAGTCCAACCCGGAACAGACACGAAAAATCGCCAGTGGCGGTAGCCATTGGTAACGGATTTAGAGGAGTTAGTCTTGAAGTTATGCGCCTGTTAAGGCTAAACTGAAAGGACAGATTTGGTTACTGTGCTCCTCCAAGCCAGTTACCGCGGTTCAAAGAGTTGGTAGCTCTGAGAACCTTCGAAAAACCGCCCTGCAAGGCGGTTTTTTCGTTTTCAGAGCAAGAGATTACGACGCAACGGAAAGGATCTCAAGAAGATCATCTGTGATATTCGACAGATATGGGATAAAGGTTTCTAAAGCCAGGAGTATATGGGCGTAGCAGCAGCGTTCACCACCGTTGAATCAAGCTACTTTCACGGCAAGAAATAAAAGAACCGAGCAGTCCGAGAGTCGCTACGTTCCCCTTAATTTTTGTATACCTACCACGCGGATATAAGGTTTCTATTGCCGATTCATCTTAAAAAGGGAAAAATCCTATTTTTTCTAAATGGATGTAACCTTATGGGAAGCTACGTAGACCAATCATTGACGAGAAATGAATCTGTAATATCTCGCGCTCAAACCTCCTGGATTCCAACAATCATCCCAGTAATTATCGGAATCCTGTTGCTACCTTTTTACGGCTTAGGATTACTTATAATAGTCCCTGTGCTTCTTAGAGTTTGGTCAACGGAGCTTGCATTGACTAACCAAAGAGTCATCGCAAAAGTAGGGTTGATCCGACGTAATACGGTGGAACTCCGTATTGATAAAGTTGAAAGCCTTGGCATACATCAAGGGATACTAGGACGAATCTTTAATTATGGGTCGATCGTAATTAAAGGTACCGGCGGAACCAACACGCCAATTCCAAACATCAAGGCACCAATGCAATTCAGATCTATTGTGAACAATCACATTGAGGAAATGGATTCTAAGCAGCAGTAGTTTCCTCATGAGCATTACAAAAAAGCCCTACGGGGCTTTTTTTGTACCTGCCAATCAGTTGGATTTACCATAACATCCGTTGCCCGCACCGCTGAAACGGGGTTGGCGGCGTTTCCGGTGCCAGACGCGAGAAAGTGGCGACAGACATAGCGAAAAAACACCGGAAACGCAGCCGCTGAATATTACACTCATGCATAGTCATGCAGCCAGATGCATGGGAGTGAAATTCACCCTGAGATCGGCGCGAAAGCCTTAAAAACAGGCAAATGCTTCTTCAGCCACTCCCACAGCTCCGCCGCCAGATACAGGCAGTTAAGTACAGCTTCAATGGCTGTTAAGCAGTCCTACAATTCTCCCTTTGTCTATGCCCTGATCTTTTCATCACGACGTATTTAGCGGGGAATTTCGCAGCCCTTCTTCCTGGAGTTTGTCACGCGCCGGCATCCGTCAGCCCAGCGTCGGTCCTTTGTAGGTTTTCTGCGGCTGGCGCTGCTGCTCCAGGCTTTTCTGATATTCATGCTCCCGCTGCCGGCGCTCTGCCGTATTCAGCTCCCGGACAAGCGGCGCAGCTGCTCGCTCAAACTCTGCACCTGCTCGCTCAAGTCCGACACGCGCTCGCTCAGCATCGCGTTCTCCCGTTGCATAAGCCCAGACATCCTCCGCCATTCCGCGAAGGCGCTCTCCCACTCGTCCAGCCTTTGCGAGTAATCCTGCTGTAGCTGCTCTAATGCGCTCAGCAACTGCTTTTCCAGTTCTGTCATTTTCCGCTACTCCTGTTTCAGGCGGATCCAGGTCGTCCCGTCGTAGGGGATAGCTTCGGATTGCATCCCCGGCGGCAGGATAAGGAATTTCCGGCCGTCGCTGCTCTCCTGATAGCGCACGCCCCACGTCCGGACGGTGAGTTTCTTCAGCGTATCCTCCTGCTGGCGAATGGCCGTGTAATTGTCGGTTATCTGCTGGCCCTGCCACCACAGCACGCTCCCGCTCGTCCCGACAAGCAGGCCTGCCGTCATCAGGACGGTGAGCCATGTCCGCCCGGCCGTGCGCAGCACGCTCCGCCGGTTCTTTTCCATGGCCGAGCTCATACTCTCCTCGTGGGCGCGGATGGCGTCGCTGATTCTCTTCCCGCTTGCACTCAGTTCCGCTCTGACAGACTGCTCGTGCTCGCTGAATGCGGCTTTCAGCATCTCGCCGGTATGCAGCTGCTGCGCTTTCGATTTCTGCTCCAAGTCCTTCGCCAGCGTTAAAAGACTGCTCATAGATGGCTCCCTTCAGTCGGATGTTTCGCCCCCCGTCCGGGTCGGCAATGCTGATACTGCTTCTGGTGGTGCGCACCACCTCAAAACCTGCACTTTCCAGCGCCGCAGTGACGTCCTGGCGCGTTTTCAGCTCCCCGGATGAGGCTAAGGCCAGTAACCCCTGCGTGATGGCCTGGGCGGCTTCCTGCTTCGTTTCTGGCAGGGCAGATGCCGTGACCAGCGCCCGCCGGTTCTCCGGCGCGTTCGGGTCATGCAACCCCAGCCGGCCGTTGACCACCGTCTGCCAGGCATCGATGCGCGGCCGGTCAGCACGATCAAAGTACGGCTGCAGGCGTTTTCCTGTCAGCAGCTCAGTGTTGGGGATCAGGAAATTCAGCTCCAGACGCCCCTTGTCGGTGTGCTCCACCCACAGCACGCTGTACTGGTCCTTATCAAGTCCGGGCATCAGAACCCGCTCGAAGCTGGCCATCAGTTTTTCACGCTGCCCGGGCGGCAGGTCAGCCTCCGCAAACGACAGTACCCCGGAGGTGTATTTCTTCGCATACGGCGAGGCGTCGATGAGCTCCCGGACCTCTTCCGGCCGTCCCTGCAGGACGGTGGCGCCCTCGCGCTGCCGGTCTTTACCGAGCAGGTAATCCACCGGCCCGGCGCCACCGCCGCGGCCGCGCGGGTGGAATTTAACGATCATCGTCCGATCCTTTCTCCAGAACTGCGTGGCGCAACTGCTCGAGGCCGGCATCGATCGCCATCAGCGCGGCGACAATCTGCACCCGGTCATGGCCGGTACCGCCGCCGGCGTTAACCCGGCGGGCTATCTGGTTCAGGTTATTGCCCATGCCGGCAAGCTGGCGCAGCAGCGCCGGCGAGATCGAGGGAAGTTTGCCGGAGCGGGCCGGCTTCTCACCGAGGCACGTCTGCCGCATCCAGGACGCCAGCTGCTTCCCGTCGCAGCGTTCGAGCAGCCTGCGGTGCTCGTCCTCCGTCACCCACATGGTGAGCATCTTGTTCCGTTTCTCTGACAAACCGGCCTCCTGATAACGCCGGGACGGGCGGGAAACGCTTCCCGGGCGGCGCGGGGTTGGACAAGCCGCAGGCGCGTCAGTCGGTTTTGGCGGGTTTCGGGGCGCCGCCCTGAACCAGTCACGTAGCGCTAGCGGAGTGTATACTGGCTTAAAATGTAACATCGCAGAAACACCTGGCATAGCTGCCACATAAAGCAGGTGAAAAATCAGGGTCGGATGCGTCAGCAGAAGATGCACTACCGGAGACATGCCGCTTCCTCGCTCACTGACTCGCTACGCTCGGTCGTTCGGCTGCGGCGAGCGGGTCCAGCA
>NZ_JBMKIF010000092.1:0-3744 GCF_049238025.1 Enterobacter cloacae complex sp. IR5458
CCGCTGCTATAGTGCAGTCGGCTTCTGACGTTCAGTGCAGCCGTCTTCTGAAAACGACACCATGTGCAAACGATGTCAGAATAGAGTTAAATTTCCTATTGATTGACATATTCCGTCAAAGGTAACAGATTTCATCCTGACACTTTTGCCTTTGGAGGCATCTTGCAAGGTCAACGCATCGGCTATGTCCGCGTCAGCAGCTTCGACCAGAACCCGGAACGGCAATTGGAGGGTGTTCAGGTGGCGCGGGTGTTCACCGACAAGGCTTCTGGCAAGGACACCCAGCGTCCCGAGCTGGAAAGGCTGCTGGCCTTCGTCCGCGAGGGCGACACCGTGGTGGTGCATAGCATGGACAGGCTGGCACGCAACCTTGATGACCTGCGCCGCATCGTCCAAGGGCTGACACAACGGGGCGTGCGCATGGAGTTCGTCAAAGAAGGGCTGAAGTTCACCGGCGAGGACTCACCGATGGCCAATCTGATGCTGTCGGTCATGGGAGCCTTCGCTGAGTTCGAGCGCGCCCTGATCCGCGAACGTCAGCGCGAGGGAATCGTGCTGGCCAAGCAGCGCGGTGCCTACCGGGGACGAAAGAAATCGCTGAACAGCGAACAAATTGCCGAGTTGAAACGGCGAGTTGCGGCAGGCGACCAAAAAACCTTGGTGGCCCGTGACTTCGGCATCAGCCGCGAAACCTTGTACCAGTACCTGCGGGAAGACTGACCATGCCACGCCGCTCAATCCTGTCCGCCACCGAGCGCGAAAGCCTGCTGGCACTGCCAGATGCCAAAGACGAACTGATACGGCACTACACGTTCAACGAAACCGACCTGTCGGTGATCCGTCAGCGTCGCGGCGCCGCGAATCGATTGGGCTTCGCTGTGCAGCTTTGCTACTTGCGATTCCCTGGCACCTTTTTGGGCGTCGATGAGCCTCCGTTTCCGCCCCTGTTGCGCATGGTGGCCGCGCAACTCAAGATGCCAGTGGAAAGTTGGAGCGAGTACGGCCAGCGCGAACAGACACGGCGGGAGCACTTGGTCGAGCTGCAAACGGTTTTTGGGTTCAAGCCCTTCACCATGAGCCACTATCGGCAAGCCGTGCATACATTGACCGAGCTGGCCTTGCAGACCGACAAAGGCATCGTGCTGGCGAGCGCACTTGTCGAGAATCTGCGGCGGCAGAGCATTATCCTGCCCGCCATGAATGCCATCGAGCGCGCAAGCGCCGAGGCCATCACCCGTGCCAACCGACGCATTTACGCGGCGCTGACCGATTCTTTGTTATCACCCCACCGTCAGCGCCTGGACGAACTTCTCAAGCGCAAGGACGGCAGTAAAGTGACGTGGCTGGCATGGCTGCGCCAGTCGCCTGCCAAACCGAACTCTCGCCACATGCTCGAACATATTGAGCGCCTGAAATCCTGGCAAGCACTTGATCTGCCCGCAGGCATCGAGCGGCAGGTTCACCAGAACCGCCTGCTCAAAATCGCTCGTGAAGGTGGCCAGATGACGCCTGCTGATCTGGCAAAGTTCGAGGTGCAACGACGCTATGCCACGCTGGTAGCGCTGGCCATCGAAGGCATGGCCACCGTCACCGATGAAATCATCGACCTTCACGATCGCATCATCGGCAAGCTGTTCAACGCGGCCAAGAACAAGCATCAGCAGCAGTTCCAGGCTTCCGGCAAGGCGATCAACGACAAGGTGCGGATGTATGGGCGCATCGGTCAAGCGTTGATTGAGGCCAAGCAAAGCGGCAGCGATCCGTTCGCCGCCATCGAGGCCGTTATGCCCTGGGACACCTTCGCCGCCAGCGTCACCGAAGCGCAAACATTGGCGCGGCCTGCCGACTTTGATTTCCTGCACCACATCGGTGAAAGCTATGCCACGCTACGCCGCTACGCGCCGCAGTTCCTGGGCGTGCTCAAATTGCGGGCTGCGCCCGCCGCCAAGGGTGTGCTCGATGCCATCGACATGCTGCGCGGCATGAACAGCGACAGCGCGCGCAAGGTGCCCGCCGATGCGCCAACCGCATTCATCAAGCCGCGCTGGGCAAAGCTGGTTCTGACCGACGACGGCATCGACCGGCGTTACTACGAGTTATGCGCCCTGTCGGAGCTGAAGAACGCGCTGCGCTCCGGTGATGTCTGGGTGCAGGGTTCTCGCCAGTTCAAGGACTTCGACGAATACCTGGTGCCGGTCGAGAAGTTCGCCACTTTGAAGCTGGCCAGCGAATTGCCGCTGGCAGTGGCCACCGACTGCGACCAATACCTGCATGACCGGTTGGAATTGTTGGAGGCGCAACTCGCCACAGTCAACCGCATGGCTGCGGCCAACGACTTACCGGATGCCATCATCACCACCGCGTCAGGCCTGAAGATCACGCCGCTGGACGCGGCAGTACCAGACGCCGCGCAAGCCATGATCGACCAGACAGCTATGCTGCTGCCGCACCTCAAAATCACCGAGTTGCTGATGGAGGTCGATGAATGGACGGGCTTCACCCGCCACTTCACACACCTGAAGACCAGCGACACGGCCAAGGACAAAACCTTGCTGTTGACGACGATCCTGGCCGACGCGATCAACCTGGGTCTGACCAAAATGGCCGAGTCCTGCCCTGGCACCACCTACGCCAAGCTGTCTTGGCTGCAAGCCTGGCACATCCGCGATGAAACCTATTCGACGGCGCTGGCCGAGCTGGTGAATGCGCAGTTTCGGCAACCCTTCGCCGGCAACTGGGGTGACGGCACCACGTCATCGTCGGACGGCCAGAACTTCAGAACCGGCAGCAAAGCAGAAAGCACTGGTCATATCAACCCGAAGTATGGAAGCAGTCCAGGACGGACTTTCTACACCCATATCTCCGACCAGTACGCGCCCTTCAGTGCCAAGGTGGTCAACGTGGGCATTCGTGATTCAACTTACGTGCTTGATGGCCTGCTGTACCACGAGTCGGACTTGCGCATCGAGGAACACTACACCGACACGGCAGGCTTCACCGATCACGTGTTTGGCTTGATGCATTTGCTGGGATTTCGCTTCGCGCCGCGTATCCGTGACTTGGGCGAAACCAAGCTATTCATCCCCAAGGGCGATGCCGCCTATGACGCGCTCAAGCCGATGATTAGCAGCGACAGGCTGAACATCAAGCAAATACGCGCCCATTGGGATGAAATTCTGCGGCTGGCCACCTCCATCAAGCAAGGCACGGTAACGGCTTCGCTGATGCTGCGCAAACTCGGCAGCTACCCGCGCCAGAACGGCTTGGCCGTGGCGTTGCGCGAGCTGGGGCGCATCGAGCGCACGCTGTTCATTTTGGATTGGCTGCAAAGCGTGGAGCTGCGCCGCCGCGTCCATGCGGGGCTGAATAAGGGCGAGGCGCGCAACGCGCTGGCCAGGGCGGTCTTCTTCTACCGATTGGGTGAAATCCGCGACCGCAGTTTTGAGCAGCAGCGCTACCGGGCCAGCGGCCTCAATCTGGTGACGGCGGCCATCGTGTTGTGGAACACGGTATATCTGGAGCGTGCCACCAGTGCTTTGCGTGGCAACGGCACGGCGCTGGACGACACATTGTTGCAATATCTGTCGCCGCTGGGGTGGGAGCACATCAACCTGACCGGCGATTACCTATGGCGCAGCAGCGCCAAGGTCGGTGCGGGGAAGTTTAGGCCATTGCGACCGCTGCCACCGGCTTAGCGTGCTTTATTTAATGAGATGGTCACTCCCTCCTTCCCGGTACTATGCT
>NZ_JBMKIF010000093.1:0-3366 GCF_049238025.1 Enterobacter cloacae complex sp. IR5458
AGCGGGCATCGTTAACTTAAGATACAAAAGCTGTCCGGAAATGGCGGGTCAAGATCACTTTTTCCCCAATTCCTAGAGGTGCACCCTGTTACAAAACAGAGGAAAACTCTTAATAAAATTCCAATTGCAGATCTTTGATCTGCAAAGTTGATCTATGTGAGCAATATGTTCTATCATCGCTTTGTAAAGATACCTTGTGGTAACTATCACCACTGTCCAACAAAGGGAATGATATGGCAGATTCCAGCTTCCAGAATGAAGTGCCAAAAGCACGTGTCAACATCCAGCTTGACCTGCACACGGGTTCCGCCCAAAAGAAAGTCGAGTTGCCCTTAAAACTTCTCGCGTTGGGAGACTTCAGTAACGGCAAAGAAACCCTCCCGCTTTCTGAACGCAGTAAGTTAAATATTTCCAAAAACAACTTTAATAGCGTTCTGTCCGAGCTTAACCCAGAGGTCAGCATTGATGTTGCTAACACCCTGAGAGGTGATGGTTCTGAAGAAAATATCAAACTCAGCTTTTCTGAAATGAAAGATTTCGAGCCTGAAGCAATAGCAAAGCAAATTCCTCAACTTCGTGCCATGTTAGCCATGCGCAATCTCCTTAGAGACCTAAAGTCTAACCTCCTGGATAACGCCGAGTTCCGCAGATCTCTTGAAACCATACTGAAAGACCCGGCTCTGAGCGAAGAATTAAGACAAGAGCTGAATGCCCTTGCACCCGCCGAATAACAGCAAAATGTTTTTTTAATGGATTAACAGAGAGGATGCTGATGTCTGTGAATACTGAAACACAATCGGTGCAGGGGAACACTACTGTACTTGAGAATAACCCAGACAGCGTGTATGCCTCGCTGTTTGAAAAAATTAATCTGAATCCAGTTTCTCGCCTGGGTGACATTACTGAATATCAAGACGACAGCGTCATGGCCGATGCCTCGGCAGATGAGCGAGTGACCGCAGCCATTCAGGTTTTTATGCAGGTTATTTCAAAATCAGGCCAAAAAGTTGAGAAGCTTGATAAATCATTGCTTGATTCGCATATCGCAGAGCTTGATTATCAAATCAGTCGCCAGCTCGATGAAGTTATGCACCACCCGGAGTTTCAACGCGTAGAATCACTCTGGCGCGGGCTTAAGCACACGGTTGATCGCACAGATTTCCGCCAGAATGTAAAAATAGAAATACTTGATGTTTCTAAAGACGATCTGCGTCAGGATTTTGAAGACGCTCCGGAGATTATCCAGAGCGGTCTTTATCACCATACTTATTCGATGGAATACGATCAACCGGGCGGAGAGCCCATTGCCGCAATCATTTCGTCGTATGAGTTCGATTCCTCCGCTCAGGATGTAGCGTTACTCCGTAATATATCAAAAGTTTCAGCTGCCGCTCATATGCCGTTTATTGGTTCTGTAGGACCAAAATTCTTCCATAAATCCAGCATGGAAGAAGTCGCGGCCATCAAAGACATCGGTAACTATTTTGACAGAGCTGAATATATCAAATGGAAAGCGTTCCGTGACTCTGAGGACTCCCGCTACATTGGGCTGACTATGCCACGTGTGTTGGGCCGTTTGCCGTATGGTCCGGATACCGTCCCGGTGCGCAGTTTCAATTATGTGGAGGAAGTGAAGGGACCTGATCACGAGAAGTATTTATGGACGAATGCATCCTTTGCCTTTGCTGCCAATATGGTGAAAAGTTTTATCAATAATGGCTGGTGCGTCCAGATTCGTGGCCCTCAGGCTGGCGGTGCAGTTCAGGATCTGCCTATCCATCTGTACGACCTCGGTACCGGTAATCAGGTAAAAATCCCGTCCGAAGTGATGATACCGGAAACCCGTGAGTTTGAATTCTCGAATCTGGGATTCATTCCGCTAAGCTATTATAAAAACAGAGATTATTCCTGTTTCTTTAGCGCAAACTCCGCCCAGAAGCCTGCGTTGTACGACACTGCGGATGCGACCGCCAACAGCCGCATCAATTCCCGTCTGCCATACATCTTCCTGTTGTCACGTATCGCGCACTACCTGAAGCTCATCCAGCGTGAAAATATCGGTACCACCAAAGACCGTCGCCTGCTTGAGCTGGAGCTCAATACCTGGGTGAAAGGTCTGGTGACCGAGATGACCGATCCGGGCGATGATCTCCAGGCTTCACACCCGCTTCGCGATGCCAAAGTCATCGTTGAAGACATCGAGGATACAAGGTTATGCTCTTAGCCTGATAGAGTTGAATTTCTCAGAGCCACGTGCCTCAGACCTATTCTACTATCCTGAATACTGGTTCAAAATTGATTCAATGTCTGACGTCAATTTAACTAATGATGAGATTTTGGGGTATTTAATGAAAAAATCAGGCCGTTGGTTACCAGACGCACCCGAAATTGATTTGCCTTATCCATTACCAGCATAGAGTGTGGAAAAAAATCAATATGGACCGAAAATCACCTTCATTATATGAAATTCTTACTGGCAACTTTACAGGAGATCTTCCCCTTGAAGTTGTAAACGAAGAAGACCCGGTCATTTTATCTGTACTGGATAACATCCAGCGAATTTTGAACGCCCGGGCCGGTACCGTATCCCATCTACCAGATTATGGTTTGCCGGATATGACCAAAATTCTGCAAGGCATGCCCGGGACAGCCCACGAGCTGATCGAAATGCTGGCCGGTGTCCTGCTCAAGTATGAACCTCGTTTGCAGTCACTCAATGTGACCCTACTTGAACAGCAAGTACCAGGTGAGTTGCGTTACGCCATCGATGCGGAACTGAGAGGTATTGGACTTGTACGGTATGGGACCGAGTTTATGCCAGAGGGAAAAGTGATGATCAGGCACTTGAAACAACAGCAGCATCTGGAAAACCATCAATTTATCTAATCAACTCATACCCTCATTCGATACGGATTTCACAATGTCCTACACTACCGAACGCCATCTTAAGACTGGAAACGATCCGCGCTCAATGCCTGATTATTCATCATTACGTGAAGAACTAGCTAAACTCACCCATCCTGCCCGTCCGGATGTGAACTGGGGGAATGTTGAAAAACTGGCGTTAAACCTTTTCGATATCAATGGGGTCGAGCTTCAGACGGCGGCGTGGTATACCTTGGCAAGGGCACAACAGGCAGGTATACAGGGTTTCAATGAAGGTATGGCGATTCTGGATGCCCTGATACGCTATCAATGGTCAGCAATGTGGCCCGCTTCTGCACATGCCAGAATAGAAATACTCAGCAGCCTGAGTAAGCGTCTTCAGCAGCTGTTCCGGACTTTATCCCTCCATAGGGCGGATTTACTAAATAGCTGCGCCTAATACCGCTACACTTTTGCCTGACCATGTTTTCCTCCGGGGAA
>NZ_JBMKIF010000094.1:0-3347 GCF_049238025.1 Enterobacter cloacae complex sp. IR5458
CTGATCGGCGCAGAGCGACAGCCTACCTCTGACTGCCGCCAATCTTTGCAACAGAGCCCGCCGTGCTAGTCTGCTCGGTGATGGTGGAGTGAAGCCAACCCGCAATCGGGTTATGAATCTGCATCGCGATTCGCAATCAGCTGTCTCTTGAGCATGTCGAACTCCTGCGATGTTATCTCGCCGTGCTCGTGCTGCTACACCAACTTGTCCAACTCATCCGCCACACCGCTCCCCACCACCTGCGATGGCCAGGTTGTTTGCTGGGCGCATTGGCGGAGTATCGTCTCGACCCGGGACACCCACACCGGCACAACCTTACGGGAGTGATTCACTGTCAAAGAATCGGCCCGGTGCTCTGACGCAAGTATCGGGATGGTCACCATTTGTAAGCCGTAGACCTGAGTGGTGATCAAGACTTCGATACCACCGACCGTACCGGTACTAATCGACGACGGTCGTGTTCGTCGCCTGCCGCAGGGACTCTGCACACCTCCGTTTACGCATGTGCCTGGAGGAGTTGGAAATCGTCGTGTTCGGGAAACATTAAACACAGGATGGCAGCGATCTGAGCCAGCACATGATCAGCTAGCTCACCATCCGGATCGACGGCCCACTGCATCGTCGCGCCAGCGATGACCGAGTGCAGGAGCAACTCAGCTGCCGCAGGAGCACCTGGGGGCAGTCGCTTGCGGATCCCCTCCACCACCGCGCGGTTCCGCTGGATCGCAAGCGTGCGTAGCTCCGGCACCTGGAGCTCGTACCAGGAGATGAGATAGTTCACCGAGAAGTCGTTGCGAGTGTTCATGCTCCGAACGAGCACCTGCAAAAATTCCCAGAGCCCTTGCGGCCCTGCGCCTATCGGTATCGCATTCAGGTAATGCCGCACCTGCTCGACGCCGCGCTCCATCATCCTCACCAGCAGCGTATCGCGGTTGGTGAAGCGCTGGATTAACGCTGCGCGGGAGAGCCCCACCTCCTTTGCTACTCCGCTGAGCGTGAACTCTATGGGACCGCAACGCTTCAGCACTACGGTGGCGGCCTCGAGTACCTCGTCATCGGACTTGAGCTTGGGGCGGGGCATCAGTGTTCACCTTCTGTATGGGTTGGGGCGGAGGCTGTGGCTGCCGCCGCCATTGTAGCAAATTGAAGACGGAGCGAGAGTAGAGCCACGAGCCCCGCAAACACGGCCGATACAACGAGGCCAGGGAGCGGACCAGCAAGGTCGACAAACGCGCCGGCCGCAAGCATAACCATGGGCGAGGCTGACAGCATCACCGCCGAGACCGTGCCGAGTACCCGGCCGAGAAGTTCTGGCGGCGTGCGGTTGTAGATGGCAGCGTTGAGAATGGGAGAGACTGAGCCGGTCAGCAGTCCCACGAGCGCGCCCAACAACATCAGCACCGGCACGCCTGGCAACTGTGAAAGCAGAAGCGAGCCCACCGCAGAGCCACAAAATGCCACCGCCAGCCAGTTCTGCGCTGATATCCGGGCGCCGACCGACGCATGAATGGCAATGCCAAGGAGACCACCAGCCCCCATCATTGAGGAGAACAGCCCGAGCTCTGCTACTTGGCGTCCTGCATCTACAAACAGCGCAGGCATGATGACGCTGCCGTTGGCGCCAACGATGCCCACGAAGATCATCACTATACCAAAGAGAGGGCGCAGCAGGGGTTCGCTCCAGAGAAAAGCGACGCCGGCGCGCATGGAGAGAGTCGCCGTCGTGGTCATCGTCCGAGCGGCACGCGCGGGAAGCACCCACGCGCCGAGCAGACCTGCAAGGACGGAGCAGAACGCCGTCAGCCCGAGCGTTGGCGCAGCGCCAAGCAGGCCGATTGCGGCCCCCCCAAGGGCCGGGCCACCTAGAATCGCGACGTTCCCGATCACCGCTTTCAGTGACGAGACGCGCTCAACGGAGAGCCCGGCGACGTGGCCGAGTTTGGGCAGCTCACTGTCCTGCGCGGCCATACCGGGTGCGTCGAACGCGGCACCGAGCACCACGCAAGCGATCAGCCCAGTGTTCGAGAGGGCGCCAACGGCATCGAGCAGTGGGATGCTCGCCATGGCCACGCCGCCCACCACACCCGAGATCAATGCGACGGGCGCGCGCCCGAACCGATCGACGAGGCCACCACCAACCCACGCGCCGATGATGGTCGCGATGACGCTGCTAGCGGCCGTGGCGCCCGCCCAGGCCGCGCTCTTTGTATGAGACAGGACGAACCATGGAAGCGCGAGGGCCGCCACCGCGTTGCCGATCCGGAAGAGAAAGGTCGCCGCGAACAGCGTCGCGAGCGGGCTATATCGACGTTCGCTCATTCCGCTGCGGCGAGCTGCGCCTTCGCCGCAGCGAGGTACTCTTCGTTACCCGAGTCGAGGGCGAAGAGTGCGTAGGTGACCGCCCCGAACGCAAGGCGCTCCGCGATGTGGTGGGCGAGCCGCGGCCACACCCGGCCACCGGCCGCTTCATACGTGAGGAGGAGCTTCGCGAGCCCCTCTTCACCAAAGACCATAAGGTGCGCGGCCATGTCGATGGCAGGGTCATCAACGCGGGCCTCGCTCCAGTCGATCATCCCGCTGACGCGCTCCGTGTTGTCGATGAGCACATGGCCCACGTAGAGATCGCCATGCACCACCACGGAGAAATCTGGCCACGACGAATCGTCGTCGAGCCAGCGCTGCCACCGGTGGAGGCGCTTGTCGTTCACCACGAACTCGCGTCGGACGCGGTCAACGTCGTCGGCCACCTTCTGACGGGCCTGCGTCGGTGTACGGATGAGCATCCCCGCATCCACGGCGGCGGAAATGGGGACGGCATGCAGGGCGGCGAGCGCGGTCGCGAAGCTCTCCGCGAAGACCTCCGAGTCCTGCGGCACGACCCAGTCGGGCGTGGACGAACCAGGCTGGATGACCATCGCAGTCGAGTCTTCGAGCATGGGATAGGCAACGAGCTCGGCGTTGGCCACGCGCCAGTCCGGCACCGCGAACGGCAGGCGATTCTTGAGCATTGCCAGCACCCGCGCCTCTGGTTCGACCTTCGCGCTTACCTCGGCTCGGCGCGGGATGCGCAGCACCCACCGACGTCCATCGTCGACGGTGGCGATCACGATCCTATAGTCGAGCCCAAGCTCATTGACAGTCAGCGGGCCATGGAGCTTGAGCCCATGTCGGGCTGCAAGTGCGTACAGTTGGGAGGTATCGGCGGTCGTGACTACGGTCATGATTCACTCCTGAGGGCTTGACGGGTTTAGCCACCTAAATGTAACAGTCACGTCGGTTATATTCAATCCGGCACTGTTGCAAAGTTAGCGATGAGGCAGCCTTTTGTCTTATTCAAAGGCCTTACA
>NZ_JBMKIF010000095.1:0-3332 GCF_049238025.1 Enterobacter cloacae complex sp. IR5458
TGAAAACACAACCCGCTACGGGGGAGACTTACCCGAAATCTGATTTATTCAACAAAGCCGTCTTCAATTACAACATCGCCCCAGGGATTCGCTTCACAGCAAAGCTTCAGAAAAGACTTAAACCATCCCTTGTTTTGTATTTCTTCCGGAAGCTGTACCACATGTATGGCCAGACAATCTCCCTGGTAACGATTAGTACTTTGTCTAAGCCCTACAACAATCCCCTTTTCTTGAATCTGTACACCTGCCTGATGCTCTTTCATGTCGGGCGTATAGTGCCTTGCTCTGTTTAACCAAGCCACCAGCTGCTGAGCCGTAGTTGGTGATTCTTCAGCTATCCATTTCAGGTACTTGATGCGGTCCATATGCTCCTCCCTGTACGATTTCCAATGAAAGGCTCTACAGTATTAAGCTGCTGTAGAGCTCATTCAACCATGCTCAAACGGTGCGTATTAAAGGATGCCTAACCTTTTTGTTTCATCGATCCACGGTCTGAATTCTTCCAGTAGATTATCATATAGCTTTTCATCGCTAATCGAACCGAAATCATCCATGGCAAAGAAGTGGGTGTTATCAACCCGGCGGTCAGTAAAGTCATCCAGATTTTTGAGGATACCGTAGCTTGAACCACCCAGGCCGACAAACTTCCAGAAGATGGGGTAGTTGGCAGAACGCCGGATTGCATCTTTAATCGCCCGGGTCTTGCTGATCCCGCCATCGGTAATAAATACTACATATACTGGGATTTTCGAGTCCTTAAAATAGTTGACTATTTCTTCCATCACAGGAGGCTCGTTGTTTGTCCCTCCAAGGCCCGGCAGGTTCTCCCAGGCTGAACGCTTTCCAGACCCGCGAATGGACTGAATATATGTGTCCAGGTTGTCCAGTGTGACGTTTGGATACTTCTTATGCTTCTCTCCAAATCCCCAGACATCCATTTCACCGTCGTCGTCGAACTGGGCGGCAAGAACGGCGATGCGGTCCAGCACAGACTGAACGTTACCCTTACTGAACTGGCCACTCATCGAGCCGGATGCGTCAAGTACAAATGCAACCGCTGCCTCAAGGGTGTCCAGTTTATTTTTAGTGAGACTGACCGAGGCTTTTTTAGCGAGGCTTACAAGGCGCGGAGATCTGGTTTCCAGTTTCTTTTCCAGACTGATACGAGCTGGCTTTGCTGGCTGCGGAGCTGGCTGTGCGACATCAACGCCATAGCTAATGGCCAGAGGCTCAAGTCCACCGTTGAAACCCTGCCCGAGCGCACGAAGCTTCCAGGCGCCATTGTGCCGATATACTTCACCCAGGATGATTGCTTTCTCACTGCGGCCCTGAGTCTCAGCCTGAAAGTCAGCGATACCAGGAGCCTGAATGCTCAATAAACTGAGCCCACTGATGGTATCTTCACCATCAATGACAACGGTGATCGCAATTTTACTGACGTTCGCTGGAACACGATCCAGTGCTATATCAATGCTGGACTGCTGCGAACCGGTAACGAGCTTGACTGCCCCCTCAGGAGAAGCCAAATTATTATAAAAGATAAAGTCAGAATCGCCACTGACCTTTCCCTGAGCATTAAGCAAGAACAGGCAGGTATCGGGTTCGCCTTTAAAGCCGGATTTGGCAGGGTACTGAAGATTCAGCCTGATAGCAGATTGCTGAAGGGGTATGTTTTGTCCGGATTGTAGATTCATATTAACTCTCCTGATTTTTGATTATTTTTAAAGCGCAGCGTTTATATATGTTCCCCAGGCTTAGTTCAGGACGCTGGATATTCGGTGAGGCGTAAATATGGTGTGACACCATATTTCATCACGCTGAAGTTTCTATACCTGTTGAATTTGAATTTTCATTGCCCGGGTATCTTATGTTCCAGATCCCGTTCCTTCATAAATCGCAAAAGTAACATATATCCGAGGGGCATGCTGTTGATATAAGGCACGGAATACTGGCTTAACCAGCAACCATAGATAAACCCGGATCCTGCAAAAAGGTTCACGCCAGAATTAACATTACTCTGCTTTCTGAAAACGCCCGGCCCCCTTTCTCAGATTCAACAGCTGATAGCGGATCGTTACCCAAAAAAAACCCCGGCATTGCCGGGGTCAGACTCAGCGTCTTTTAGACATTGACGCCGTGCTGGGAAGCAAGCGCTGACAGGCCACCGGCAAAACCCTGGCCGACAGCTTTAAACTTCCACTCAGCGCCATGGCGATACAGTTCACCGAAGACCATTGCGGTTTCAGTTGAGGCGTCTTCAGACAGATCGAAACGGGCAATTTCCGTGCCGTTGTCGTTGTTGTAAACGCGCATGAAGCTGTTGCTCACCATGCCGAAGTTTTGTTTACGAGCTTCTGCATCATAGATGGTAACGGCAAACACCAGTTTTTTGATGTCTGCTGAGACTTTGGTCAGATCAATTTTGACCTGCTCATCGTCGCCGTCGCCTTCACCAGTACGGTTGTCGCCCTGGTGCTCTACTGCGCCATCAGGGCTGGTTTTATTATTGAAGAAAATGAAATGGGCATCTGACAGCACTTTACCGTCTTCACCTACTGCGAATACGGAAGCGTCAAGGTCAAAACCCTGACCATCGGTTACACGGGCATCCCAGCCCAGACCAACCATAGCGACATTCATGGTTGGTGCTTCTTTGGTCAGAGATACGTTGCCGCCTTTTACGAGAGAAACTGCCATTTTTAGCTCCTGCAAACAGTTGAATGAGGCTGAATTAACAGCCCCGGATATGAAAAGTTACTTTTCGATCAGGACGCGTTAATGCCGTACTGAGCACATACAGATGCCAGACCACCAGCATAACCCTGGCCTACTGCGCGGAATTTCCACTCACCATTGTGGCGATACAGCTCGCCAAACAGCATGGCGGTTTCAGTGGACGCATCTTCGGTCAGATCGTAGCGAGCGACTTCAGTCTGGTTATCGTCATTAACCAGACGAATAAACGCACCGGATACCTGACCAAAGCTCTGGCGACGAGCCTGAGCATCGTGGATGGTCACAACGAAGATGATCTTGTCAACTTCAGACGGGACGGCGTCCAGTTTAATTTTCAGCGATTCATCATCACCATCGCCCTCACCGGTGCGGTTATCGCCGGTGTGTGTTACGGAACCGTCGGATGACGTCAGGTTGTTATAGAAGATGAAATCTGAATCGCCGCGCACTTTGCCGTTTGAGGCCAGCAGGAATGCTGAAGCATCCAGGTCAAAGTCCTGACCGTCTGTTGAACGCGCATCCCAGCCAAGGCCCACTAGGACGTTTTTCATTGACGGAGCTGCTTTACTTAGGGAGACGTTCCCGCCTTTGGAAAG
>NZ_JBMKIF010000096.1:0-3263 GCF_049238025.1 Enterobacter cloacae complex sp. IR5458
TACCCATGTATCCGGTCTAAAGTGTTACCCATGTTTCCGGTTCATACCGCAGCGCCACCGGGGGAGAAAGTGCTACTTACTCGCCTTCTCGGCACGCTGGCGACGCAGCTCTTTCGGGTCGGCAATCAGCGGACGATAAATCTCCACCCGATCGCCCTCTTTCAGCACGTCACCCAGCTTCACCGGACGGCTGTAAATACCGACCTTATTTTTCGCCAGGTCGATATCACTGCGAAGCTCGAGGATGCCGGACGCGCGGATAGCCGCTTCTACGGTCGCGCCCTCGTCCAGCATCACGCGCTGCAAATACTGTTTCTCTGGCAACGCGTACACCACTTCCACAGCAATCTTATGCGACACTGTAAACCTCTTTGGCGCGGGTCGTGAACGCCTGAACCATATTCGAGGCCAGCTCTTTAAAGATGCGGCCAAACGCCAGCTCAATCAGCTTATTGGTAAATTCAAAGTCCAGATGGAACTCAATACGGCAGGCGTCCGCGCTCAGTGGGGTAAACTTCCAGCCCCCCATCAGCGTTTTAAACGGACCATCGACCAGATGCATCAAAATACTCTGATTGCTGGTCAGCGTATTGCGGGTGGTGAACGTCTTGCTGATCCCCGCTTTGGAGACATCCACCGCCGCGGTCATCTGCGTCGGGCCAGACTCCAGAACGCGGCTTCCGGTACACCCCGGAATAAATTCTGGATAAGACTGAACATCGTTCACTAACTGATACATCTGTTCCGCGCTGTAAGGCACAAGCGCAGTACGGCTAATCTGAGGCATAGCATTTTCCATGGTCACACAACGGACAAATAATAACATTTATCACCTGTTAAAAAAACGCTAAGCCTCATCTCGTGCTAAGATAGCGCGTTAGACCTCACAGGACGCAATGAGGTGACTTTTTGAAATCAGATTACCGACGGCTTTACGACACTTATGACGAAGAAAAAAGCACATAAACCAGGCTCGGCGACCATTGCGCTCAACAAGCGTGCGCGCCACGAGTATTTCATTGAAGAAGAATTCGAAGCTGGCCTTGCGTTACAGGGCTGGGAAGTAAAATCGCTGCGCGCCGGGAAAGCCAATATCGGCGACAGCTACGTGATCCTGAAAGATGGCGAAGCTTTCCTGTTCGGCGCGAACTTTACGCCGCTGACCGTCGCCTCGTCACACTACGTGTGTGACCCAACGCGCACCCGTAAGCTGCTGCTAAATAAGCGTGAGCTGGAATCTCTCTACGGACGCATCAACCGCGAAGGTTTCACCGTGGTCGCCCTATCGCTGTACTGGAAAAACGCCTGGTGCAAGGTGAAGGTTGGCGTCGCGAAGGGTAAAAAGCAGCACGACAAACGTACTGACCTGAAAGAGCGCGAGTGGCAGCTTGATAAAGCGCGCATCATGAAAAACGCAGGACGTTGATTCTGCACACTTATTGTACTATTCAATAAGTTAGCGTTCCGGGCTGGTATCCAGGAAGTGAAATCTGGTATACTCAGTTCAACACTATTGGGGCTGATTCTGGATTCGACGGGATTTGCGAAACCCAAGGTGCATGCCGAGGGGCGGTTTGCCTCGTTAAAAGCCGCAAAAAAATAGTCGCAAACGACGAAAACTACGCTTTAGCAGCTTAATAACCTGCTCTGAGCCCTCTCTCCCTAGCTTCCGCTCTTAAGACGGGGATCAAAGAGAGGTCAAACCCAAAAGAGATCGCGTGGAAGCCCTGCCTGGGGTTGAAGCGTTAAAACTAATCAGGCTAGTTCGTTAGTGGCGTGTCTGTCCGCAGCTGGCGTGCGAATGTAAAGACAAACTAAGCATGTAGTACCGAGGATGTAGAAATTTCGGACGCGGGTTCAACTCCCGCCAGCTCCACCAATCATGATTGGACAGTGATAGGACATCACTAGCAATAACAGGAAGTTAGCAGTCTCGGCAGGACACCGACCAGACGGTGAGGAGACAAAAAAGGATACGCAAAGGAGCCGCGGCTCCCGAGTGACAAACAAGCCCGCTTATGCGGGCTTTTTTGTTTTACTTCACCGACAAGCAAACCGCTGTATCATGCCGGTATGAAGATGAGCTAAGGATAGGCTTTTGTATCAGCTCAATGTTCATATAAAAACATTTCGAACTTTGGTGCACAACACTACATAGGGATAACTTTATGTCTCTTCGTTTCAGACAAACCTTTACTTTGTTTCCTGGCGTTAGGCTCAACATTAGTAAGCGTGGAGTAAGTGCAAGCATCGGCGTACCGGGTGCAACTGTCAATGTTGGGAAAAAAGGGCTCAGAGCAACCGTAGGACTACCGGGTACAGGCTTATCTTATACTACACCTACCGTGCCCTATGATTATGGGCACTCAGTTACTAATCCATTAAATCCGTCCTCCACAGAACCTCATTTTGGAGCGCCGGAGACATCCCCAAGTAACATACCATCGAACGCTAAAATATATATGCCCATGGCTGGCATGAATGAAATTTCCAGCGCTTCGGTAGAAGTCCTGACAAGTTCCTCCCTTTTACCTTTACGAGATTTGATTGCTAAAGCACGAGAACAAAGGGCAGAGATAAAAGCGGATCTACAAGAGGCTCTTGCTGAAGAATCAAAACAAAAGAACGAGCTGGTTCGTCGCAAATCAAGTCTATTCCGTTGGTTTTACAAACGGCGCATCGCAGAACTTGAGACAGAGCTCCCCCTGACGCAAGCTGAGATATCTCGCCTAGTATCCTGGGAAGACAACACAAAAGTAGCCATAACATTCGAGAGCAGTGATACTTCGCAACGCGCATATGCAGCAATGGTCCGCGCATTCGATATGTTAAAATCAAGTGTTAAAAAATGGGATATTACTGCAGATAAAGCTACAGACCAGTTTGCCGAAAGAACATTGGCAACCCGGTCAGTTAACCGTCACCCAGTTACCTTTGATTTCTGTTCAACAGATCTCATTCAATTTACAGGGCGTGCGATGCGGTTTGAAAATGTGAATGGCGACGATATTTTGCTTTATCCTGGAGTTGCAGTCATACCACGAGCTGATGGGGCGTTCGCTCTGATTGATTTACGCGAGTTACAAATCAGTTCAGAATATCGAAGATTCCACGAGGAAGAAGGTGTTCCCAGTGATTCACGCATAGATGGGTATACATGGGCGAAAACGAATAAGAATGGCTCGCCAGACCGTAGATTTAAAGGTGATGTAGCCCCCTGAAACACCAGACAGTAGCTGTATCTCCAGATAAGAGATAGGCTT
>NZ_JBMKIF010000097.1:0-2898 GCF_049238025.1 Enterobacter cloacae complex sp. IR5458
CCATATTCAAGATGAGAGCTCGTACGAAAGTACGGGCTTTTTTCTTTTATATTCTCCAATAGGGGGGGATGAGAACTTTGCTTCCTCTGCGGTGATGGTGTCGGGTGGCGCTTCGCTTACCCGACCTACAAAGAATTTACTCCTCAGCCATCCGCGCATACTCTTCGGTTAGAAAATCGACCAGCGCCCTGACCGATGGCAGTAGACCGCGCCGCGAAGGATACACCGCGTGGATCACTTCCCGTCTGGGCTCCCAGGCATCCAGAACCCGCACCAATTCCCCTTTCGCCAACTGATCTTTAACCATTAAAATCGGCAACTGCACCACGCCTACGCCCGCCATCGCCGCTTCCCGCAGCGCCAGCATATCGGTAGTTATAAAGCGCGGCGTGTAGTGGATTTCGGCTTTCGCTCCCTCCGGACCGCTCAGATCCCATTTATGCAGTTGCTTGCCCGCCCCCATACTTAAACCCGGCCAGTCACTGAGTTCAGCAGGCATCACCGGGTTGCCCATCCGCTCAATCAACGCCGGGCTCGCCACCAGGCAGTGTCCTCTGTCAGCCAGCACCCTTAACACCAGATCGCTGTCATCAAAGGGACGCGGACGAACGCGGATCGCCACGTCAATGCCTTCTCCTACCAGGTCAACCCGCCGGTTGGTGGCCTCCAGCTGAAGATTGATCCCCGGGTAACGCGACATAAACCGCGCCAGCATGGGCCCCACATGAACGTGCAGCAACGTGACAGGACACGTTATCCTGACAACACCGCGCGGTTCAGCCTGTAAGGCAGCCACCGCCTCCTCCGCCGCTTCAGCCTCGACCAGCATGGCTTTACAGTGCTGATAGAACGTTTGCCCCACCTCCGTCACCGTAAACTGCCGCGTGGTACGCTGTATCAACCGCACACCCAGTCGCTCTTCCAGTTGCGCAATCCGGCGGCTCAGTTTCGATTTAGGCTGATCGAGCACCCGACCTGCCGCTGCAAACCCACCGTGGTCCACCACTTTCACAAACCACACGAAATCATTGAGATCCTGCATATGCCCCCATTGTTCCATTTTAAGAACAGTGAATGTCATTTTCACTCTCTACCGGGATATTAGCTCTGAATATAAGCTAATTACATCGACAGCACATCAGGAGTTAATCATGAAAACCGTAACAGGCGTCTATACCGCACCTCGTCCCCATTGGGTCGGAGACGGTTTCCCGGTTCGTTCGATGTTTTCCTACCAGACGCACGGTGAATCACTCAGTCCGTTCCTGCTGCTGGACTATGCCGGTCCCTACACCTTCCCGGCGGATGGCGCGAAGCGTGGCGTGGGCGAGCACCCTCACCGTGGCTTTGAAACGGTCACCATCGTCTACTCCGGCGAAGTGGAACATCGTGACTCCAGCGGCAAAGGCGGGGTCATCGGACCGGGCGACGTGCAGTGGATGACGGCGGGCGCAGGCATTTTGCACGAGGAGTTCCACTCCAGCGCGTTCTCGCAGAAAGGCGGCGAACTGAAAATGATGCAGCTGTGGGTCAACCTGCCCGCCAAAGACAAGATGGCAGCGCCCGGTTACCAGAGCATCACGAAGGCGGATATCCCTGTCGTCACGCTGCCGGATAGCAGCGGAACGTTGCGCGTCATCGCCGGCCGCTTTGACGAGGTGACTGGCCCGGCTCATACCTTCTCACCGCTGAATGTGTGGGATCTGACACTACGCCAGGGCAGCCACCTGGCGCTCAATCAGCCTGAAGGCTGGAGCACGGCGCTGGTGGTACTTGAGGGCAGCGTAACGGTGAACGGCACCACGCCAGCGGGTGAGGCACAGCTGATCGTATTCAGTCAGCAAGGCGACAAGCTTCATCTGGAAGCAAACGGCGACGCAAAAGTACTGCTGATGGCCGGCGAGCCGCTGAATGAACCGATTGTGGGCTATGGCCCATTTGTGATGAACAGTAAAACCGAAATCGCGGAAGCCATTCGTGATTTCAACTCCGGCCGCTTCGGCCAGATCTAAACGTAATAAGGAGCGCAAAATGTCTACCCCTGCAAACTTCAACGGTACACGTCCCGTCATTGACGTAAACGATGCAGTCATGCTGCTTATCGACCACCAGAGCGGGCTGTTCCAGACCGTCGGCGATATGCCGATGCCAGAACTGCGCGCCCGTGCGGCGGCGCTGGCAAAAATCGCCACCCTGGCGAAGATCCCGGTGATCACCACCGCTTCCGTCCCACAAGGACCGAACGGCCCGCTTATCCCGGAGATCCACACCAATGCGCCGCATGCTCAGTACGTGGCCCGCAAAGGTGAGATCAACGCCTGGGATAACCCGGAGTTTGTGGCGGCGGTAAACGCTACCGGACGCAAAACGTTGATCATTGCGGGCACGATCACCAGCGTCTGCATGGCCTTCCCGTCGATCAGCGCGGTTGCGGATGGGTATAAAGTCTTTGCGGTAATTGACGCCTCCGGGACCTACAGCAAAATGGCGCAGGAGATCACCCTCGCGCGTGTGATGCAGGCCGGTGTGGTACCGATGGACACCGCGGCGGTGGCATCTGAGATCCAGCGAACCTGGAACCGCGAAGATGCTGCGGAGTGGGCTGAGGTGTACACACATATCTTCCCGGCGTACCAGCTGCTGATCGAAAGCTATAGCAAAGCTCAGGAAGTGGTTAAAAACAGCGAAGTGCTCGATTCACAGCGTTAATTAAGCCCTCAGCGGCATGTGCTGATTAAGGCTTAACCGAACAAGCACGAATACAGAAAATCTGCTTGACCGTGTAAGCGCAACTCCCTATAGTAGCGCCCCGTTGCCCCCCACGCGGTCAGGCAGCAAAACAATATGGTGAGGTGTCCGAGTGGCTGAAGGAGCACGCCTGGAAAGTGTGTATACGGC
>NZ_JBMKIF010000098.1:0-2782 GCF_049238025.1 Enterobacter cloacae complex sp. IR5458
AGCGGGCATCGTTAACTTAAGATACAAAAGCTGTCCGGAAATGGCGGGTCAAGATCACCTGCACAATGGATCTCAAGCCAAAGAAATAATAGATCTCAAAATATCGGAAGGAAAACTATGAGTAGTGAATGTGAGGTGCATCAATTCAATAGGTTAGGGTTACATTTCAATGTAACCCTTTTTTTCATGAAAAATACATTAGCAAGAAAGAAACCTCTTCAAGCGTAGTATCGCTTTTTTAATTTTAGACATCAACGCTTTCTTCTTGTAATTCCTTAACAAGTTCCTCCCGAGATTTCTTTTCAATTACATCTCTTTCCATTTGTAATTTCTCAAGCATGAAACTATTCGTCAATTCAAAAGTATCAAATATTGTGTACCAATTCTTAACGTAACGCTTCATATTGGCATCATCAGATACTAAACCAACATCACCACGGCCGGCATAGTTTGACAAGCGAGTAGGTATCTCTATATCTTGACTAGAAATCTTCCTACCTATAAGAATTAATTCAAAATGCAAATTTTGGCTAGAAAATTCAGGATGTCGTTTAATAATCCCAGCATAATCCTCCAGTTGACGTAAATGCTTAACATTAAGGGCTATGCTTGGTCTTTTAATTTCAATAATTATGCATCTAAAAATCTTATTGCCGTTAGAGTCAAAAGTTGGCATCCTTCTGGCTAAGAATAAATCCGTTTGTCTCTTAGCGCCTATAATATCCTCTCCATTTTCCACATCTTGTGCATCTATGTTATTAATGGAGTAAACACTATCCCTCAATGATTTTGCAATCTTAGTAAAAGTATCCTCCTCAGCGCCTATAGTTTCGTATCTTTCACCAAATAACCATGTGTTATTTTCAATAATTTTTTGTAAGTCAGGCGTTTCAAGAACATCTTTATAATGCTCGTTCATTATTAGCTTCAGTTTTTCAACTGCAAAACGCCTTCTTTGCAACTCCTCAATTGAACTTATAATATTTTCTAATTTTGTTTTTTTCAATTGTGATGCAAACCTAGAAAGATCACTATCACTTAAATCCAAAACACTTTCCAGAATATCAAATAAATCTTCATTTTGATTTGATACAAGCATCTTATCAAGAAGTCTGATGATTATCTTTTTCTGCTTTATAGTCAGTGATACCAAAAACTGAGGATCGGCAATATAAATACTTCTTACAACCTGCTTGATATTATTTCTTTTCCAGTTAGCATATGTTATATCGTATTCATTGTATGTAGGGAAAGCACCATCGTCTTCAAGCTTTTGTATGGCTTTTTCAACCTGCACTCGCAGAAAATCATCATATATAGCTCTGGAGAATTTTAAGACATTTTTAACTAACTGCCGCCATGCTTTTGAATCAGGATTACTTTTAGCTGTTGAAAAAATGTCATCGCCATTAGCACTAAAAGTATCAGCCCAAATAGATGAAACAAACACACTCAAATGAAAATCTCTTTTTTTATTGAATGTTGTAGATTCTTTGTGAACTATCTTTCCTGAACTATCAGTCAAGTAAATAAATGATTTTTCTGTCGCTGGCTTTTTATCCCAGCGAATCGCTTTCACAGAGAAATCATTGTTTTCAATCTCGAAGGAAACCTCTTTTATTTCGTGTTCTGGGATGTCAACTTCAGCACCATTTACGAAAACCTTCCTTTCATCATCCAATGCCAATTTACAACAGAATTCATTGGACAAAATAGAAATCAGTTCGCGTCTCTCTGGAAGGCTTGAATGTAACAATGTTAATTCAACACACGTCCCCTTATCCATTGCATTCAATAAACTGTTTTGCTCATCAGCGTCGATATCTATTTGAGCTTCATATGCCTTAATATCCTCATCATTAATTTTGATATAGGAATTTCTACCTAAGTATTTAGTATACCAGATAGCCTGATGACAAAGTCTATGAAATGATAAACGCCCTCGACCTTTAGAGCCGTGTTGATCAATGCTTGTTTTTTTTAATGAATCGTTAAATCGATTAAAGTTGCTGCCTAAATCAGTAAAGTTTATCCCATCACCATCATCAAGAATGGTCATGTTTTTTACTGTATCAAAATGGTCATAAACTATATTTATGTTAATATTCTTAGCGCCAGCATCAAATCCATTCCATACGAGTTCCAATATCGCCTGTACAGGTTCAACTGACTCAAAATGGTTCTTGATACCCAAGCTGTTGATTTCAGTTGTGCCCTGAATAATCTGCTTTGCCATTTGCGCTCACATCCTATGATGGAATTGAATTTTTACATTTTATAGAGTAGTTTAGTAACATCAAGATAGGTTTTTAAAGAACCTTACCTAGATCAAACCAACCCCCATAAACTCGTTCAGAGTGCCGTAGAAATCTCAGCAAAAAAAATCACGCCCAATCCCCTAAAACCCGCACCTTACCTATGGTCAGAGCTTTCAGCATCAAGATTAACGCAATGCTAAAGCACCTCATATTTTGTAATGAAAATTTTATCGTTCCAGAAACCGCAGTCGGGTGCGGTGTAGTGCCGTAAGCGTCACGTGACAGCACAGATCCTCTTGTGGTGTTGCACGGTAGCGCAGTGATATTCGGGCCCGACAGTCATTAGTAGCATGACAAAGGGATGTGAAAACCACATGGGCCTCAATGAACCGTGCTGTGGGGAACTATCCGCGCTGATTAAGCTGCGACCAAAGGCCCGCTTCTTGTTCAAAGCAGCCCTTTGAACTGACCTGCTCCCCGTTGATTAGTACACCCCGATGTTAGTAATGTCTTCATAAGCCACA
>NZ_JBMKIF010000099.1:0-2747 GCF_049238025.1 Enterobacter cloacae complex sp. IR5458
TATGCATCCAGAGAGCAAACCCGCTGGGAACATCTGACCGAACTTTATCGCTACCTGGAACTATCCCCGTTCAGCCGGTCAATGCAAAAAGACTGTATCCGTCATCTGCACCCCTATGCCATGCGAACTGACAAAGGATTTATGCTGGCGGAAGAAATGCTCAGCTGGCTACATAACAATAATGTTATTTTCTCTTCTGTTGAAGTGATCGAACGGACGCTTGCCGAAGTCGTCACGCTCGCTAACAGATCGGTATTTTCGACACTTACCGCGCAACTGGAAAAGCAGCATAAATCAGCACTCGACAGCCTGCTCATATCAGAGGGTGAACAACCTTCCCGTCTGGCATGGCTGCTACAGCCTCCGGGTAAAATAAACGGTAAAAATGTGCTGCAACATATCGACCGGCTTAATTCCATCGCTGCGCTGGGGTTGCCTGATGGTATTGCACTTTCCGTTCACCAGAACAGGTTGCTTAAACTGGCGCGTGAGGGCCGGAAAATGAGCAGCAGGGACCTGGCAAAATTCACCGATGTCAGACGTTACGCTACGCTGGTTTGTATAATAACAGAGGCCAGGGCCACCCTGACTGACGAAGTGATTGATCTGCACGAGCGTATCCTGGGTAGTCTGTTCAGCAGGGCAAAACGCACGCAGGCCGAACGGCTCCAGCAAACGAGAAAGCTTATTCAGAGCAAGCTGAAGCAGTACGTTACCGTCGGGCAGGCGTTACTTAACGCCAGAGAATCCGGGGAAGATCCCTGGACTGCAATAGAAGATGTCCTTCCCTGGCAGGAATTCATCAACAGCGTGGAAGAAACGCGGTTTCTTTCCCGTAAGGGCAATTTCGACGCGCTTCATCTGATCACCGAAAAATACAGTACGTTGCGTAAATATGCCCCGCGTATGCTGTCAGCATTGCAGTTCATGGCGACACCTGCGGCGCAGGCGCTCAGCGATGCGCTGGACACCATAACGGAAATGTACCGTAAACAACTTCGTAAAGTGCCGCCATCAGCGCCAACAGGGTTTATCCCTGAAAGCTGGCGAAAACTGGTGCTCACGCCTTCAGGCATCGACCGCAAGTACTACGAGTTTTGCGTACTGAATGAACTCAAGGGTGCATTACGTTCCGGTGATATCTGGGTAAAAGGATCGCGCCGCTACAAAAATTTTGATGATTATCTCATCCCGACTGCTGAGTTTGAGAAATCCCGACATAATGACCAGTTACAGTTGGCCGTTCAGACCGATAGCCAGGCATACCTTCAGGCCCGTATGACTCTTCTTGCATCTCGGCTGGAAGAAGTTAACGCGATGGCGCTTGCCGGTGATTTGCCCGATGTAGATATCTCAGATAAAGGCGTAAAAATCACTCCACTGGAGAACAGCGTTCCTTCAGGTGTTTCGCCCTTTGCAGATTTGGTCTATGGCATGCTTCCCCATCCGAAAATTACGGAGATACTGGAAGAAGTTGATAGCTGGACGGGATTTACGCGTCACTTCGCGCACCTCAAAAATAATAACGTCAGACCAAAAGACGGAAGACTGTTGCTGACCACCATTCTGGCTGACGGCATCAACCTTGGGCTGACAAAAATGGCGGAATCCTGCCCTGGGGCCACAAGATCGTCACTCGAAGGTATTCAGGCATGGTACATCAGGGATGAAACTTATTCAGCGGCACTGGCCGAGCTGGTCAACGCACAGAAAGAGCGGCCTCTGGCCGCATTCTGGGGCGACGGGACAACATCGTCGTCAGACGGGCAGAACTTTCGGGTAGGCAGTCACGGACGTTATGCCGGTCAGGTCAATCTTAAATATGGTCAGGAGCCGGGCGTGCAGATTTATACGCATATCTCAGACCAATACAGCCCGTTCTACGCCAAAGTGATCAGCCGGGTGCGCGACTCAACCCACGTGCTTGATGGCCTGCTGTACCATGAAAGCGATCTGGAAATTACCGAGCATTACACCGATACCGCAGGCTTCACTGAACATGTTTTCGCCCTGATGCACCTGCTGGGATTCGCTTTTGCGCCAAGGATCCGTGATCTTCATGACAAGCGGCTGTTTATTCATGGAAAGGCCGAGCGCTATCCGGGGCTTCAGTCTGTCATATCAACAACCTGCCTAAATATCAAAGACATTGAGTCGCACTGGGATGAGGTATTGCGCCTGGCAACCTCGATTAAGCAGGGGACAGTCACCGCATCACTGATGATGAAAAAGTTAGCCAGTTACCCAAAACAGAATGGACTTGCCAAAGCGCTGAGAGAGATTGGCCGCATCGAACGGACACTATTTATGCTGGACTGGTTCCGTGATCCCGGTCTGCGCCGACGCGTGCAGGCGGGGCTGAATAAGGGTGAGGCCCGTAATGCCCTTGCGCGAGCGGTCTTTTTGCACCGTCTGGGTGAAATAAGGGATCGTGGGCTGGAGAATCAGAGTTATCGCGCCAGCGGGCTGACATTACTGACAGCAGCGATCACGTTGTGGAACACGGTATATATAGAAAGAGCTATTGAGTCACTAAAACGAAAGGGTATCCCGATAAATGAGCAACTGGTCTCTCATCTTTCTCCCCTGGGCTGGGAACATATCAATCTGAGTGGAGATTACGTCTGGCGTAATAATCTTAAGCTGGGATCCGGAAAATACCGCTCATTACGTACAGTCGATACCGCTTTGTACAAAAAACAGTCTTAGCGTGGGATAATTAATGAGATGGTCACTCCCTCCTTCCC
>NZ_JBMKIF010000100.1:0-2688 GCF_049238025.1 Enterobacter cloacae complex sp. IR5458
GTATCATCGACTGGACGTCGCGCACTGGAGTTGCATAAACATCTGATGGGTGGCAATATGCCAACCATCTAGTAGGTAGGTCAGTGGGTGTGTCGTATTTTTTTGTCATAACGCAGCCATTCCTGAATTGTCACTCATTTTGCGAGGTCATCACCATGCGTACATTAACAGCTTATAACGAAGATAATTTCCGCCAGATAGAGCAGTACAACGGAATATCGGTGGTACGTTTCTCTGCACCCTGGTGTCCGCCCTGTCAGGCCAGCGAAGAAATGTTCAGTCAGTTTGCAGACCGGCTCGATAGAGATATTCAGGTGGGGAAAGTCAATGTAGATCAGGCGCCGGTGCTGACAACCAAATACGAGATCTGGGGGCTGCCGTCTGTGCTGATATTTCATGAAGGGCAATTAGTTAAACGCATACCGGGTGTGAAACCTGCATCGGTATATGCTCAGGCTATTGCGGACATAAAAAAAGGGCAGTAATGCCCTTTTAACGTGGAATTTATTAATGCTTAACCGCGTGCCTGACCGACGGCATCCAGAGTGCGGGCTGAATGAATGACCGCCGCGCCAGCGTTGAGGTTAATCGCCACGCCCAGCGCTTCAGCAATTTCAGCGTCGGTTGCACCGGCTTTCACAGCGGCGTCGGCGTGAAAAGCAATACAGCCGTCGCAGCGGGTTGTGACTGCGCACGCCAGGGCAATGAGTTCACGCACTTTTGCGCCCAAAAGGTCAGTTTTGTTACCTGCGTTGCCCAGGGCAACCACGCCTTTCATGGTCTCGGGGGTCAGTTTGCCCAACTCGCCTAAACGTTGCATTAACTCTGAGCGATAGTTGTTCCAGTCCAGCATAGTGTCATTCTCCTGAATGAGGGGTATTAAGAAGCAGTTTTATATACTTAAGGCTGTTGGCGAAGACTTCGGGTCTGGCCGTTGCATGCGCCACTACGCTTGAGCCTTCACAGACATTAATGATCATCAAAGCAATATCTGATGGTTCGGCATGGGATGAAAACTCACCTGACTCCATGCCCGCCCTGACGACTTTTGTGAGCCACTCGATTTGCATATCGAAATAAAGTGATGTCTGTACAGTAATTGCCTGAGGCAGATTGGCGGTCTCTGCTGACAACGCACAACACAGTGGCAGTAGCGAAGCTTTATGGCTTTGCGCGAAGATATCGATGTAAGCCGCAATTCTTCTCTCCGCGCTTTTCTCAGTCGCCTCTATCTGCTCAAATACGCGTTGTGTATCAGAGAACGCCTGTATTACCACCTGCTCACCCAGAATATCTTTGGTCGGGAAATGGTGATGAATACTGGCCTTGGTGATACCCACTATTTTTGATAAATCAGCATAGCTGAATACTGAATACCCTTTTTCGCGCATCAGGTGTTCTGCTTCGCTGAGCAGCCGTTCCCGTGTCATGGTTGTCATAATTACTCCATATAATCTACTAGTTGATAGATTATATTGTTGCTATTTTTCCGTAGCAAGTTGTATCACTGACTCAGTATCGTGCAGAGCTGAACGTCACTGCCATCCTGCATTCTGAATGGCAGCATTACATCTCTGACATCACGCCAGGCGTGTAATCATTTCAACCGGATTAGCCAGAGTATCGTGGATTGGCGAATTCTTTTGCATTTCGCTGACCAGCGCTTCTAACTCCTCGCGACTGGCGGTCTTGCTCGTAAGGTGAACATCGACGCGAATAGATTTCGCACCTTTACGCACGTTGCTGTCCAGCCCAAGGAAGCCGTTGAGGTTGATATCGAAATTAAGATCCAGCTCGATACCGTCCAGGTCGATCCCTTTTTCAGCAGCCATCATGGTAAGGGTGGCGGTATAACAGCCAGCCAGCGCCTGCATGATGTATTCAGTCGGGCTCATGCCGGTATCGGTGCCGAGTAAACCTGCGGGTTCATCACCGATATTAGAAAATTTCCCCACACGGCTGGTATCGATAACGCCGTTCTGGATTGTGGCGCCGGTCTCTGTGCGAACGGTTAATCCGCCGCTGGAACGGGCTTTCATCTGGAAAGTCAGGTTACCCAGGCCAGGCTGGCTGCGAACTGCTTCACGGGTATTGTGGATCGCAGCTGCGTCTGCAGAAGGTTTAACGGTAGTAGACATAATGGCTCCTGTAATTTCTTGATAAAAGGTATAGCTGGTGTAACCAGCACCAATCATCTAGTTGGTAGATTAGTGTCGCGAACCTCTTTTGTCTACTCTTTTATAAAAAATAGGGGGAAAAGAACCCAGCAGGCTGTTTTATTTCATAATAACCATTTGATTTTTTTATAATCTTCCCAGCCGCTCACTCTTGCAGCAATCCAGCCTTTACCCGAAGGATAGTCTGGCGGGTGGTATTAAATTCCCGGGCAATAGCACTGATACTGATGCCAGCATTTAGGCGCTCTGTCACTGTTTGCTTTTGTTCCTCGCTCAGGATGGGGGGGCGACCGAAGCGTTTTCCAGCCGCTTTTGCCCTCGCAATACCTGAATACGTTCGCTCAAGCAGCAAATCCCGCTCAAACTCCGCTACAGCAGAAATTACCTGCATAGTCATTTTTCCGGCCGGACTGGTCAAGTCAACGCCTCCGAGTGCGAGACAATGAACGCGAATATCTAAAGCCGCCAGTTGCTCTACTGTTTTTCGGATATCCATCGCATTACGACCCAG
>NZ_JBMKIF010000101.1:0-2489 GCF_049238025.1 Enterobacter cloacae complex sp. IR5458
TTCGGGTTTTACGTTATTTCAGTGAGTTAGCGACAGCAGGCAGGAAAATCAGGTATTCAGTATTTTTGATGCCTTATAGCCCCGTTGCGGGGCGGTTGGCGCGGCGCGGCCTTTGGCCGCTGCAAGCGCCGGGTTTGACGAGCAGATACCCGTTGAGCTGCACAATCCATGTTTATCACAAGCGTCAGCGATGGAAGCCCGAAGGGGCGAGACAGCAAGGCTGGCTCGATGCGCAGCACGACGTAGCGGCCCGGAGGGAGACGCCCTATTTAGCGTCCGCCACCCATTTGTACAGACACCCAACCGACAGATTCAGGTCGGCGGCAATATCCTTAACTTTCTCACCAGTCACCTTTCTGGCCGTCATTCTCTGCACGGCTTCATCCCTGAGCGTATCAGGAACGACCTTCACCACCGGAGAATGCTTCCATATCTGATGCACCCGCGCGACGTTCGCCGCCGCCACTTTATGCAACCTGGTGCTGGTCGCACGTTCAGGAGCATTCTTCCGGCCTTCGGCCATGAGCGCGAGCTGGTCAGCGGGGCGAATTTCGCCCCGCCGGATACGGCGCAAAACATTTTCCCGACACTGGCGGGAATGCTCGGCGCTGGCAAGCGGCGTGTGTAGTGGTATGCCCCAGCGTTCCCGGTACTGTCTGGCGTTCATCTGGTGGGCTTTACTCAAATGAGGGGCCAGGAAAGAAAACTCCTTCCCGCACTCCAGGCACTTAATTTTTTCCGGTGCGTCGTCATGATCAGCCATCGTCCGGCCTCCTTTTCGTTATGCAGGGCGGCGATTAGCCGCCCTGCAATTTAATTAACAATCCTCGCGCTGTGTCCAGCGGTTATCCGTCAAAGCCTGCTGCGCAGTGCTGCTGTCCGGGAAGTATTCAGCGGATTCCCTTGATACCGGGTAGCCCTCACTGGTCGCAGTGCCAATGTAATAGCCTCTCTGGCTTTTCAGGATCTGCAACGCCAGGTCAAAACCCTGTTGCTGTGCGAGTTTTCCGTTTTCCATTTTTTTCTCCAGGCTGGCGGGGGTTTCCCCCCGCCTGTGGGTTAGTGAGATTTGCGTGACAGGTAAAGCGGCAGGAAGCAATCAAGCGCATACAGGAATGAAACGACCGACGCAGAGCCGTACAGCAGCGCCAGCGGCATATTATCGGCATAGCTAAACACGCCTGTTGATGCGGCCAGCCCCAGCACGGTAGTACACGCGCCGCCCAGCTGGACTTGCTCGCGGTAGCCCTGGCGAACCATAAACCACGGAAGGGCCAGCGCGGCTGCGGCGAGAATAAACGCGATTGGGATGATGATCAGATAGTTCATAGATAACTCCTTAGATGCCACTTTGGGCTGTGTTACCGGGCGGCGGTATTGCCTCCCGATGAAATAAGTATCGCTTTTTTTGCCCCAAAAGTCAATATTAGTAAATACAATTATTACTTATATTTCATGAAATTTTACCCACAAAAAAGCGCCCCGAAGGGCGCTAATTTAGCGGCTGGATTTATCCACCTTTCCCGCATTGATGCGGATTTGCGCTGCAAGCCCCCAGGTAAAGCAGTCATGCCCGCGCCCCGCCAGCGCCCCGGATTTGTACGCCTCAAGCGTCACATCAGCGGGGATGGTGGTTTCGCCGTATTCTTTGCGTAGCAGGTCGATAGATTCAGCGATCAGCGCGTCGGTCAGGTCACGTGAGCAAAACAGGTATTTCACGCCACCATAAACACGGTGGAAGCCCGTAATGTTGTATTCGTAAATGTCTTCCATTGAGTTAACGCTACCTTCCTCAAACTTATCTGTAATCGCTTCTACAGCCTCTTTGGTTGGGCCATCCGTCCACGAAACATAGAGCGCGTTATAGTCACGCATACGGACAGAAAACTTCACGCCGGGGAAATGCTTTTTCAGCAGAATACGGATGTTTTTAGCGGCTAGCTTGGTGGTGTTGCTTTCGGTGGCCGTTGTCAGCAATCCGGCGTTTTCCGGGTCAGCGCTGGCACGTTCGTTCGCCAGCTGGCGGGCATCTTCTTTCGCCTGGTGTCTCGCTTCGCGCTGGTCGGTCACACTCTGCACAACCTGACGGCGGGCGCGGAGTTCATCGAGTGAAAGGGTCTTGTCGATCACCTGGTAAAAACGCAGGGAGGTTTCCAGCAGCGGGGCGCAGGTCGGGGCATTCAGGCCGAGGATGGTATAGCTGATTTTGCCGTCAGCCAGATTAACCGCGCTTACTACATACTCGTTGTTAAAAGAGGTGAGGCACTGGCCGACAGTTAAAGTAGTCATAATATTACTCCTGATAATCGCCGCTTTGGGCTGTGTTACCGGGCGGCGGCATTGCCTCCCGATGAATATAAGTATCGCCTTTTTTGCCCACAAAGTCAATATTAGTAAATACATTTATTACATATATTTCATGTGGCTGCGGCAGTTAAGAAGATGCGCGGAGCGCATGGGAGGCGCAACGCGCCGGAAGCCCCGCAGCG
>NZ_JBMKIF010000102.1:0-2431 GCF_049238025.1 Enterobacter cloacae complex sp. IR5458
AGCGGGCATCGTTAACTTAAGATACAAAAGCTGTCCGGAAATGGCGGGTCAAGATCAGTGCTGGCCGCGATGCAGGGGAAAGACGCGCTTGCGGGTGCGGCGGGTGCCGCCGCCGGGGAGCTGGTGGGCGGAATTGCGCTGGAGATGTACGGGAAGGATGTTGCTGCACTGAGTGAAAGTGAAAAACAGACCATCAGCGCGCTGGCGACTCTTGCCGCAGGGATAGCAGGCGGCGTAGCGGGAGACGGCACGGCAAGCGCCATTGCGGGGGCGCAGTCCGGGAAGACAACGGTGGAGAATAACACGCTGAGTCTGCCGAAAGGGATGATGGACTATGGCATGGCAGCAACGTCCTGGAATCAGTATGCAGAGGACAACGGGCTATCAGCAGAAGAGAAACAGGCGGGGCTGGATAAACTGTCGAAAGGGGATTTACCTGAAGAGGCTAATATCACTAAAGCGATAGTGGAAGGTTATCAGGATGGGGTATTTATGGCTGGAGCCATTTATCTTGGCCCGACAGTCGCAGTGGGAAAAGGTGTTACCGGTGCGGTTATTGGTGGTGGTGCTAACTCTTTATTCCAATACATGAGTATGTCGCCAGGCAGTGAGTTTAGTTACTACAGCGCTGCCGTAGCGGCAGGTGCTGGTTATCTGGCGCCAGGATATAAGATTGGTGGTAACACTCTTATTAATATGGGTGGTGCATTTATGACTGATGGACCCAGCTTAACTGGTCAGGGTGGCGCCATTGCGGGGTCGCTGGCCGGGGGTTATTTTGGGAAGTATGCTCCAAAGCTGATTGCGCCATACGTGGGGGCGTTTTCCGGTGTGATAGGAGATATTGGTTCTGCTTCTGTCTTTGAAATATCCAATGATACAGTTAAAGAATTAATAAAAAACAAGGATAAAAAACAATGAAAAAGAAAATGACACTTCATATATTTATTCTTATTTTTATCTATATGACTACCGCTTTTTTTGCACTGGGTGTAGTTACCAGGATTGTAACGGCAGTTATTTATACTGGGGAGGTTTATTTATCGTTATCCGGTGTTATTAAAGTCGTCAAGATGAGTGTTGTTGCAGGAATATTTATTGCAGTGGGATGTTTAATATTCAACAAAATAGACGAGTACAATGCTCGTAAAAAGCTACCCACCGACCCCGATAAGTGATCCTCAGCGACTAAAATCCCCGCCTTCTAAAGCGGGGAATTTTGCTATTTAGTCGTCTTCACAGCGGATCAGGCAGTCGTAGCGATCACGCCTGATCGTCGGAATATCGCCGGTATCGTTAACCCCATCAGAAAACCCTTGATCGGCTGGGCATCTTCTTTTTATTGAAGTGGACGACGCTTAAACCTTCGGCACAACCCCACAGCTCGCGGGTGCTCTGGGGGGGATCACAATGCAATCCTTCATCATGCGGATTTTAACCAGCATACAATCAATAAAACCTGCATTCGACAACCATTTCCCGTAGAGAGATGTTTTTCTCTCCTTTAATTTAACGTGGATTTATTATTTCAGAGTGAATATATGGAGTTGTGGTTTCTTAATTAACTCTTAGATTTTATGAAGTTGTAATCAATTATATAAGACCCTATTTCATTTGAATGAGCACTAACCCTTACAGCATCTGCTCCTGGTTCACCCGCTGCTTGAAGTGCTTTTTTATTTGTACACAATTGAATCCAACGCTTTGTGTTATAGTCCTTAAACCACAACCCTGCTTCACAATGACCAAACCGCCCCTTTCTTGGGCCAGGATATGTTATTTCATAAGCCGCTTCGTATGTAATAACGTTTCCCTTCGACATAAACACGAAAACATCATAAATCCCTAATGAAAGAATAAAGCCACAACTAAACCCCACCCAAAAACGTTCAATGACATAATTTGATGTTTTACCAATAGGTCTATAATAGGTAGCTCTCCCGGAGAATATGAGACCAAAAATAGAGCCTATCGTTATATACGTTAACCATTCTGGAACAGAGTTCATTAGAACAGTTCTCATTGAAATCATGCTCACCCAAATGATATAGGCAAGAAAACAACCCAAAAGCAAAAAACTCAATAATAATATAATTACGAGCCCGGATTTGTTTCGTTCAAAGCTGTAGTATTTATTCATTTTATTACAAATTCATAACGAGTCATTAGTACATAAATGTTGCAATAATAATTGATGCAATAGCTAAACACCATTTAGCTTTCCTTAATTACAATTTGGGTTTTATTTGAAAAGTAGAGAATTAAAAATGCAATTGACAACACATCTTTTATTACGACAACAAGGATTAACTATACGCTCGTCTATGAAGGTTCGAACGCCGATCTGGATGGCAATTACGCCATCAATAGATTTATTTTTAATACAACATGAGAGTTATCTTCTAAAAAGATAACTCTCTTTTAACTGCGC
>NZ_JBMKIF010000103.1:0-2422 GCF_049238025.1 Enterobacter cloacae complex sp. IR5458
AGCAACGTCGCACAGAGGGACAGCCACCTGTGAATGCCAAACGGCTTTACAGGATAATGCGTGAGCATAACCTGTTGTTGTTGCATCACAAACCAGAGCGACCGAAGCGTGAACATAAGGGCAAGATAGCGGTGGCAGAAAGCGATATGCGCTGGTGTTCAGATGGCTTCGAGTTCGGCTGCGACAACGGCGAAAAACTGCGGGTAACGTTCGCGCTGGACTGCTGCGACCGTGAGGCCATAGACTGGGCAGCAAGCACGGGAGGCTATGACAGTTCGACCGTGCAGGATGTGATGCTGAGGTCGGTGGAAAAGCGCTTCGACGACAGGTTGCCCGACACAGCGGTGCAGTGGCTGACGGATAACGGTTCAGCGTATACCGCGTATGAAACGCGGAGGTTCGCGAGAGAGCTGAATCTGGAGCCCTGCACAACAGCGGTGAGCAGCCCGCAGAGTAATGGCATGGCCGAACGGTTCGTGAAAACGATGAAAGAAGACTATATCGCGTTCATGCCAAAACCGGATGTGAGAACAGCACTGCGAAACCTTGCAGTAGCGTTCACGCATTACAATGAAAACCACCCGCACAGCGCGCTGGGATATCACTCCCCGAGGGAATACCGGCGGCAGCGGACATCGTTAACTTAAGATACAAAAGCTGTTCGGAGATGGAGGGTCAAGATCACATTCTGCGCTTGATGTGTTCAAAACCTGGCTACTGAATGAACTCAATCTGGGTAAAATTCGTTGATCATGTTCACATTAATCGGGGCTCTGAATTCAAAGTAACTTTATTACTAAGCATTATTTTGTGAAGGCTCTCACTTTTGCTCGCGGCTCCGAAACTTTGCTGGGTTGAGATTTTAAGGTGTATCACGGCGGCTCATACTCTCAATAAATCCCTGTTAGTAAATGCTGCTATTATAACTCATTCATTGCCTGAGCCAGCAGTCGCGCAGCTGCCTCAAGCGCAGAGGATTGAAAAAATCTTCAGATATATATCATCACTCTGAACATACGCAATTAACGGCGGAATCTCACGATTCTACCGTTTTTTATTATTTTTCAGAGGAGTAGTGATGAATAATTCTGAAGGTTTGAAGTCGTTTCAGCAATCGCTTGCTGATCTGCCGCAATGGGTATCAGAGCGGCTTCTGCAGCAAATTAACCAGTTAACTAACTACGAGCCAGTGATCGGCATTATGGGTAAAACCGGTGTTGGGAAGAGCAGTCTGTGCAATGCCCTGTTTGCCGGAGATATATCACCGGTCAGCGATGTGGCGGCCTGTACACGTGAGCCACTGCGCTTTCGCCTGCAAGTCGGCGACCGCTATATAACGCTGATGGATCTGCCCGGCGTGGGCGAAAGTGGCGCTCGCGATACCGAGTATGCTGCGCTGTACCGCGAACAGCTTCCTCGCCTCGACCTGGTACTGTGGCTGATTAAGGCCGATGACCGGGCGCTGACGGTGGATGAACATTTTTATCATCAGGTGATTGGAGAGGTATACCGGCATAAGGTGCTGTTTGTTATCAGCCAGTCGGATAAGGCCGAACCTACCAGCGGTGGGGGACAGTTGTCCACGGCGCAGAAGCAGAATATCAGCCGCAAAATCTGCCTGCTGCATGAGCTGTTCCAGCCCGTCCATCCGGTGTGTGCTGTGTCGGTCCGTCTACAATGGGGGCTTAAGGTGATGGCCGAGCGGATGATTAAGTGCCTGCCACGTGAGGCCACCAGCCCGGTGGTGTCGCAACTCCATCCTTCCTTTCGCACGACGGTAGTCCGGGAACAGGCTCGTAGCGATTTTGGTGAAACCGTCGGGGCCGTACTCGATAGCATCAGTGCCTTTCCCCTGATACCCGCCCCGGTGCGGGCCGTCATTCAGGCCGTGCGCACCACGGTGGTGTCAGTGGCCCGCGCCGTCTGGGATTTCTTCTTCTGAGTATTTAACCCATCCCTGTTACTTCCCTGCCCCTGTCGCCGATGCGACGGGGATCCCTTTTATTTGTTTTCCCGTTATGAGGAGTCTGCTTATGACCCGTCTGGCTTCGCGCTTTGGCGCAGCAAACCTTATCCGTCGCGACCGTCCGTTAACCCGTGAAGAGCTGTTTCGCGTAGTGCCCAGTGTATTCAGTGAGGACAAACACGAGTCCCGTAGTGAGCGTTATACCTATATACCCACCATCTCCCTGCTCGACAGCCTACAGCGAGAAGGCTTCCAGCCATTCTTTGCCTGTCAGACCCGCGTGCGTGACCCGGGTCGTCGTGAACATACAAAGCATATGCTGCGTCTGCGGCGGGAAGGGCAGATTACCGGTAAACAGGTACCAGAAATTATCCTGCTCAACTCCCACGATGGCACCAGTTCGTATCAGATGTTGCCGGGACTATTTCGTGCGGTTTGTCAGAACGGGCTCGTCTG
>NZ_JBMKIF010000104.1:0-2389 GCF_049238025.1 Enterobacter cloacae complex sp. IR5458
GTTGCGCAGGGGTTCAACGGTGGACTTAAACCGCTGGCAGAGCATTTCGGCGTAAATATTGCCGACGAACCGGCTCCCGCAGCCCCGACTCCTCCGGTTGTAACCCCTCCGCCAGTTGAGACAAAAATCAGCCTGAGCAAGGTATCGCTGACAAAAGAGAAGCCTGCAATCAGCCTGACCAAACGGGATAACTTCGGTGAAATCCGGATCAACCTGAACTGGCACCGGGGCAGCGGCAAATCAGGCTTTGCAGGCATGTTCGGCTCCAAAGGAATCGACCTGGATCTGGGGGCCTTTGTTGAGCTTCAGGACGGGTATAAATCGGTCATTCAGGCGCTCGGTAATGCATTCGGTGATTATCGCGATGAACCGTATGTTCAGCTCAAGGGCGATGACCGGACGGGTGATGTATCAGACGGCGAGTGGCTGCATATCAATGGACGTGAATGGAAGCATATCCGCGAAGTGCTGATTTACGCCTTTATTTATGAAGGTGTTCCCAGCTGGGACAAGACTGATGGTGTGGTCACCATTCATGTGCCGGATCAACCGCCCATTGAGACCCGCCTGACCGAAGGTGAAAACCGTCGCACATTGTGCGCCATTGCCAGACTCGTAAACGAAAACGGCGCAATTAAAGTCGAGCGAATTAACCAGTACTTCAAAGGCCAGGACGAAATGGACCGGGCATTTGGCTGGGGATTTCGCTGGAGCGCCGGTTCTAAATAACACAGCAACAAAGGAAACAGGTATGAGCTTTTTCGACAAAGTTAAAGGTGCCATTAACTCAGGCCGTGACGAACTGACCCGCCAGGTTGGCCGTTTCAAAAACAAAAAATTCATGCAGGGCACCGTTGCTGTATGTGCCCGTATTGCCGTATCGAGTGACGGCGTAAGTTCGGAAGAAAAGCAGAAAATGATGGGCTTTCTGCGCTCTTCAGAAGAGCTGAAGGTCTTCGATACCAATGAGGTGATTGAGTTCTTCAATAAACTGGTTTCAAGCTTCGATTTCGATGTTGAAATCGGCAAGGGCGAAACCATGAAATACATCCTGGCGCTGAAAGATCAGCCTGAGGCCGCTCAGCTGGCCTTACGTGTTGGTATTGCCGTTGCGAAAAGTGACGGTAACTTCGATCAGGACGAGAAACTGGCCTCCCGCGAGATCGCTATCGCGTTGGGCTTCGACCCGGCTGAATTTGGCCTCTGATCCACATCCCTAAGGGTAAAATATGGTTTCCACACACATCGGCTTCCCGACTGAAACGGTCATTGTTTTTATTGCGCTTTCAGTCGGTGCCATCTTTATTGACCTGTTTATGCACCGTGATGACAAGCCTATTTCGCTGAAGAGTGCGGCGCTCTGGTCCGTATTCTGGGTTGTGGTTGCGATGGCATTTGCCGGTTTCCTCTATATCCACCACGGTGCTGAGGTTGCCAGTCTGTTTGTCACGGGTTATGCGCTGGAGAAAGTGCTGTCGGTCGATAACCTGTTCGTCATGATGGCCATCTTCTCCTGGTTCGCCGTTCCGGATCGTTATCGCCACCGTGTTCTCTACTGGGGGATCATTGGTGCCATTGTCTTCAGGGGCATCTTTGTCGCCATCGGTACGAGCCTGCTGAGTCTGGGGCCGTATGTTGAAGTTGTCTTCGCTATTATCGTTGCCTGGACAGCGGTCATGATGCTTAAAAGCGGTGATGACGATGATGAAATTGAGGATTACTCCCAGCATCTGGCTTACCGCATGGTTAAACGCTTCTTCCCTATCTGGCCGAAGCTCAGAGGGCATGCCTTCCTGCTTAACCAGAAGGAAGTGGATGCTGAACTGGCGAAACCAGAAAACAGCGATGTCACCATTGGCCGTGGTAAAAAAGCGGCGCTGTATGCGACCCCGCTGTTCCTGTGTGTGGCTGTGGTTGAACTCTCGGACGTAATGTTCGCGTTTGACTCGGTACCGGCAATCATTGCCGTCAGTCGTGAACCGCTTATCGTCTATAGTGCCATGATGTTTGCTATCCTGGGCCTGCGTACTCTGTACTTTGTCCTTGAGGCACTGAAACAGTACCTGGTTCATCTGGAGAAGGCCGTTATCGTGCTGCTGTTCTTCATCGCGGCAAAACTCGGCCTGAATGCGACCGATCACATCTGGCATCATGGTTACAGCATCGCGGCAACAACCAGCCTGTATGTTGTACTGGGTGTACTGGCGCTGGGCATTCTCGCAAGCGTCATGTTCCCGGGCAAACCTGAATCTGAGGAAAAGGGGAGTTAATCCCCTTAAGTGTTAACCTGAACAATTACTAATCGAAGAGGTTATTTTATGAGTGTTTCTCTTTCCAAAGGCGGGAACGTCTCCCTAAGTAAAGCAGCTCCGTCAATGAAAAACGTCCT
>NZ_JBMKIF010000105.1:0-2278 GCF_049238025.1 Enterobacter cloacae complex sp. IR5458
TGTAATGGCTCAATAGTAATGTCCGCCTGTGGCTCAATTCAGATGTCCGCGCTATGGTAAGCTTCACTGGTCCGTTTAAACTACCGGGAGGCATATCATGAGCGCAGAAAGCTCAGGAGTGTTTACTTTGAAAGAGATCAACCGGATCAAGATTATACAGGACGTCATTGAACGTCGCATCACAACGCGCCGTGCGGCCGAGCACCTCGGTATCAGCGACAGGCAATGCCGCAGACTTCTTGCCCGTTACCGTGAAGGCGGACCGCTTGGTATGGCCAGCAGACGATGTGGCATGCGTGGTAACCGCCAGTTGCCACCCGGGCTCGCAGATCAGGCTCTGGAACTGATCAAGACGCGTTATGCTGATTTCGGTCCGACTCTGGCGCGTGAAAAGCTCGAAGAACTCCACGGACTGTTTCTTGGCAAAGAAACTGTCCGGCGCATCATGGTGCGGGCTGGCTTATGGGTTCCCCGTAAACAACGTGCCGCAAGGATCCCTCAACCACGGTACCGGCGTCCGTGTACTGGTGAGCTGATACAAATAGATGGCTGTGATCACGACTGGTTTGAAGGCCGTGGCCCGGCCTGCACCGCGCTGGTCTATGTTGATGATGCAACCAGCAAACTGATGGAACTGTTGTTTGTTAAATCGGAGTCCACGTTTTCTTACTTCGAAGCCACGCGGCGCTATATCGATAAGCATGGTAAACCGCTGGCACTGTACAGCGATAAAGCCGGTGTTTTTCGTGTTAACAATAAACACGCCACAGGCGGAGACGGGCATACTCAGTTTGGGCGAGCCATGCATGAACTGAACATCCAGACTATCTGTGCAGAAACCAGTTCCGCCAAAGGGCGTGTAGAACGAGCTCACCTCACTTTACAGGATCGTCTGGTCAAAGAGCTGCGGTTACAGGGCATTTGTTCAATGGAGGCTGCAAATGACTTCGCTGAGGCCTATATGGCTGACTATAACCGCCGTTTTGGCAAAGTACCGCGACATGATTTTGACGTACACCGTGCTGTAGAACATGATGAGGACCTGGGGCTTATTTTCACTGTTCGTGAAAAACGTAAAGTCTCAAAATCGTTGACGATACAATATGATAAAATGTTGTACCTGATTGAAGACAGCGAACTGAGTCGCCGTGCAATAGGTAAATATATCGATGTGTATCACTATCCTGATGGCAGAAAAGAGCTGCGCCTGAACGGTACGCTACTTCCCTACTCTACCTACGACCGACTGTCAGAAATCGACCAGGGCGCGATTGTCGATAACAAGCGTCTTGGCCGAACCCTGGAGTTTATCAGTCTGGTGCAGAGCAAGCGGGATAACACGCGCTCTCAGTCAATTCCCGCTGGAGATGGCCCTTCCCGACGACGGCCAAAGCAGGAAGGGAAGAAATCCCAGCGCTCACTGGATAATGATGACATGCTCGAAGCACTCAAACAGCTTCAGTCACGTTCAGAGGACATTTTTGGTAAAAGAGCCCGCTGATGGTACTCACTGGCCGGACAGTGGTTGCTCACCAGTTGATATTGTCCGGCCAGACCCATGATGTATTATTCATTTCGTTCAGCATCTTTATGTCCTGCTTTTCACGGGCATACTTACCCCATAATGAATGAAAAGAACGAACAATACTGATTAACTGCTTTTTTCTTTGCTCCGGAGATAGGCTGATAAAATAGCAGCACCTGCTGTCAATATTATCCTCAATGAAATTAAAATCAGAGTCTGATGCATATTTTACTGTTAGCATAATATCATTCGACGTTGTTCTCTCAGACTCTGTTAATGCTGATTCTATCAGGTATTCAAAGGCATACATGACAGACAGCTGGTTTTTGTCTGTCTGAATATAACCCATTGAGTTTCTGAGTATTGAGGACTGTACCAGGACCAGAGGCCATAAAAGCTCAACACCATAAAGCTTATATGTATCATGTTGATCATACTGATGTTGCTCAACACGACGATTACCTTCCCGTGCTTTACGAATATCATAGGCAAGGGATAACATAAATCCGTCTTTAACTTTAATCAGTGGGCTTTCATCCACGATGTAATGAATGAGTTCATGTAATTCATTCAGGGCTTCTGAATCTCCCCACAGTATAAAACCTGCATTGTTCGGCGTTAACTCGTATCGAAGCATGGGCTCAATCATCCTGTTGTTTCAGTCGGAGGAAAGTCTATCAGTAAAGAGAATGAGAGATCAAAGTGGTCATTTTAATTGAGCTGGATAACGGACATTTCAATTGAGCCTTGACA
>NZ_JBMKIF010000106.1:0-2251 GCF_049238025.1 Enterobacter cloacae complex sp. IR5458
CACACTCCAAAAGGAACTGTGACCACGGTCTCACCATGCACCACAGTGCCATGAGCCACCCGGCTGTCCGGCTGGAATGCTGACGTCACACTCCAAAAGGAACTGGGACCACGGTCCCACTATGCACCACAGTGTCATGAGCCACCCGGTTGCCCGGCCGGATTACTCGCTGCACGCTCCGGAAGGAACCGGGACCATGGCCCCATTCTATTCAGTAATCGGTTATCATCATCCATATTGAGGGCGTTTTGTCTTGGTCCTGCATACGGCGCGTCAGTAGATTATGTTCGTTCTGCTCCCTGGTGCTTCCTCGCTCACTCGCGGGCTTCGCCCTGTCGTTCAGCTGCGGCGAGCACTACTGGCTCTCTCTGAAAGGCGAAATTTAACTGATCCTCGCGATGGGGATATCTTTCCAGCAGGTGGTGTACGCAGGGGACAGCATATTGCGTTTCATTTGCCAGGAAGGTGCAATTCCTCGTCCGGCAAACCAGACATGTCCCAGGCCGGAATGGTTAATACCATCAAGAACCTTCATCAGCTCAGCGCTGTGAGGACGTGGTGGCCGTTCGTCGAACAGCTGCAACTGCGAAACACCTGAGCCTGTAAAGTCATTCAGCATCACTCCGGCTTTGGCATACCGGTGGCCATCCTTCCAGATGCGCTCCAAAGCCGTTGTGGCGGCCGCAATAATGTCCCGGGTGTCCTGAGTGGGGGTAAGCAGTTTCTCCGTGGCCACATTGCCGTAATAAGGCTCTTTAACGGCGAACGGAGACGTTTTGACGAAAACGGAAATGTGCCGGCAATACTGGTGCTCCTGACGCAGTTTTTCAGCGGCCCGTTCTGCGTACTGACAGACAGCCTGGCGGAGCGAATCGTACTCCGTGATCTTCTCGCCAAAGCTGCGACTACAGACAATCTGTTGTTTCGTTGGTGGTGATTCCTCAAGCGACATGCAGCTTTCCCCGTTCAGTTCGCGCACCGTTCGCTCGAGAACCACGGAGAAATTTTTCCGGATGAAGGCCGGGTTCGTCAGGGCCAGATCAAGTGCGGTCCTGATACCCAGTACATTAAGCTTGCGTGCAATGCGATTTCCCACGCCCCGGATCTCTTCGACCGGCTGAAGTGACAGCAGTTTACGGGTTCGCTGAGGATTATCCCGCGTCAGGGCCAGCACGCCCCGGAACTGTTTCCACTCTTTGGAGGCCCACTGAGCTGATTTTGCCAACGTTTTCGTAGGTCCAGCCCCCACGCCGATGGTCAGGCGGGTACAGTCATACACGTGCTGGCGCAGCTGCCGGCCAAAGTCTTCCAGGTCCATGCAATGCGACACACCGCTCAGATCGAGGAACATCTCGTCAATCGAATATTGTTCCACCCTCGGCGCCAGCTCCTCGAGGCAGCTCATCACGCGCGCTGACATTGAGGCGTAAAGCTCATAATTACTTGAAAATGCGTATATTTTTTCCGGGTAAATCTCGTTCTTTATCTGGAACCACGGGGTCCCCATTTTAATCCAGGGCTTCGCTTCGGCACTTCTCGCGATCACGCAGCCGTCATTGTTGCTAAGGCAGACAATGGGTTTCCCTTTTAAATCCGGGCGGAAAACACGTTCACAGCTGGCATAGAAGCTGTTCACATCGGCCAGGGCAAACATCAGTACATCTCCCTGGGACGGTGGATGATGTGCGTGACGACGCCAAAGATGTCCAGTTCGTCCGTGTCAGGATAGATGGGGGACCAGGTGGCGTTCATGGGCTGCAGTGTCAGTCGTGGCGTCAGCAGGAGCCGTTTGACCGTAAATTCCCCCTGCACGCTGGCCACAACGATATCGCCGTGCCGGGGTTTCTCCGCACTGTCCACAACCAGCAGATCGCCGTTGTAAAGGCTGCCGTCAGCCATGCTGTCTCCGCTGGCTCTGAGGTAATAAGTCGCGCTCGGATGGCGTATACAGTACTCATGCAGATCCAGATCTGACTGAATGTAATCGCCGGCAGGGCTCGGGAACCCGCAGCTGGCCAGATCGGCGAAAAACGGATGGGTCTGTGGCGGGGTATCTGTCCCGGGGCTAAAAAGCTGCAGCTTCATATTACCTTCCGACTAAAAAAAACTGTATATGTATGGGTCTTCCCCGATCATGGTGGGAAGGCTCAGAACGCCATATTCAGCTTCCCATAGTGGAACATCACTCCCAGCTTGACCTGCTCCCCGTTGATTAGTACACCCCGATGTTAGTAATGTCTTCATAAGCCAC
>NZ_JBMKIF010000107.1:0-2076 GCF_049238025.1 Enterobacter cloacae complex sp. IR5458
AACGCTTCAACCGGATCAATGTGTTCTATGCCTGCAAAATTTACTGACGACATCTGGCTACGAGTGCATTTGCAGGACAGGATATACTCATCCTCCAGATAGCCGGTCCGTTTACTGACCCGTTGCGTAAAGCCTGACACAATCACGTTGTCGAACGGTAGCGTATGTAAAACGATACCGACCAGGCGGAACAAGCAGCCATGGACGTGGCGGGCATAGTTTTCGCGTACGGCTTTTTGCGTCATGGCTTTTTCCGTCAGCTCCGTGCCCCGGGCATTAACGCCGTAAATCTTATCAGGGAAATCTTCAATCTCAGCTAAATCAACGTCCAGCAGGACTGCTGATAGCTCCGGCTTTACTTCAAATGCAACAAGCGTTTCACGCGGCCATTCAGTTTCTGCCAGCACACCCGCCAGGTATGATTCGAAAAACGCGGCGTCTGTGCGGAACTGCTGCCGGGCATCTGCCTGAGCCGTGGCGAGCCGTTTTTCATGTTCTTCAGCCTCAAACTTCCAGTTTGCATACTGTTCGGCCCAGGCCGTCCGTTGTTGCTGGTACCGGTGCTGTCGAAGGGTATTCTCACGCTCCACATCAATCAGCTCCTGCTGCCACCTGCGAAGGTTTTCGGCGTGGCGCTCAGCTTTAGCTGATTCCGATTCAAACCATTTACCCAGAAAACTAATGCCTTCGCTCTCGGCAGGCTTTTCCGGCAATGCAAGGTAGTCTGGCTTTTCTGGACGCACCGGTGCCGGAAGCTGAAAAGGCGACGTTCTGTTATGCAGGTATACTGCTTCCAGCTCTGCCCAGCTGATGCCTGTTTTGGGATCCGGCGTCAGCTCGTGAATATTACGGATTGCGGTCACCGCTGACATGAGATCAGCGGCTGCCTGCTCAAGCGCCTGTCTGAGCCCCGGGTCGGTAGCCGTCCGGTTCCCACCTCCGGAACGCGCGGCCCGGTCAAGCCGGGTACGGTAACTCAGCCCGGTACCGGGCAAGCCCAGATTGGCATAGGTCCCCCGGCTTCCAAAAGAAACGGAAGCACCTCTCGTCCCGACACTCAGGCTCGGTGCACCGTTACTCAGGTTGAGGCGAACACCAGGAATAATGTTGATCGACTTTCTGAACCTGAACCCCATTATGATTTCCTTAATGATGCTGGGTCACGGTAAGTAATCTGATTCCATCAGCGCTTTGCTCGTTCTGTAACCCATAAAAACGAGCTCTGTCCAGAATGCCAGCCGCCCAGCGGCGATGTGTGGCGGGTTCACACATTGCTCCCTGCGACTTAAACACGGCCTGGGTAGAGTTCAGGATCCGCAGAGCGTCAGAATGCTCACCCTGAGTGACCATCAGCGCGTTTTGAATGACCTCTATCTGACCCGGGTGAATGGCCGTTTTCCCAACAAGCCCATGTGCCATATCAAGAGCCAGCTCTCTGGCCATAACGGCATGATCGTCAATATGCTCACATACGGGCGCGGTCAGGGCAAAATCACGCGGGCCGAAGACCGAAACGAGCATTTTGATGACGTAGCCCATCGGGCTGTCATACAGCGTCAGGTCCCGGGGACGGCGAAGCGACACAACGTTCATAAGATCGTTGCCGCCGATTCGAAGCGCAATAATGCGGTCGTGGCAGGGATGTTCCACCAGATGGGTGGCCAGCTCGCGCATCTGAACCACGTCAAAGACGTCTTCTGTTTCCAGCGTTGGCATCATGCACAGGTGAGTCCCGCCCATGATATCCCACCATTCAGCTAACGAACTGAGGGTAAATTTCGGCAACACAAACCCGTCGACAGCGGAAAGATCATAATGCGCTTTTAACCATCTGCCCATTTCGGCATGCCGGGGGCGAATGAACACCAGAGGCCAGTCATTTTTACCCAGGCTACGCATGCTGTTACTGAGCTCGTGCAGCAGGTGCTCCAGATTTTTGAGGGCGACGGGGATGTCTGCTTCACTGACAGCATCCTCCAGGCAAATTACCAGAGAGCGCAAACCCGGGATTTTCCCATGCAGGACGGCATCAGCAATATCTTCCCGTGTTGCAGGCATGTATAGCGTGGCTCCCAG
>NZ_JBMKIF010000108.1:0-2076 GCF_049238025.1 Enterobacter cloacae complex sp. IR5458
CTGGGAGCCACGCTATACATGCCTGCAACACGGGAAGATATTGCTGATGCCGTCCTGCACGGGAAAATCCCGGGTTTGCGCTCTCTGGTGATTTGCCTGGAGGATGCTGTCAGTGAAGCAGACATCCCCATCGCCCTCAAAAATCTGGAGCACCTGCTGCACGAGCTCAGTAACAGCATGCGTAGCCTGGGTAAAAATGACTGGCCTCTGGTGTTCATTCGCCCTCGGCATGCCGAAATGGGCAGATGGTTAAAAGCGCATTATGATCTTTCCGCTGTCGATGGGTTTGTGTTGCCGAAATTTACCCTCAGTTCGTTAGCTGAATGGTGGGATATCATGGGCGGGACTCACCTGTGCATGATGCCAACGCTGGAAACAGAAGACGTCTTTGACGTGGTTCAGATGCGCGAGCTGGCCACTCGCCTGGTGGAACATCCCTGCCACGACCGCATTATTGCGCTTCGAATCGGCGGCAACGATCTTATGAACGTTGTGTCGCTTCGCCGCCCCCGGGACCTGACGCTGTATGACAGCCCGATGGGCTACGTCATCAAAATGCTCGTTTCAGTCTTCGGCCCGCGTGATTTTGCCCTGACCGCGCCCGTATGTGAGCATATTGACGATCATGCCGTTATGGCCAGAGAGCTGGCTCTTGATATGGCACATGGGCTTGTTGGGAAAACGGCCATTCACCCGGGTCAGATAGAGGTCATTCAAAACGCGCTGATGGTCACTCAGGGTGAGTATTCTGACGCTCTGCGGATCCTGAACTCTACCCAGGCCGTGTTTAAGTCGCAGGGAGCAATGTGTGAACCCGCCACACATCGCCGCTGGGCGGCTGGCATTCTGGACAGAGCTCGTTTTTATGGGTTACAGAACGAGCAAAGCGCTGATGGAATCAGATTACTTACCGTGACCCAGCATCATTAAGGAAATCATAATGGGGTTCAGGTTCAGAAAGTCGATCAACATTATTCCTGGCGTTCGCCTCAACCTGAGTAACGGTGCACCGAGCCTGAGTGTCGGGCCGAGAGGTGCTTCCGTTTCTTTTGGTAGCCGGGGGACCTATGCCAATCTGGGCTTGCCCGGTACCGGGCTGAGTTACCGTACCCGGCTTGACCGGGCCGCGCGTTCCGGAGGTGGAAACCGGACGGCAACCGACCCGGGGCTCAGACAGGCGCTTGAGCAGGAAGCCGCTGAACTCATGTCAGCGGTAACCGCAATCCGTAATATTCACGAGCTGACGCCGGATCCAAAAACAGGCATCAGCTGGGCAGAGCTGGAAGCAGTATACCTGCATAACAGAACGTCGCCTTTTCAGGTTCCGGCACCGGTGCGTCCAGAAAAGCCAGACTACCTTGCATTGCCGGAAAAGCCTGCCGAGAGCGAAGGCATTAGTTTTCTGGGTAAATGGTTTGAATCGGAATCAGCTAAAGCTGAGCGCCACGCCGAAAATCTTCGCCGGTGGCAGCAGGAGCTGATTGATGTGGAGCGTGAGAATACCCTTCGACAGCACCGGTACCAGCAACAACGGACGGCCTGGGCCGAACAGTATGCAAACTGGAAGTTTGAAGCAGAAGAACATGAAAAACGGCTCGCCACGGCTCAGGCAGATGCCCGGCAGCAGTTCCGGACAGACGCCGCGTTTTTCGAATCATACCTGGCGGGTGTGCTGGCAGAAACTGAATGGCCGCGTGAAACGATTGTTGCATTTGAAGTAAAGCCGGAGCTATCAGCAGTCCTGCTGGACGTTGATTTAGCTGAGATTGAAGATTTCCCTGATAAGATTTACGGCGTTAATGCCCGGGGCACGGAGCTGACGGAAAAAGCCATGACGCAAAAAGCCGTACGCGAAAACTATGCCCGCCACGTCCATGGCTGCTTGTTCCGCCTGGTCGGTATCGTTTTACATACGCTACCTTTCGACAACGTGATTGTGTCAGGCTTTACGCAACGGGTCAGTAAGCGGACCGGCTATCTGGAGGATGAGTATATCCTGTCCTGCAAATGCACTCGCAGCCAGATGTCGTCAGTAAATTTTGCAGGCATAGAACACATTGATCCGGTTGAAGCGTT
>NZ_JBMKIF010000109.1:0-2055 GCF_049238025.1 Enterobacter cloacae complex sp. IR5458
ATCACTGCGTGTTCGCTCGAATGCCTGGCGTGTTTGAACCATGTACACGGCTGGACCATCTGGGGTGGTTACGGTACCTTGCCTCTCAAACCCCGCTTTCTCGTAGCATCGGATCGCTCGCAAGTTGCTCGGCGACGGGTCCGTTTGGATCTTGGTGACCTCGGGATCATTGAACAGCAACTCAACCAGAGCTCGAACCAGCTTGGTTCCCAAGCCTTTGCCCAGTTGTGATGCATTCGCCAGTGACTGGTCTATTCCGCGTACTCCTGGATCGGTTTCTTCTTCCCACCATCCGTCCCCGCTTCCAAGAGCAACGTACGACTGGGCATACCCAATCGGCTCTCCATTCAGCATTGCAATGTATGGAGTGACGGACTCTTGCGCTAAAACGCTTGGCAAGTACTGTTCCTGTACGTCAGCAAGTGTCGGGCGTGCTTCTTCTCCGCCCCACCACTCGACGATATGAGATCGATTTAGCCACTCATAGAGCATCGCAAGGTCATGCTCAGTCATGAGGCGCAGTGTGACGGAATCGTTGCTGTTGGTCACGATGCTGTACTTTGTGATGCCTAACGTTTGACGTGAGGGGCCGCCGTAGCGGCGAAGCCGCGAAGGGAACCCGCAAGCGCAGCTTGTGGGCGGTCCCTCTCGACGGAATGGTTAGATGCGACCGTTTTAGTGAACACTTGCCTTAGATAGCAAGTTGAGCACAGCAACGCCGCTGATAATGAAGCCGACACCAACAAATCCCCACATATCTAGTTTTTGACCATGCAAAACCCATGCAATCGCAGTGACCAAGACGATCCCGAGGCCCGACCAAACTGCGTAGGCGATTCCAACAGGAATCGATTTGAGTGTCAGCGACAGGAAATAAAAAGCAGCAGCGTATCCCGCTACGACGATAAAAGACGGTACTAACCTAGTAAAGCCCTCACTAGACTTGAGCGCAGAGGTTGCAATGACCTCAAAAATAATGGACGTAGCCAGAAATAACCAATTTTTCAAAATATTTATCCATGGAGTTCCGCGAATAAATTTTAGGTTCGATTTAAGAAAAAAAACAGTCTTGTTGCTGGCCGAAATTTGTGCGCACAGCAAAGCATCTAACGCCGAGTTCAGCGGCAGTTTTTAAGTTGTGGTTTTATGGAATATTTTTGCGAAGCAAAACCATAAAACCGCGACTTAAAAACTGTCCAGTGCGCGCAGCGCACGATGCTGCAACGACTTGTTAGAAATTTAGTTGCTTAGTTTTGATGGTTTTTTACTTTCGTTTAACCCTTTAACCGCCTGCTCTAATGTAAGTTTCAAGAGTGATGCGTCTCCAGCTTCACTGTGACTTGGAACAACCAGTTTTGCCTTACCATATTTGGATATTAATAATTTAGCGGACTTTGGCCAAGCTTCTAAATTTGCGTCACCCAAATTACCTAGACCGTACGGTTTAATAAAACAACCACCGAATAATATTTTCCTTTCAGGCAGCCAAACTACTAGGTTATCTGGAGTGTGTCCTGGGCCTGGATAAAAAACTTCAATTTTATTTTTAACTAGCCAATAGTTAACCCCGCCAAATGAATTTTTAGCTTGAACCTTACCGTCTTTTTTAAGCAGCTCATTAGTTAATTCAGACGCATACGTGGGGATGGATTGAGAATTAAGCCACTCTATTCCGCCCGTGCTGTCACTATGAAAATGAGAGGAAATACTGCCTTTTATTTTATAGCCACGTTCCACAAACCAAGTGACTAACTTTTCAGTATCTTTAGCCGTAAATGGAGTGTCAATTAGATAAGCTTCAGCATCTACAAGAACAACCAAACCATGTTTAGGAACAACGCCCCACCCGTTAACTTCTTCAAACGAAGTATGAACATAAACGCCTTCATCAAGTTTTTCAATTTTTAAATCTGGCAAAGGCTCTGCTGCGGTAGCAATGCTACAAAACAAAAATATAAAGAATACAGATAACTTGCTCATACTTTCCCTTTTCTAACTTTGTTTTAGGGCGACTGCCCTGCTGCGTAACATCGTTGCTGCTCCATAACATCAAAC
>NZ_JBMKIF010000110.1:0-1900 GCF_049238025.1 Enterobacter cloacae complex sp. IR5458
CCGAATGAAAGCCTGTCCTCAGCATAGTACTGGGAAGGAGGGAGTGACCATCTCATTAAATAAAGCACGTTAAGCCGGTGGCAGTGGTCGCAACGGTCTGAACTTGCCTGCGCCGACCTTGGTGCTGCTGCGCCAGAGGTAATCGCCGGTCAGATTGATGTGTTCCCACCCCAGCGGTGACAGGTATTGAAACAGCGTCTCGTCTACCGGTTTGCCGTGCCCGTTCAAAGCATTGGTTGCCCGTTCCAGATAGGCCGTGTTCCAAAGCACGATGGCCGCCGTTACCAGATTGAGGCCGCTGGCCCGGTAGCGTTGTTGCTCAAAACTGCGGTCGCGGATTTCGCCCAGTCGGTTGAAGAACACCGCCCTGGCCAGCGCGTTGCGCGCCTCGCCTTTGTTGAGTCCGGCCTGCACGCGGCGGCGCAGCTCCACGCTTTGCAGCCAATCCAGTATGAACAGCGTGCGCTCAATGCGCCCCAGCTCGCGCAGTGCAACGGCCAGTCCGTTCTGACGCGGATAGCTGCCGAGCTTGCGCAACATCAGCGAGGCCGTCACCGTACCCTGTTTGATCGAAGTGGCGAACCGCAAGATTTCATCCCAATGGGCGCGTATCTGCTTGATGTTCAGCCGGTCGCTGCTAATCATCGGCTTGAGCGCGTCATAGGCGGCATCGCCCTTTGGGATGAATAGCTTGGTGTCGCCCAGGTCTCGGATACGTGGCGCGAATCGGAAGCCCAGTAGGTGCATCAGGCCGAAGACATGATCAGTAAAGCCCGCTGTGTCGGTGTAGTGCTCCTCGATCCGCAAGTCCGACTCGTGGTACAGCAGGCCATCGAGCACATAGGTTGAATCACGCACGCCGACGTTGACTACCTTGGTGCTGAAGGGCGCGTACTGGTCGGAGATATGGGTATAAAACGTCCGGCCTGGACTGCTTCCATACTTCGGGTTGATATGCCCGGTGCTCTCCGCTTTGCTGCCGGTTCTGAAATTTTGGCCATCCGACGATGACGTGGTGCCATCGCCCCAGTTTCCGGCAAAGGATTGCCGGAACTGCGCGTTGACCAGTTCGGCCAGCGCCGTTGAGTACGTTTCATCCCGGATGTGCCAGGCTTGCAGCCACGACAGCTTGGCGTAAGTCGTGCCTGGGCAGGATTCGGCCATCTTGGTTAGCCCGAGATTGATGCCATCAGCCAGGATCGTCGTCAGCAGCAAGGTTTTGTCCTTGGCCGTGTCGCCGGTCTTCAGATGCGTGAAATGCCGGGTGAAGCCTGTCCACTCATCAACTTCCATCAGCAGTTCGGTAATCTTGACGTGTGGCAGCAGCATCGCCGACTGGTCGATTAGGGCTTGTGCGGTCTCCGGCACCGCCGCGTCCAGCGGCGTGATCTTCAGGCCGGACTCGGTAATGATGGCATCCGGCAGATCATTGGCCGCCGCCATGCGGTTGACGGTGGCAAGCTGCTGTTCCAGCAATGCCAGTCGGTCGTGCAAATACTGATCGCAATCGGTGGCCACTGCCAGCGACAATTCGTTGGCCAGCTTCAGAGTAGCGAACTTCTCGGCCGGCACCAGGTACTCATCAAAGTCCTTGAACTGGCGCGAACCCTGCACCCAGACATCGCCTGATCGCAGCGCGTTCTTTAGCTCTGACAGGGCGCACAGCTCGTAGTAGCGCCGGTCAATGCCATCGTCCGTGAGCACCAGTTTCGCCCAGCGTGGCTTGATGAATGCGGTCGGCGCGTCGGCGGGCACCTTGCGGGCGTTGTCGCTGTTCATGCCGCGAAGCACCTCGATGGCATCGAGTACGCCCTTGGCGGCTGGTGCCGCCCGTAACTTAAGGGGTCCGCTTGGAAAACGGAATCTATGGTCACTCCCGTTTTTGCAACACCGATTTTGA
>NZ_JBMKIF010000111.1:0-1874 GCF_049238025.1 Enterobacter cloacae complex sp. IR5458
GTTGATGGCGTGAACAAAACAATGCTACAGGCCAGACTGGCTGTTGAGCTGCAAATCCTCAGGGATGAATTACTCTCAGGCCACTACCAGCCCTTGCCCGCCAGACGGGTTTACATCCCTAAAAGCAACGGCAAACTGCGACCACTGGGTATCCCCGCGTTGCGGGATCGTATTGTTCAGCGGGCCATGCTGATGGCGATGGAGCCGATATGGGAGAGTGATTTTCATACGCTCTCATATGGCTTCCGGCCTGAGCGCAGTGTCCACCACGCGATCCGCACGGTGAAATTACAGCTCACAGACTGCGGTGAAACCCGGGGACGCTGGGTGATTGAAGGCGACCTGTCCAGTTACTTCGACACCGTACATCATCGACTGCTGATGAAGGCTGTACGCCGCAGGATCAGTGACGCACGTTTCATGACTCTGCTGTGGAAAACCATCAAGGCGGGACATATCGATGTCGGTCTCTTTCGGGCGGCCAGTGAAGGTGTACCACAGGGCGGTGTTATATCGCCGCTATTATCGAACATCATGCTGAATGAGTTCGATCAATACCTGCATGAGCGCTACCTGAGCGGTAAAGCCAGAAAAGATCGGTGGTACTGGAATAACAGTATCCAACGGGGCCGAAGTACGGCGGTCAGAGAAAACTGGCAGTGGAAACCCGCGGTGGCGTACTGCCGCTATGCCGATGATTTTGTCCTCATCGTCAAAGGCACCAAAGCACAGGCGGAAGCCATCAGGGAGGAGTGTCGGGGTGTGCTCGAAGGCAGTCTGAAACTCAGGCTGAACATGGATAAGACTAAAATCACCCATGTTAATGACGGCTTTATCTTTCTGGGGCACAGGATCATTCGCAAACGCAGTCGTTATGGCGAGATGCGAGTGGTCTCAACGATCCCGCAGGAGAAAGCCAGAAACTTCGCCGCATCGCTGACAGCACTGTTATCAGGCAACTACAGTGAAAGCAAAGTCGATATGGCTGAACAACTCAACCGAAAACTGAAAGGCTGGGCCATGTTCTATAAGTTCGTTGATTTTAAGGCCAAAGTCTTCAGTTATATCGACCGTGTCGTGTTCTGGAAGCTGGCTCACTGGCTGGCCCGCAAATACCGTACAGGTATCGCTTCCCTGATGAGGTGGTGGTGTAAATCACCGAAACCGGGTCAGAGCAAAACGTGGGTTTTATTTGGTAAAACCAATCACGGCAAGCTCAGCGGCGAAATACTGTACCGGTTGGTGGGGCAAGGCAAGAAGCTGTTCCGCTGGCGGCTACCCGAAGGTAATCCCTATCTGAGGACGGAGACCAGAAACACGTATACATCGCGCTTTACAGAAGTGGCAATGGCGTTCGCCAGCATTTAAATGGAGAGCCGGATGCGCTGAAAGGTGCACGTCCGGTTCGGGGAGGAGAGGCAGGGAAATAGTCCGACTACGCCCTGCCTCTTACTCTACTCTGGACGGGTAAGCGCTGGGCGTACCTCGCCGTTGTTCTCGACCTGTTCGCAAGAAAGCCAGTGGGCTGGGCCATGTCGTTCTCGCCGGACAGCAGGCTCACCATGAAAGCACTGGAAATGGCATGGGAAACCCGTGGTAAGCCCGTCGGGGTGATGTTCCACAGCGATCAAGGCAGCCATTATACGAGCAGGCAGTTCCGGCAGTTACTGTGGCGATACCGGATCAGGCAGAGTATGAGTCGGCGTGGAAACTGCTGGGATAACAGCCCAATGGAGCGCTTCTTCAGGAGTCTGAAGAACGAATGGGTGCCGGCGACGGGCTATGTAAGCTTCAGCGATGCAGCTCACGCAATAACGGACTATATCGTTGGATATTACAGCGCACTAAGACCGCACGAATATAATGGTGGGTTA
>NZ_JBMKIF010000112.1:0-1851 GCF_049238025.1 Enterobacter cloacae complex sp. IR5458
AATGTAAGGCCTTTGAATAAGACAAAAGGCTGCCTCATCGCTAACTTTGCAACAGTGCCTGATTCAAGTGTACAATAAAAATCCGTATTGAATATAAATGAAATTTAACATGTCAAACACAAATAAATATCAATATGATAAAGCTAACGCCGATCATCATGCAAATCAGCTTAACAGGAACAAAGGAACCAGCGAACTAATAAGGGAAATAGCAAAAGCACAAGAAATACTGATAAGCAAAAAAAAACTAACCAGTATAAATGATAGATTGCTCTACTTGTCAAATGGTGTTCTCTGGTGAACACCATTACTTTATATCGTCCTAGCGCATCAGCTACAGGATAATATAAATAAGATATTTCAATTAAAAATTACCAAACTAAAAATCCCTATGAATCTTTAAATATTGCAAATATTTTCGCCACCTTCGTTAATAGGCATTAACTACAATCAAAAATACAATGAGAATGAAACCATAATGAGCTCGGCTCCTCATGATTTGATATTAGTAATATGCTAAATTTTTATGATTTTATCGCTAGCTTCTTATGTTGGCCCTGAACAACCCAAACAAATGCATATATACAACTGTAGCAATTTTTGCGTGATAACAGTCTAATACCTTAGAAACCACAAGAATTGCATAGAAAATATTTGCACTCTAATAATATTATCAATTAATTTTATCAGGGAGTAAAAATAGATTTCGTTCACAGATACAGAGCAAGATCATAACATACCTTGTTCAACAGATTTACTGGGTAAAAATGAGGAAGACTTTTTATTCGAACCTAACCATTCAGCCTGAATTTAATATCCGGACGCAGCCAGTATTCAAGGCACCAGCGGCCTGCCTCTCCCAAACCATCCGTTTTCGCGGCCACAAATAACTGCGTCGCGTGCTTATGCTCAAGCATAGATTTCTTTATTAATCTACCATTGTTCAGTAGCGGCCTGGCTAAATGATGGGGAAGGTATCCTATCGCAGTATTTCTTTTTATCAGCGAAATAGCGATTTCAAGATCGGGTACAAATACTGCTTTTTGTCCCTCAAGATGCCAGGCATAAAGAGGGATAAAATTCGTCGCCGTATCCCGGATGCAAACAGCAGTATATTGGCGTAACTCTCTGTTTTCTAATGGGTGAATGTGAGTAGCTAGCGAATGTTGCGGACCAACAACAAAATCCCAATCCATATAGCCAACATGTTCGCTTATTATTCCATCACTGGATGGCACGGAGTGAGGGGCGCCAACAACCACATCCGCACGATTGTGATAAATGGCGTCCCAGCAGCCGTTATAAACTTCAGTGTTTACTGTTAACTGCGTAAAGTCGAATGTTTTTTCAAATTCTGAAATAAATTCTGAAATAATATTTTTAGGCACAATATTATTAAATGCTACCGTTAATTCTTGTTCAACCCCAGTATGGATTAATGTGGTATTACGACATAAAGAATCAATATCGTTGAGAATGGGTTTACTGTGTTGAATAAAGTACTCCCCTGAAGGAGTTAGCCCGATGTTTCGTCCCTTACGCTCGAATAACTCCACGCCGAGGCTTTCTTCCAGCTTTTTTATTGTATAGCTTAACGCCGAAGGTACTTTATTGAGCTGTTCAGCGGCCGTTGCAATGCTCTGATAGTGTGCAACCAGATGAACTATGCGCAATACTTCATCAGAAATGAACATCTCTATCTCCCTGTGTTGCTATCCCGGCAGTACCTCTGATTCTGATCGTCGCCTGTAAATCATAGATGATGGTGACACCTATAAACATAACACAAGGGATGGCACTGTTGCAAAGTTAGCGATGAGGCAGCCTTTTGTCTTATTCAAAGGCCTTACA
>NZ_JBMKIF010000113.1:0-1838 GCF_049238025.1 Enterobacter cloacae complex sp. IR5458
TCCTTATCGCGAACCACCACCGTGCCGTTTTCAATGGCCGCACGCGTGGTGCCCTCCGCGCTGCCGCTGCTGTCCGCCCCGACCAGCAGGTTGCTAGAATGTATATATTCCTAATGCTGATACGCAGTAGGTGATAGTTAAAATTTTAAATCCCGGTCGTCAACATGTATACTTATTCATTTAAAAAAGCCTCGGCATATTTTTTAACATCAGCCATAATAATATCAACCTCTTTTTTAGATAGCGTGATATCTTCTATAAATGGTTTGTTAATATACTCCCATCTATTTCCATTGCCAGATCTATCTTCTACTAGGCGTTCTGTTACGCCCCCAATGATTCTCAATGATTTACCATCTGCGATAGCAAAAAAACGTCCGCCTGATTCACTGATGTTTGATGAAGTGATAATATAATCAAATGTTTGCTCCGGGTATTCGTCCTCTTGAGATGGTTCTGGATAGGCTAAATTTAGCAGTTCCTTAAAAGCATGTTCAGTAGATAAGGAGAATATATCCTCGTTTTGAGGATGTGATATCAGAGCACAGTCATTATCTGTAATCTCTAAGAGATCAGAAAACAACGTTGATGTTCTAATATTATGTGGGTATAAATTCCCATTAATTATTAGATGAAACAAACCATTCTTATAGGATTCTCCCCACTGAGGGATATAGTCCGTCCAAATGGCAAATCGATATGGGTTACCAAAAATCATATTTATCTCCATTTTCCTGGTAGGCCGAATTCTTTTTTTACACTGTTCGGTACATCGCTTTTTTTCATTGGAACGGTTTTGTCTCCTGTACTACCAGACCAATGCCATGTCCCATCATTTGTATTAGTAAATTGATGAACATTTCCTTCGGCATCCATTGCATACCGTTTTTTACCACCAACTATAGATACTCCAAATAGATCTATAGAATTTTTAGGTTCAGTCCCGGCATTGAAACTATAGCCTTGTTGCCCCGGAGTATGTTTAGGGTTGGACTGATAACTCAAACCATTTTTTGCTGAAGTTGCCGAGGGCGTTGGTAGCGGGCTACTTTTACCTGCTTTACTAATTCCACCAAATGCTGATGCCGCAGCGCTCGCGACTATTCCCGCCTGAACTTCATCCAGACCGTATTCTTTCTGGAGTGCTTCCGAGACTTTGTTGGTCGCGACAACCCCTTCCGCCTGCATTTGCTGCGCAAAAGTCGCCGTCAGATCGTAGACCATCTTGATCGGGATATCTTCACCCAGAGCACGATCTATTGCCTGTTTCACCGCCAGACTGTCAGTCAGTACATCACCGTATTTCTGCTGGCAGGTCGACGGGTGGGCTGCACAGTCACTTATCAGTTGCTTCTGCTGTGCCGTACTCAACTCTTCGTACTTTTTGATAATGCCGCTGCAGTCGCCACCGCTGGCCTGACAGGACTTCATTTCGGCGGACCAGGCATCTATATGCTTACTGCTCAGATAGTTATTCTCAACCACCGTCTTCCCGGACTGCGCCCCGGCGATGGCGGATGCCGTGCCGTCGCCCGCGACACCGCCCGCTATCCCTGCGGCAAGGGTTGCCAGTGCGCTGATGGTCTGCCTCTCCGTTTCACTCAGGTCGCTGAGGTCTTTATCATACATCTCCAGCGCAATACCACCTGCCAGCTCCCCGGCGGCGGCACCCGCTGCACCCGCAAGCGCGTCTTTCCCCTGCATCGCGGCCAGCACCGCATTCGCCACCGCGTGGGCGGCGGCTTTTTCCATCCCGTCGTCCAGCCCCATCCGGTGCCCGATAACCTCCGCCACGTACGGTGCGGCGGCTCCGGCCAGTGCGGCGGTCATGTCGCCGC
>NZ_JBMKIF010000114.1:0-1804 GCF_049238025.1 Enterobacter cloacae complex sp. IR5458
ACCAGTGACATACGGATTAACAGTCCGCCGTTCTACCGACTGAACTACAGAGGAATCGTTGTGGAGGCTTATCTTAGCGGCGAAAAAACTTTTGTCAAACCTGATCTTAGAGAAAATCGACTGACTGCTGAATCTGTCGTCAGTTTGTTGTAAATCCACACATCTTTTTCAGGAAAATACTTTGCAGGATGAGCATTTCTCCCCCATCATTTGAAATGGAGTTTCAACTTTTCTCGCTAAGGTCCATTTTGAACGTCACTGCTCCTCTGCGCCAGGCGATCATGCGCACGCCCTGGTACGCAAAACGTAAAAGCTATCGTGTCCTCTTCTGGCGTGAAATCACCCCCCTTGCGGTGCCTATCTTTCTGGAGAATACCTGCGTACTGCTGATGGGGGTGTTGAGCACCTTCCTTGTCAGCTGGCTGGGGAAAGAGGCGATGGCGGGGGTTGGGCTGGCGGACAGCTTCAACATGGTGGTGATGTCCTTCTTCGCGGCTATCGACCTTGGGACAACCGTCGTGGTGGCCTTCAGCCTCGGCAAGCTTGACCCCAAACGGGCCCGCGAGGCGGCTCGCCAGTCGCTGATGATCATGACCATTTTTTCGATCGTTCTGGCGGCGGTGATCCACTATTTCGGTAAAGAGATTATCGACGTTGTCGCCGGGGAAGCCACGAACGAGGTGAAGGACCTGGCGCTAACCTACCTCGAAATGACCGTCATAAGCTATCCGGCCGCGGCTATCGCGCTGATTGGCAGTGGTGCGCTGCGCGGGGCAGGTAACACCAAAATCCCGCTGCTGATCAACGGCGGGATGAATATTCTGAATATCATCATCAGCAGCGTGCTGATCTACGGCGTGTTTTCATGGGATGGGTTGGGGTTCGTCGGTGCCGGTCTGGGGCTAACCATTTCTCGCTACATTGGTGCTGCGGCGATTATCGGGGTGCTGATGACGGGCATCACGCCTTCGCTGCGCCTTACGCTGAAAAGCTACTTCCGACCCTTTAACTTCGCCATTATCTGGGAAGTGATGGGGATTGGTATTCCCGCCAGTATTGAATCAGTGCTGTTTAACGGCGGTAAGCTGCTGACGCAGATGTTTGTCGCCGGTATGGGGACCGACGTTATCGCCGGTAACTTTATCGCCTTCTCCATCGCCTCGCTGATTAACCTGCCGGGTAACGCGCTGGGTTCAGCCTCGACCATCATCACGGGCAAACGGCTCGGGAAAGGGCAGATAGGCCAGGCGGAACGTCAGCTGCGCCACGTGTTCTGGCTGTCAACGATTGGCCTGACGGCGATCGCCTGGGGAACCGCCCCCTTTGCCGGGCTGATGGCCGCGTTTTATACCCATGAACAGGATGTGAAAGAGGTTGTTAAGATCCTTATCTGGCTCAATGCCGCGTTTATGCCCATCTGGGCGGCCTCATGGGTGCTACCCGCGGGTCTGAAAGGGGCGCGTGATGCTCGTTTTGCGATGTGGGTGTCGATGCTCGGCATGTGGGGGTGTCGGGTTGTGGCGGGTTATACGTTAGGTGTGGTGCTTGGCTGGGGCGTGGTGGGTGTCTGGCTGGGAATGTTCCTTGACTGGGCCGTGCGCGGGGCGCTGTTCTACTGGCGTATGGTCAGCGGGCGCTGGCTATGGAAATATCCGCGACAAAATGCCTGACAAATGCGCGAAATGGAGAATAAATCGGCAAACGATCGGAAATCTGCATTCTGCCTTTGACATCCCGGGGGAGCATCGATAATATGCGCCCCGTTCACACGATTCCTCTGTAGTTCAGTCGGTAGAACGGCGGA
>NZ_JBMKIF010000115.1:0-1803 GCF_049238025.1 Enterobacter cloacae complex sp. IR5458
AGCTCCATCAGCAAAAGGGGATGATAAGTTTATCACCACCGACTATTTGCAACAGTGCCAAAAATACCCTCAGCAATTAGTGTACTGAGGGTATTGTTAACCATCCGTAGGATCGTTCAACTGATCAATGCCTTAACTGATCGGTGTTATCCCGATTGGGAGGCTTTACAAAATAGCTCATTTTTATCTTACGCTTGCGCTTTCTTAGGCAAAGAAAAGTGCAGTAAGGCATAGCCAAGTAATGCTGCTGTCGTAGAACCCATTAAGATACCGAGTCGAGCATAGGTATCAAATTCAGGACTTACATTTCCGAACGCTAAAGAGGAAATGAAGATAGACATTGTAAAGCCAATACCACACAACACAGATACCGCAAAGATATGCTTGAAGTTAACGCCTTCAGGTAACTTAGCAACGCCCATTTTTACCGCTGCCCAGCTAAAGGTAAAGATACCTAGAGGCTTACCAACCAGTAGACCCAAAGCAATACCGAGTGGCAGCATTGAAGTTAGACCTGACATCGATACGCCTTCTAACGAAATCCCCGCATTGGCAAATGCGAATAGAGGCAGAATACCAAATGCCACGTATGGGTGAAGCGCGTGCTCCATATGTTTAAGTGGAGAATGTTCGCCCTGCTTTCCCTTTAGTGGGATAGCAAAACCAATCACTACACCTGCCAATGTTGCGTGAACACCAGATTTAAGCACCGCGAACCATAAGATCGCACCGACGATCATGTATGGCGTAAGTTTTGTTACTTCCTTCGCATTCAACATGAATAGGACACCAGTCATGATGAAGCCAACAAGCAACGCCATGGTCGACAGGTCACCGGTGTAAAATAGCGCGATAATAACAACTACACCTAAATCATCGATGATAGCAACCGCCAGCAAGAACACTTTTAGGCTTACTGGTACACGCTTACCTAATAACGCCATGATACCTAAAGCAAAAGCGATATCTGTCGCCGCTGGAATTGCCCAACCAGAAATCGCCTCAGGATCGTTGGCATTAAAGGCTACGTAAATAAGAGCAGGAGTTAATATACCGCCAACCGCTGCAATCGCAGGGAAAATTGCGGTTTCTTTTGATTTTAACGCACCTTCAAGCAGCTCTCGCTTAACTTCAAGGCCAATGAGTAAGAAGAAAACAGCCATTAGGCCGTCATTAATCCAGTGAGAAACTGACATACCAAATACATAAGTATGCAGTACAGATTGATAAGTTTCGCCCAGCGGTGAGTTAGCAATGGTCATCGCAATTGCCGCGGCAATCACGAGAAGAATACCACCAGCTGATTCCATTTTGAAAAAGTCACGAATGACATCGTTCATGGTTTCGTCCTTATATTTATTATCTTAATAAACGATTAACAAAGAATGATAAGAGTGTATAGCGGTCGAAAACTTTAGAATAATTGAATCGCCACGGATAATCTAGACACTTCCGAGCCGTTGATTGGACTGACCCCACGCCCGTAGACAAATTCTGTCCTCACGACGAGGCCTGTTCGAAGGCCTCCGGACTGACGCCGCCGAGGTGACTGTGGCGCCGGGCCCGGTTGTAGAACACTTCAATGTAATCGAAGATATCCGCCCGGGCTAGATCCCGGGTTTTGTATATTCTCTTCCTGATGCGCTCTTTTTTCAGTGAACTGAAGAACGATTCGGCCACCGCATTATCCCAGCAGTTGCCACGCCGGCTCATGCTCGGGACCAGGTTATTAGCCCGGCAGAAGGGTGATGCTGCCAACTTACTGATTTAGTGTATGATGGTGTTTTTGAGGTGCTCCAGTGG
>NZ_JBMKIF010000116.1:0-1789 GCF_049238025.1 Enterobacter cloacae complex sp. IR5458
GCACAAACTGGACTGAGTTCCCTTCCTCCGGTGATCTACTATTCGGAACAGCTATTTAGTCAAAGAGCTGTCACGAGAACACCGTTAGCTTAGCGTACGATTTTTTCCGAATTCTGCGGTTCCCCCTGGCAGAAGCTGGTGATGACCGACACCGGCATCGACCGGCGCTACTACGAACTGTGCGCGCTGTCGGAGCTGAAGAACGCGCTGCGCTCCGGCGACATCTGGGTGCAAGGCTCGCGCCAGTTCAAGGACTTCGAGGACTACCTGGTGCCGCCCGCGAAATTCGCCAGCCTCAAGCAGGCCAGCGAATTGCCGCTGGCCGTGGCCACCGATTGCGACCAGTACCTGCATGACCGGCTGACGCTGCTGGAAACGCAGCTCGCCACCGTCAACCGCATGGCGCTGGCCAACGAGCTGCCGGACGCCATCATCACGGAGTCGGGCCTGAAGATCACGCCGCTCGATGCGGCGGTGCCCGATACCGCACAGGCCCTGATCGACCAGACGGCGATGATCCTACCGCACGTCAAGATCACCGAATTGCTGCTGGAGGTAGACGAATGGACGGGCTTCACCCGGCACTTCGCCCACCTGAAGTCAGGCGACCTGGCCAAGGACAAAAACCTGTTGCTGACCACGATCCTCGCCGACGCGATCAACCTGGGCCTGACCAAGATGGCGGAATCGTGCCCCGGCACGACCTACGCCAAGCTGGCCTGGCTGCAAGCCTGGCACATCCGCGACGAAACCTACGGGGCGGCACTGGCCGAGCTGGTCAACGCGCAGTTCCGACATCCCTTCGCCGAGCATTGGGGCGACGGCACCACGTCATCGTCGGACGGCCAGAACTTCCGCACCGGCAGCAAGGCCGAGAGCACCGGCCACATCAATCCGAAATACGGCAGCAGCCCAGGGCGGACGTTCTACACCCATATCTCCGACCAGTACGCGCCGTTCCACACCAAGGTCGTGAACGTCGGCGTGCGCGACTCGACCTACGTGCTCGACGGCCTGCTGTATCACGAATCCGACCTGCGGATCGAGGAGCACTACACCGACACGGCAGGGTTCACGGACCACGTCTTCGCGTTGATGCACCTGCTGGGCTTCCGCTTCGCCCCGCGCATTCGTGACCTGGGCGACACCAAGCTCTACATCCCGAAGGGCGATGCCACCTACGAGGCGTTGAAACCGATGATCGGCGGCACGCTCAACATCAAGCACGTCCGCGCCCATTGGGATGAAATCCTGCGGATGGCCACCTCGATCAAGCAGGGCACGGCGACGGCCTCGCTGATGCTCAGGAAGCTTGGCAGCTACCCGCGCCAGAACGGCCTGGCCGTCGCCCTGCGTGAGCTGGGACGCATCGAGCGCACACTGTTCATCCTGGACTGGCTGCAAAGCGTCGAGCTGCGCCGCCGCGTGCATGCCGGGCTGAACAAAGGCGAGGCGCGCAACGCGCTGGCCCGCGCCGTGTTCTTCAACCGCCTGGGGGAAATCCGCGACCGCAGCTTCGAGCAGCAGCGCTACCGGGCCAGCGGCCTCAACCTGGTGACGGCGGCCATCGTGCTATGGAACACGGTCTATCTGGAGCGGGCCGCGAACGCCTTGCGTGGCCACGGTCAAGCCGTCGATGACGGCCTGTTGCAGTACCTGTCGCCGCTCGGCTGGGAGCACATCAACCTGACCGGCGATTACCTCTGGCGCAGCAGCGCCAAGATCGGCGCGGGCAAGTTCAGGCCGCTACGGCCGCTGCAACCGGCTTAGCGTGCTTTATTTAATGAGA
>NZ_JBMKIF010000117.1:0-1705 GCF_049238025.1 Enterobacter cloacae complex sp. IR5458
CGCACCGGCTTGATCAGTATCTTGAGCTTTCCGTGATCGGCCTCGATCACGTTATTGAGATACTTCACCTGCCGGTGGGCCGTCTCCCGGTCCAGCTTTCCTTCGCGCTTCAATTCGGTGATCGCTGCACCATAGCTCGGCGCTTTGTCGGTATTGAGCGTGGCAGGCTTTTCCCAGTGCTTCAGGCCTCGCAGGGCCTTGCCCAGGAACCGCTTCGCTGCCTTGGCGCTGCGGGTCGGCGACAGGTAGAAATCGATCGTGTCGCCCCGCTTGTCGACTGCCCGGTACAGGTAGGTCCACTTGCCCCGCACCTTGACGTAGGTTTCATCCAGGCGCCAGCTCGGATCAAAGCCACGCCGCCAGAACCAGCGCAGCCGCTTCTCCATCTCCGGGGCGTAGCACTGGACCCAGCGATAGATCGTCGTATGGTCGACCGAAATGCCGCGTTCCGCCAGCATTTCCTCAAGGTCGCGATAGCTGATCGGATAGCGACAATACCAGCGCACCGCCCACAGGATCACATCACCCTGGAAATGGCGCCACTTGAAATCCGTCATCGTTCCGTCCGTCCAATCTCCGCCAAGCATGCTCAAGCTTCACGATTTTTGCAACAGAGCCCACACGAGTATTGAGCATAGTCGAGATTGGTGCAGATCACTTCTGATATTGAACTGTCAGGAGCTGGCTGCACAACAGCCATTACGCCCAATCAACTGGTGCAGTCGTCTTCTGAAAATGACATTTGGTATCTCTCATAAACGGATGTTTTTGAGAGAACTATCTTCGGCCTTCACACGCACGAAAGGCGGCGAAGCTCCGCCGTTAATCCGTCCGCCGGAGATCTCGCCCAGGCAGGCTGAAGGCCGAGCAAGCCTGACAGGCCCGAAAAGCCCGGCACGGGCGTCGGCGGCGATGACGGCGGCGGCATTATCCAGGGTTGATGATGGAAGTGGAGGATATCGACAACCTCTCGCGCAACCAAGACATCGCGGTCGGACTGCAAGTGATCTTGAAGCCACGGGCCCGTCCCACCCCGACATGGACCTCGATGCCCGAACGGACGTTAGATTTCGAGTTCTAGGCGTTCTGCGATGAAGGTTGGATCCCAGCCGGGATTGAAAGTGTCGACGTGGGTGAATCCGAGCCGCTCGTATAGGCCACGCAGGTTCGGGTGGCAGTCGAGCCGCAGCTTGGCGCACCCCTGCGTTCGCGCGGCATGGCGGCAAGCCTCGATCAGCGCGGAGCTGACACCCCGGCCCGCATGTGTCCGTCGCACCGCGAGCTTGTGCAGATATGCGGCCTCCCCCTTGAGGGCGTCGGGCCAGAACTCGGGATCCTCGGCCGACAAGGTGCAACAGCCGACGATGCCGTCGCTGCAACTCGCGACTAGGAGCTCGGATCTCAGGACGAAGGTCTCCGCGAATGTCCGGTCGATCCGCGCGACGTCCCAGGCGGGCGTTCCCTTGGCGGACATCCACGCCGCAGCGTCGTGCATCAGCCGCACAACCTCGTCGATATCACCCGAGCAGGCGACCCGAACGTTCGGAGGCTCCTCGCTGTCCATTCGCTCCCCTGGCGCGGTATGAACCGCCGCCTCATAGTGCAGTTTGATCCTGACGAGCCCAGCATGTCTGCGCCCACCTTCGCGGAACCTGACCAGGGTCCGCTAGCGGGCGGCCGGAAGGTGAATGCTAGGCATGATCTA
>NZ_JBMKIF010000118.1:0-1598 GCF_049238025.1 Enterobacter cloacae complex sp. IR5458
AGGAAAGCGATCACATCAAGGTCGTATTCTTCTTCTTTTTTACCAAAGATCCCGCCGAGGAAACCTTTTTTTTCCTCATTAATATCCCAACCGAGGCCGATAGTAACGGACGAGAGATCGTATTCATTTTTTTTCAGGCTTACGCCCTGGCCTTTGCTCAGACTGACAGACATGACATCCCCTTAATCAATAAAATTATAAGACCACATTTACTTCTGGCGGCGGCGGTGGCAGGTCTTCAAGACCGATCACTTCTTTTTTGCTGGACTCCACTTTCTGACTGCCTACCGAAATGCTCGCACTGACCCATTTAAAGAAGGCTTTGATCGTCGAACTGTCAGCTGTATCGAGCTGAACCACGATTTCAGTGATTTCTTTGAGGACGCTGGTATCGGCATCATGCCCGGCTGCACATGCCACAACAACGCCGGTTCTGGCCGCTTTAAAGTCATTCAGGCCTTTGCGCCAGTCATCATTCGGACTTCCATCCGTCATCAGGAATACAAGGGGACGCCAGTCACCTTTAGTGTCAGCCGTCGTTTTCTGTACTTCTTTGGCAATGGAGCTGGCCGTGAGGGAAAGCGCTTCGCCAAGAGACGTGGTGCCGCTGGCTGTTAGTGCTGGCATCTGGAAACTCAGGAGGTCTGTCAGGGGGACTGCCTGTCGGGCTATAGAATCAAAGGTGATCACTGACACGTGAGCCGTTTCGAGTGCATACGGATCCTGTTTCAGCGTGGTAAGCAGCGTCTGAACGCCATTTTTAACCGCTTCGATAGGCTCTCCGTGCATAGAGCCGGACGTGTCGAGTAGCAGATATACGGGTAAGCGTCTCAAATGTAATTCCTTCTTAAGAGATCGGAAGAGGAGAGTAGTTTCAGGAAGAGGCCAGGGTTTGTTGATTTGATAAAACGGCACGACATCTGTCGGGTGGAGATTAAATATTCAGAAGCGGCATTATAGAAATAAGTTAACCACCATTGAATTACCGACATGTGAATGGCCCCTTATCAACAGAAAATAGCTCAGACTGGACTGGAATATAAGGTTACTGAAAAAAACTTCGGCAAAAATAAACTGTCTTATGTATGAAAATCATCATACATCACAGATCTGCATGAATGGAGTGTAAATCGCCCAAAGATTGATGTGTAGCACAAGAGGATGTCAAGACACCAGCTTTTGTAGGCAGTAAGGCGCTGCTGACATTGCGGGAGGAGAATAGACCAAAACTACGTCACGCCAATACAGAGGTGAAATATGACAAAACCGGAGTTTTCACCCCGGTCTGAGATTTAGCGTCAGGACTTTTTAGCGCTGTATTCCTTTATCAGTTCATCAACGGAGTGCAGAGCCAGCTTCTCTACGGCTTCACTTCGGGTCGAGCCACTCAGCGCAGCCAGACGGTCAATTTTTCTTAAGATCCGCATGCGTAGCGATAATGACACGGCTGTTTTTTTATCCTTATCGAGTACGACCTTCCCTGTAGACTCACCGGTTTTCAGTTCAGCATTCTGTGCGAGCGCTTCATTCATCCGGCGGAGGGTCTTTTTATCCAGCTGGCCCGGATTAACGAGATGGTAGGAATGACCTGCCTTGCT
>NZ_JBMKIF010000119.1:0-1571 GCF_049238025.1 Enterobacter cloacae complex sp. IR5458
TCGGTTTAGGAAGTAGCGCGACAAAGGACGTCGGAACATCAGTCGGAAACATCATGGAAGTAGGTGCGTTTGGGTTCGGGGGGAAAGGGCTATCCTTTAATGCAGATACCGTTGCTGATGTATGGGCAAACCTCTTGGACAAAGGTACTCGAGTCTTTCGCAACAACAAATCTGTTAACTCACAAAGAGCTTATTCAGCTTCACTATATTTTGCCTCTGAAGATACTCACGCGATTATTAGTGTTGCCTATGATTCAGGCGTAGTTGGCGTGTTAGCAAGAAATACCTCCGGAACAAGCAGCACTTCGACGTTCAACACACTGTACGGGACAGCCAATACGACACGGGCCAGCGATGGCACCCTGAAAGCTGCATCGCCTGTAGTGAAAGTTTTTTCGGATGGCACATACCAGACCAACAACGAATCAGAGGGCTGTACAGTAACGCGTCTGGCCATAGGTGAATATCTGGTTGAAGGGTGTGAGGGGCTAAACTCGGACGCTGCCTGGGGCGGCATCGATGGCGGTTTTGACATTCCCACCGACCGCAACAAGCAGTCGCTTATCTGGCTGGATTATGAGGTAAACGCTGACGGCTCGGTGCTGGTGAAGACTTATCACCGCACATATCCTGATGCGCCAGCGTTCGCCAGGAACGAGCTGCAGGGTATCAACGATGGCGATCCCGTTGATATCCCCCATGACCAGTTTTTGTCCGTCCGTGTCGAGATGCCACAGAACAGCATCTGGAATCAGCGTGCCGCTATTTCTGAGGATCCTGATTCATCCGCTGGTTAAACAGTGAATTTGCGGGCATATCCAGGCGAACATCGATCCAGCTGTTCGCCGGTACGTCCATCGGTTCCCCTTTCGTTTTGATGATCTCACCTTCATCGCTCAGCATATATTTGCGCTTAAACAGGCGGATTGTCAGCTCGCCATAGTCGGTTTGCTCGGCTTCTACAACACCAAGCTCTCCCATTCCGCCTGGGTCCATCGGCGGCAAAAGCTGCCAGCCCTCTGATGCAAGACCTGCCGAACCAGTCAGCACATAAACCCCCACGTCGAGGCGAGAAAGGGTTATCCCCTCCGCCTCGGCGTTCGCCGTTCCACAGCCACACCACGTAAAACCATCATCTGCCACATCAGTACGCTGACTCTCTTCCTGAGATTTTACGATTCTCGCTACGGGCGATGCTGCCTTAAGCGTACCATCTGAAGCCTTTGTGGTATTTCCGGTAGTGTAAAAAACAACAGATGATTCGTTACCCGTGCTCTGGTTGAAGTGTCTGGCGTTAACTCCAAGCGTGCTATCAATGAAAATCTGAAAAGTTCTTTTGTAATTTGAAGCGGCATAAACACCATTAAAAACTACTCCGAACCGGCTCGCATAAAGCACATCTGTATTATCACCCCAGTAAGCATAAACCCCTGAATCATACTGGGAGCGAATAGTAGTTACATGAGGGGCATCTCCTCCAGCCCCGAAGCCACCGTAAATTAATACCCTCCCGGCTGTATTATCAGTAACGTTACTTTGTGCGTCCTTTGTCGAACTGCTTCCCAAACCGA
>NZ_JBMKIF010000120.1:0-1568 GCF_049238025.1 Enterobacter cloacae complex sp. IR5458
ATGTAAGGCCTTTGAATAAGACAAAAGGCTGCCTCATCGCTAACTTTGCAACAGTGCCAACATCAATGCTAATGTACGCATACATTAGCATTGTCTATCTCAACTGCTGACAAACAAATCCAAGTTTTACAATATTCAACAACTTTGTTATATAAATGATAGGGAATTTTACCACTATGGAAAAAAGATGAGAACTCATTATGATAACCTCAAGGTATCACGAGATGCCCCTGTAGAGGTAATACAAGCAGCGTATCGTACATTGGCTAAGAAATACCACCCTGATGTAAATAAAAACAATCCTGAGGCTGTCAGGATAATGCAAATTATTAACGCATCGTATGATGTTTTAATCGATCCCATAAAAAGAAAAGAACATGATCGCTGGGTTATTAAAGAAACGTGGAGGGAAAGGGCTGAGGCCACATTAGCACGAAATTCGGAAACAAATACTAACGTTCAAGCACCAGTTGAAACAACAACAGTAAGAAAACCGAAGTCATTAATGACAATGATGGGTATCATATTTTTTCCTTTATTTTCTATATTGAGATCTATTGCTGGCCTGTGTGTAATAGGATTTATAGCGTACGCAATAATTAACAATATGAATGAAGGAGGCTCTTCTTCAAATAAAACAGCGGCCGTAAACAACACTTCGCCTTTAAAACCCGAACGTTTAACAAACAATAACGGTATTTGTGATTCATCCGTGCAACAACATCAATGGCCTACTATCCCAACTGTTTTATCTGAAAAAGATCGTCGTAGTGGTTTGTCCTCACTTAGATTAGATAATACTCAAAATAATGAAGGGTTACGGGTCCGATTGACATTGGATAATGCATACATCAAAACTGATTTTGTACGTGAAGTCTTCGTTCCCGCGGGGAGTCAAATTACTCTTGAACAAGTCCCATCTGGAATATATCGAGTAAAAACACAAAATATTAAAAATGGATGTGCACAAATATCTGAACCAATCAATATGATTGAAAGAAAAACTTCAACGGGAACAGAGTACAGTGACAACTCTTTAACGTTTTATCCTGTGGCCAATGGCAATACACATTTCCTGTCATTATCGGCTTCTCAGTTTTAGAATAATTTTGCTCAGAAGGAACATAGTAGGTTAAGTGAGTTAATCAACAGTGAGTAAATGTTTATAACAGATAAGGTACTAATATGACTCTCATTATCGGCGGGTATGAAATAAATGAATTTGAAGACGGGGCGACATTTATAATTGCTGATAGCGCTATAACAAGGATGACAACTTACAAAAACTCTACTGATAACAAGAAGACGACAGAAGTTAAAACATTACTTAACGGATATCGCAAATTTTATGAAATTGATTTGAAAATAAAACACCCTAAATTTAACAATTCAGGTTTTTTTGAAAAATACCATAAAATCGAAACCTATGGAAAGTGTGTTATCGCTTTCGCTGGAGGGAAAGATACTGCACATCATATAATTAATAGTATAGAATTGAGTTTATCAAATTTAAAAATTGCCCTAAATAGCTGCGCGGAATAGTAGATCACTGAAAGGGAACTCAGCCC
>NZ_JBMKIF010000121.1:0-1563 GCF_049238025.1 Enterobacter cloacae complex sp. IR5458
ATGCGATGCCATAACCGATTATGACAACGGCGGAAGGGGCAAGCTTAGTAAAGCCCTCGCTAGATTTTAATGCGGATGTTGCGATTACTTCGCCAACTATTGCGATAACAAGAAAAAGCCAGCCTTTCATGATATATCTCCCAATTTGTGTAGGGCTTATTATGCACGCTTAAAAATAATAAAAGCAGACTTGACCTGATAGTTTGGCTGTGAGCAATTATGTGCTTAGTGCATCTAACGCCGCCATAAACGGCGACAGGGTGGCGCGCCTATTGCGCATAAAATGGCGAAGCCATGCGCAACAGGCGCGGAATCTCTGGCGTCCGGTTTGATGGCTTTGTTATGCAAAGGACTAGTCTTCAATGACGTGTAAACCACGGCGCTTTAAGTCCTCCAACGAATCCAACATTCCCCTTATTAATTCAACAGGATGCCCCTCCCAGTCTTCAACAACGCCAACAATTCTCAAGGGTTCGCAGGTTCTATAGGACTGTGTTGGATTACCGGGAAATCTTTTGTTCGTAAGATTCGGATCGTCTTCGAACGGTCCTGTTGGCTCAACTATGTATATGTAGCCGCGACCCTCGAGGCCAGACAGTGACATAGCAAGTTCAGCTCCCCAAACTGCTGGCTCCATCAAGGCTGAAAAGTAGATGTGCTTAAGAATACGACCGTCCTCGAAATGAGAGATGAACCCTGTGGTTAGCAAGTCACCAATCGCCAAATTGGCTTTGGTTCCATGATAGAACGGTCCTTGCACCTGCTTGTAATTATCATGAGAGATGGGAATCCAATCTTTTACCATTTTAAGACCCTTAATTGTTGGGATTTGGCTGCATAACGCCTGAAATAAGCCGTGCCGCGAAGCGGCATCGGCTTGATTGAATTGTTAGACGGCAAACTCGAGCCAATACTTGTGCAGGCCAACAATATTAGACGAGCACAGCATGGGCATTGCCGCTTTGATCTTCTCCAGTGACCAATTCCACCACTCCATCTCCAGAAGCAATGAAATTTCCTCATCGGTGAAGCGTTTCTTAATCTTCTTAGCGGGATTGCCGCCAACGATAGCGTAAGGCTCCACATCTTTTGTCACCAACGAGCGGCTGCCTATCACCGCACCGTGCCCGATCTTGATTCCGGGCATGACCATTGCCTCAGAGCCGATCCAAACGTCATTGCCAATGACAGTATTACCTGCTTTTTGGAAGGCATCGAGTGCGCTTGAGAATGCAGGTTCTTCCTGCATATAAAAGAACGGGAAAGATGATGCCCAGTCGTACCGATGCCCCTGATTGCCAGCCATGATAAAGGAAGCCCCACTCCCGATAGAGCAGAAACTACCGATGATCAACTTATCAACGTCATCACGGTCCGGAAACAGATACCGTGCGCAGTCATCGAATGAGTGCCCATGATAGTAGCCAGAGTAATAGCTGTACCGCCCAACTTTGATATTGGGGTTCTTCACTTGCTCAGAAAGCAGCTTGCCTTTGAAGGGGCTATCAAAGTAGTTGGTCATAAGAGATCCCGCGGTCTGTGACTTTGCCGTCTAACGTTTGA
>NZ_JBMKIF010000122.1:0-1504 GCF_049238025.1 Enterobacter cloacae complex sp. IR5458
CTGCATGACAAAGTCATCGGGCATTATCTGAACATAAAACACTATCAATAAGTTGGAGTTATTACCATGATAATAGTGTCTCGTTGTGTCTGGATAAGCGGATATAACGGCGTTCACCGGTATTTCTTTAATTAAAAAAATGATGTGTATGACTGATTTGTCTTGTGATAAATATCCTTAACAGACGGCGAGCTCGTCCGCCCATTTTGTTGCGGCCTGCATGGTTTCTATAACAGTGAACTCGCTGATATTGAGGGTATTACATATTTTCGCGGTTTCCTCCCAGTTAAGTTTCTCATAACATAACGACAGGGTCAGTATGTCAAAAAGTTCACCTTTATGTTCACAAAGCGCGGCAGTTACGTTTTGCGGGATTGAAATCTGTTTAATTAAATCGTCCATGGGGAGTTCAAGAATGACATCCAGCAATGAAAACAGACCGCATATAAATGCGTTATAGGATAATGAAACATTATTTATTTTTTCGGCAATTAATTCGCAGAATTTTCCGCGAACCATGCTCAGATGATAAAGTTCACTGATGCCGGAACGCCCCATATTTGAAAGGGCGGCCACCGCAACAAACCGCCGGAGTTCTTTGCCCCCCATATACATCAGCATTTCTTTCAGGGTAAGATTGTCCGCCTGAATTATGCCATGTGATTTAAACAGCATGTTTCTGACGTAGCGCATGATTTTATATGACAGCGTCAGATCGGTTTTAAGCAGACGTTCGACCGCGGCAAAGTCCGGGTTTTCCCTGTTCACCTCCATCATCAGCCTGGAGAGTGGCAGGGGGTTCTGGGAAAGGCATTTATTTCTGAGGATTTCCGGGCGACTGAAGAAAAATCCCTGGAAAAGCGCGAAACCCGCCCGGCTGTAAAGCTCAAACTCGTCCCTTGTTTCCACTTTTTCAGCAAGGAATTTTATGCCCTGCAGAAGCTGACTTTTTCTGTGGATATATTGCCGGATATCTTCATAGTCATTGTCTCTGACATCAAATTTGATGACAGAAATATACTGCATAAAGCGGTCCCATTCATCATCCATCGTGAAATCATCGAGCGCAAGCTGGTAACCCCTGTCGTGCATATCCTTTACGGCACAGAAAAGCGCATCATCCGGGACTGCATTTTCCAGAATTTCGATGACCACTTTTTCATTCGGCAGCGTATCGCCCAGTCCGTTAATGATCATCTGGTGCGGCACATTAATAAAAGAACTGTGATTGTTGGCTATACGGGGAACAGGGATGCATAAAAACTGGTCAGAAATCATTCTGGACGTGGCGTATTCTGGTGAAACATCGGGAAAGGCATTGTTCATTCCGTCTCTGAAAAGCAGCTCATAAGCGACGGTCTGCATTTTTGTGTCAAAAATAGGCTGGCGTGCGATAAATGAATACATATTCCCGGTCCCCAGGTCAGCGTTATAATTTTTAGAAATGTAACCTTTCTATGGCACTGTTGCAAAGTTAGCGATGAGGCAGCCTTTTGTCTTATTC
>NZ_JBMKIF010000123.1:0-1472 GCF_049238025.1 Enterobacter cloacae complex sp. IR5458
TGAATGGAGAGCCGATTGGGTATGCCCAGTCGTACGTTGCTCTTGGAAGCGGGGACGGAAGGTGGGAAGAAGAAACCGATCCAGGAGTACGCGGAATAGACCAGTTACTGGCGAATGCATCACAACTGGGCAAAGGCTTGGGAACCAAGCTGGTTCGAGCTCTGGTTGAGTTGCTGTTCAATGATCCCGAGGTCACCAAGATCCAAACGGACCCGTCGCCGAGCAACTTGCGAGCGATCCGATGCTACGAGAAAGCGGGGTTTGAGAGGCAAGGTACCGTAACCACCCCATATGGTCCAGCCGTGTACATGGTTCAAACACGCCAGGCATTCGAGCGAACACGCAGTGATGCCTAACCCTTCCATCGAGGGGGACGTCCAAGGGCTGGCGCCCTTGGCCGCCCCTCATGTCAAACGTTGGGCGAACCCGGAGCCTCATTAATTGTTAGCCGTTAAAATTAAGCCCTTTACCAAACCAATACTTATTATGAAAAACACAATACATATCAACTTCGCTATTTTTTTAATAATTGCAAATATTATCTACAGCAGCGCCAGTGCATCAACAGATATCTCTACTGTTGCATCTCCATTATTTGAAGGAACTGAAGGTTGTTTTTTACTTTACGATGCATCCACAAACGCTGAAATTGCTCAATTCAATAAAGCAAAGTGTGCAACGCAAATGGCACCAGATTCAACTTTCAAGATCGCATTATCACTTATGGCATTTGATGCGGAAATAATAGATCAGAAAACCATATTCAAATGGGATAAAACCCCCAAAGGAATGGAGATCTGGAACAGCAATCATACACCAAAGACGTGGATGCAATTTTCTGTTGTTTGGGTTTCGCAAGAAATAACCCAAAAAATTGGATTAAATAAAATCAAGAATTATCTCAAAGATTTTGATTATGGAAATCAAGACTTCTCTGGAGATAAAGAAAGAAACAACGGATTAACAGAAGCATGGCTCGAAAGTAGCTTAAAAATTTCACCAGAAGAACAAATTCAATTCCTGCGTAAAATTATTAATCACAATCTCCCAGTTAAAAACTCAGCCATAGAAAACACCATAGAGAACATGTATCTACAAGATCTGGATAATAGTACAAAACTGTATGGGAAAACTGGTGCAGGATTCACAGCAAATAGAACCTTACAAAACGGATGGTTTGAAGGGTTTATTATAAGCAAATCAGGACATAAATATGTTTTTGTGTCCGCACTTACAGGAAACTTGGGGTCGAATTTAACATCAAGCATAAAAGCCAAGAAAAATGCGATCACCATTCTAAACACACTAAATTTATAAAAAATCTAATGGCAAAATCGCCCAACCCTTCAATCAAGTCGGGACGGCCAAAAGCAAGCTTTTGGCTCCCCTCGCTGGCGCTCGGCGCCCCTTATTTCAAACGTTAGACGGCAAAGTCACAGACCGCGGGATCTCTTATGACCAACTACTTTGAT
>NZ_JBMKIF010000124.1:0-1470 GCF_049238025.1 Enterobacter cloacae complex sp. IR5458
TGCTTTGCCACGGAACGGTCTGCGTTGTCGGGAAGATACGTGATCTGATCCTTCAACTCAGCAAAAGTTCGATTTATTCAACAAAGCCTCCATTTTGATAAAAAGCAGTCAAACCATCAGAACCAACTATTCCTTTATAATAGTAGGTTGAGTCGGGGGAAGCATACGTATTTGAAAGCGTATTATACATTCCCGATAGAACCCAAACAGACTCACCTGGAGCTAGAACATTATCACATACTGGAAGCTTCCAATTAGGTGGGGCTTTGACAATAGTATTTTTTTCTACTTTTAAAAGAGCGAGGTCCCGGTTCTTAGGATCATCAATATTGATAACTGTTGCTGGTTGGCTCCCATTCCTTGTTATTATACTTAGACTATAATCCTTGCTTGCATCAAGCCATAAATGTGAAGCTGTAAGAATATGTTGTTCATCGATCCAAGTACCTGAGCCGGAGATTGTCTTATTTCCAGACTTGATTTGAATTTTTACAGCTGAGTCCGAAAGCTCAAAATCATTGTGGTGCATACTTTGTTTATGAGGATTATCGGTGGAACAAGCAGAAATCAGTAAGGCTGAAAGAGCTAAAACCTTTCTATACATAGTCAGTTTCCTTCGAATAAGGCGAGTTTGGTTTCTAGAATATTTTATCCAGCGAGGAATTCTTCTAACGTGCTATCTTGGTACTGGGGATATATCTGCTTCATCATGCCAAAAGCAGCAACCGCTACGCTTTCTAAGTCGGAATAGAATTTAGGCTCCGTATTAAGATCATCACCATTCTTCAGAACGCCCTCGAAGCAGCTATAATCATTTCCGAACTCTTGAACAATAATCCAGCGCCCATCACGGAAACCTACGAGCATAACCGCTGAATTAGGATAGTCGCCAGCAGGCGTTAGCCAATCAAAGTGATAGTGCTTTATCGTATCATATTTCAGATGTACATTCATTATTCCTCCGTTGGCGATTACATTATTTGAGTTTTTTCATGGACTCTAAAGAAGCGAGGTAGGAATTATAGCGATCACCAAATTTTTCTTTCGCACGCTTAACGCGCATTTTCTCCGCGAGCTCAGTCTTGTTTTCTGCCTGGTAGGTCCTATTATTTTGCGTCTTTACTTCGGCCCCTGGGCCTGCTGCGTACGTTTTGTTTTTCTCGCTAATACACGCTCGGCATTTACTCTTGAGGCCAAACTTGCCCTTGAGCTCTTTTCCAAACTGTTCAAAGGGTTTAACTTGCTGACATGATTTGCATTTTTTAAAGCCCGGGGGGAGGTAGGTGTCAGCCATGAGCTGCTCCAGTAGGTATTGATTATAGGTGATTTTAACTTAAAGACGACGTCACTTTCAAATAAATCGACTACTTAACGCTGATCTTACATAATCATGATTATGCGCACTAACATGTGTAATGGCTCAATAGTAATGTCCGCCTGTGGCTCAATTCAGATGTCCGCGCTATGGTA
>NZ_JBMKIF010000125.1:0-1352 GCF_049238025.1 Enterobacter cloacae complex sp. IR5458
CTTTGTTTTAGGGCGACTGCCCTGCTGCGTAACATCGTTGCTGCTCCATAACATCAAACATCGACCCACGGCGTAACGCGCTTGCTGCTTGGATGCCCGAGGCATAGACTGTACAAAAAAACAGTCATAACAAGCCATGAAAACCGCCACTGCGCCGTTACCACCGCTGCGTTCGGTCAAGGTTCTGGACCAGTTGCGTGAGCGCATACGCTACTTGCATTACAGTTTACGAACCGAACAGGCTTATGTCCACTGGGTTCGTGCCTTCATCCGTTTCCACGGTGTGCGTCACCCGGCAACCTTGGGCAGCAGCGAAGTCGAGGCATTTCTGTCCTGGCTGGCGAACGAGCGCAAGGTTTCGGTCTCCACGCATCGTCAGGCATTGGCGGCCTTGCTGTTCTTCTACGGCAAGGTGCTGTGCACGGATCTGCCCTGGCTTCAGGAGATCGGAAGACCTCGGCCGTCGCGGCGCTTGCCGGTGGTGCTGACCCCGGATGAAGTGGTTCGCATCCTCGGTTTTCTGGAAGGCGAGCATCGTTTGTTCGCCCAGCTTCTGTATGGAACGGGCATGCGGATCAGTGAGGGTTTGCAACTGCGGGTCAAGGATCTGGATTTCGATCACGGCACGATCATCGTGCGGGAGGGCAAGGGCTCCAAGGATCGGGCCTTGATGTTACCCGAGAGCTTGGCACCCAGCCTGCGCGAGCAGCTGTCGCGTGCACGGGCATGGTGGCTGAAGGACCAGGCCGAGGGCCGCAGCGGCGTTGCGCTTCCCGACGCCCTTGAGCGGAAGTATCCGCGCGCCGGGCATTCCTGGCCGTGGTTCTGGGTTTTTGCGCAGCACACGCATTCGACCGATCCACGGAGCGGTGTCGTGCGTCGCCATCACATGTATGACCAGACCTTTCAGCGCGCCTTCAAACGTGCCGTAGAACAAGCAGGCATCACGAAGCCCGCCACACCGCACACCCTCCGCCACTCGTTCGCGACGGCCTTGCTCCGCAGCGGTTACGACATTCGAACCGTGCAGGATCTGCTCGGCCATTCCGACGTCTCTACGACGATGATTTACACGCATGTGCTGAAAGTTGGCGGTGCCGGAGTGCGCTCACCGCTTGATGCGCTGCCGCCCCTCACTAGTGAGAGGTAGGGCAGCGCAAGTCAATCCTGGCGGATTCACTACCCCTGCGCGAAGGCCATCGGTGCCGCATCGAACGGCCGGTTGCGGAAAGTCCTCCCTGCGTCCGCTGATGGCCGGCAGCAGCCCGTCGTTGCCTGATGGATCCAACCCCTCCGCTGCTATAGTGCAGTCGGCTTCTGACGTTCAGTGCAGCCGTCTTCTGAAAACGACA
>NZ_JBMKIF010000126.1:0-1333 GCF_049238025.1 Enterobacter cloacae complex sp. IR5458
ATACCCGGAATCACTCTCTAACCTTCTGAATTAAGGCGTATTTATGTCTGATATCCTCGAAGATATGATTTATCGCCGTACCCTCTCATGCGGTACGATTCAGGTAACCCGCGACCAGGGTGAAGTTTCGCTCGATGACCTGTTTGACATCGCTGAAAGACGTAACCCGAAACGCGCCTTTCTGTTTGTCAGCAAAGTACTCGGCAGGCACATTCCCGTGCCACCCTCAGTCATGCGGCAGGCCTACAGACAGCTTGCCAGCCAGTTCCCCTCGACACTGACAGGACCCGTACTGTTTATCGGTATGGCTGAAACCGCCGTTGGGCTTGGGGCCGGTGTATTTGATGAAGTGCGCCACCAGCATCCTGAATCTGTCTATCTGACCTCTACCCGTCACCCGGTTGATGGCACGTTGCTTTGCGAGTTCAAGGAAGAACACAGCCACGCCACCGATCATCTGATCTATCTGCCAGATGATGAAGAGAAAAGACGTCGTGTTACCAACGCACGAACGCTGGTTTTGATTGATGACGAGGCAACCACCGGTAATACCTTTATTAACCTGCTTTCAGCCCTGCGTAATACCGGCAAGCTTCAACATATTGAACAGGTTATAGCCGTTACGCTTACCGACTGGAGTGGCAAAGCCTTGTCCGAGCGCAGCACCTTACCAGTCACTTCGGTTTCTCTTGTAAGCGGTAAGTGGGGATGGACCCCATTACCTGATGCACCTGTCCCGGACATGCCGAAAGTCAACGTAACTTCACGAGGAGAATGGGACATCCAGGGAAAACAGTCCTGGGGCCGACTGGGGATGCTCGCACCTGCGGCCGATCTCGGCCATGAGGTCTCCGTCCACAAGGGGGAACGTATTCTGGTTCTCGGGACCGGGGAATTCGTCTGGGAGCCGTTCCTGCTTGCTGAACGGCTCGAAGCTGCCGGAGCACAGGCATTTTATGGATCGACCACCCGCTCCCCTATCGCCGTTGGTTATGCCATTGAGTCCGCCATTTCCTTTACGGATAACTACGGGCTGGGCATCCCCAATTTTGTCTATAACGTCGCCCACCAGCAGTTTGACCGCATTCTTGTGTGTACTGAGACACCCGCAGAAAGTATTGACACGCAGCTTCTTAAAGCGCTGGCTGAGGTTGCGGCCGTCGTGGAGATTGTTACCTATGAATAAACCCGTTGTTCTGAGCGACCTTGACGACACGCTCTTTCAGACCCGTCGTAAAATGGTGGACGAGCTGGCCCTGGAGCCATTCCGTACCGGTGCCGTTGATCGCACCCTGAATCCACGAAGCTTTATGACGGAAGAACAGTCCATGTT
>NZ_JBMKIF010000127.1:0-1258 GCF_049238025.1 Enterobacter cloacae complex sp. IR5458
TGATCCTACCCACGTAATATGGACACAGGCCTAAGCGAGGTTCTGGTTTTCAAATTGTTCCGGACTGAGGCCGCCACACCAACTGTGCCGCCGCCACCGATTGTAATCACATTCGATATAATTAAACACCGTTGCCCGCATTATTTCCCGGCTGATAAAGTGTTCTCCATGGATACATTCCACTTTCAGCGAATGAAAGAAGCTTTCCACGCAGGCATTATCGTAGCAGCAACCTTTTGCGCTCATACTTCCACGCAGATTATGCCGCTTCAGTTGCGCCTGATAATCTGCTGAACAGTACTGGCCTCCACGGTCCGTGTGAACGATAACGTTCCGGGGCCTCTTACGCCGCCATAGCGCCATCTGCAGGGCATCGCAGGCCAGTTGCGCCGTCATGCGTGGCGACATTGACCAGCCAATAACGGCACGTGACCACAGGTCAATGACCACTGCCAGATACAGCCAGCCTTCATCTGTACGTAAGTACGTGATGTCTCCTGCCCACTTCTGGTTCGGGCCACTGGCGTAAAAATCCTGCTCCAACAGATTTTCTGACACAGGCAGGCCGTGTGCGCGGTAGCTGACCGGGCTGAACTTCCGGGAGGCCTTTGCCCTCAGTCCCTGACGGCGCAGGCTTGCCGCCACGGTTTTTACGTTAAAGGGGTAACCCTGAGCACGCAGTTCATCCGTCAGGCGTGGGGCACCGTAACGCTGTTTTGACCGGGTAAAAGCCGCGAGGACAACGCTGTCGCAGTGTTGGTGGAACTGCTGACGCGTGCTTATCCTTGTCCGCCGCTGACACCACGTATACCAGCCGCTGCGGGCCACCCGGAGCACGCGGCACATTGCTTTGATGCTGAACTCAGCCTGATGTTTTTCAATAAAGACATACTTCATTTCAGGCGCTTCGCGAAGTATGTCGCGGCCTTTTGGAGGATAGCCAGCTCTTCATCCCGTTCTGCCAGCTGGCGTTTGAGACGTGCAATCTCGGTAGACATCTCCAGTTCACGTTCAGAAGACGTCTGCTGATTTTGCTGTTTACTGCGCCAGTTGTAGAGCTGTGATTCATACAGGCTGAGTTCACGGGCTGCGGCAGTAACACCGATGCGTTCAGCAAGCTTCAGGGCTTCACTGCGAAATTCAGGCGAATGCTGTTTACGGGGTTTTTTACTGGTTGATACTGTTTTTGTCATGTGAGTCACCTCTGACTGAGAGTTTACTCACTTAGCCGCGTGTCCACTATTGCTGGGTAAGATCA
>NZ_JBMKIF010000128.1:0-1225 GCF_049238025.1 Enterobacter cloacae complex sp. IR5458
TGTTATATCCGATGGGACTGTATTTCCTGACTTCGATAAAGTCGATAAGATGAAGGTGGATAAATAATAATGGAAAGATATTTCATTTAACGTGTGTCGGGTTAATTAACTATCATGCTTATGCTCCAGTATTATGCTTTACGGTTTGATCAATACGGAGAAGAGGTGATGGAAAATGTATAATCAATCAAAAATTATTCTGCTTTCCCTGGTGTTGTTTTCCTCGGCGGGTTGCAGCATAAGTAGTGCAGTAAATAAAACGTTAACTCCACCGGCCGATACAAAATGTGTCAATATTGAAGTAAAAAATCCGTCTCAGTATACGAAACCGTTTCCGCTTGAGGTCAGATACATCTCGTATGAATGCATGAAAAAAAGAATCAGTGGCTTTGATGGCTCCGTTATCACAGAACCCAGCTATAACGTTATTGGGATCCCCATGCAGCAAGAGAGTGGGGATACCTGGAAAGCAAAAGTTGCTATGACCGGTGGTGGTACGTGTAAATGGACATTGAGTGCAGTCAATTTAGGTATCGAGTATATAGATGCTACACATCTTGGGAATGATTTAGTACCTGGAACTGCGGTTGGTGTAACTATTGCTTTTGATGCTGATGCTGCGCGGAATGGACAATTTGACACAGTGGCGGGGAATGATTTTAATTACACTCCAAAATACTATCCTTTTATAAAAAAATGGAATGATAGCCCACAGTGTACTATGCGGGATAAATTATATCTTTTCGGTAAGGAAGATGCGTTTTGGAAAGTGAAGTTGGACTATAAACCTAACGAAAATGTTTTAATAAATTACAATCCCTCTATAGACGAAAGTAAAAAAGTATTGATGATATTCCCTAATAAGAAGGGGAAAGATGCTATGTACTCTTTTGTCTATCCTGATGGGAGCGTCATTTCATCAAAAAACACAACACCTGATTTTAGCAAAGTCAACGGATCTGGTGGGAAATAATCTGCTGGTCAGCTTTGTTTTCCCTCTTTGAGGGGGACGTGATTTTGCTTACTAAGATAAAGTTAATGATGCTGCTTCTGGCCGTTTTTATGGCTGGAGGGGGCAGTCGAGTGACCAATTGAGTACTCTTGCCGCCTGTAGATGCCAACTTTATAGCCATAGAAGTTCACAATCCCTTTCATTACACTAAACAGTTTCCGCTTGAGGTCAGATACATCTCTTATGAATGTAAGAAAAAAAGAATCAGTGGAT
>NZ_JBMKIF010000129.1:0-1170 GCF_049238025.1 Enterobacter cloacae complex sp. IR5458
CCGGTAATTGCGCCTTTACCTGTCCATCCGTCAACAAAGACAATACCGCTGGTACCATGCCGCTCTTCAATGACGTCGAGGGCTGCACCGTCAATTCCACGATCCCGGATGATGCTGATACCGTAATGCCATGAGGTTTTCCCCATGTCACGCAGGGCCTGGTGCAGCATAACGCCGAGCGGCACGCCAGCCCTGACAAGACTGGCCAGTACAATGGGCTCATCACCGAAGCGTTCGGCCAGAGCAATAGCGAGCTGTGTGACTTCTTTTGCAAGCCTCTCTGCGCCCCGATCCAGCGCCCGGTGAAACAAATCAAGATGCCATTGTGTTGGCGCTGGCTCCTGGCTGAGCATGTCTGAATAATGTTTCTTCCCGGACTGAATCAGCTCTTCTTTTTGATCAACCGGCGTCATCTCAATGACAACCGGCTTTAGAAGAAATTCCACGTCACCGGGCTGGTATGAGCCGGTAAATGTTTCATGTGGCTGCATTTTCATTTTCTCCAAAAATTCGCTGTGAAATGGCATCTGCAAACTGACTCTGACGCGGGATGCCAAACCAGCTGCACAGTTTCATAAAACGATGATCGCTCAGGCTGTCGCCCAGACCAATTACGGGGAAAACGCCGCGTTCAGCCCGAAGTTTTTCAAGCAGCCAGCTGACGGCCAGCCCTTTCTCAACCGGGGTGGGAAGCCAGGCCACGTTATTACTGTTGCGGTGGATATAGAAGCCCTCGGTCGGAAACACCGTTTCTATCTCATCTGCAATGGCATTGAGCTCGTCAAGGCGGGTGCTGTCGCGGTGTTTCATCACCATATAAACCGCCGTTTCACCGTATTCGAAGTTCAGTCTTGCCCAGGCATTAATCCCTTTTGCGTCCATCATTTCAGTGATCAGACGCTGCATCGATGTCAGCTTTTCCTGATAGGGAGCCAGCTGGCCGAGCATATGGGCCTTCCACTCCTCGTCGGGGTTGCCTTCAGGCGTGAGAATGACGGCCCCGTGCGTGGTGATTGCCCAGGAGTGGAAAGGGATCCGTACGCGGCTGATTTCTTCAGTTCCCCGTGCGGTAACGGGAATGAGTTCAGCCTGCTCCAGAAGCCAGTCCACTAACATGGACTGTTCTTCCGTCATAAAGCTTCGTGGATTCAGGGTGCGATCAACGGCACC
>NZ_JBMKIF010000130.1:0-1165 GCF_049238025.1 Enterobacter cloacae complex sp. IR5458
GCTAAATAACTGATCCCAATAGTGCTACACCTTCGCTGTGCCATAGCCATTCCCCGGGAAAGGAGACACGGTATCCATGAAGTGTTTCACTCGGGCCAGCAGGTTTGCCATCCCTCTGCATTGATGATTGCGCGTGATGGTTTCATGTAACTTGTGCCATAGCCGTTCTATGTGATTAACCCAAGGGCTGTAAACTGGCTGGAACACCAGGCAGAACTTGGGATTCTTCTTCAACCATCGCTCGGTCTGTTTGCTTTTGTGAATGATGTAGTTATCGAGGATCAACGTGATGGTTTTGGCTCGTCGGTAGTGGTGGCGCAGCTTTTCCAGCATGGCAATAAACAGCGATGAGTTTTTCTTGATCCCGCTGACGTAAAGTACCCTTCCGTTGCCTGCGTGGAGAACGCCTGCCAGATAATGCTTGGCATTCTGCCCCGGTGTGACAACCCGCTTTTGCTGCGCTCTGAACATCCAGTCGGCTCCTAATTTGGGATTGAGGTCTATATCGACTTCATCCTCATAAAACACCGGATTATCGGCATCACAGCGGGCCAGCGCGGCGTCGATATTCGCCATTTTTTCCTGATAGGCTGGGTCTTTTATCCGCAAGGTCGGCACGGGCCTGCGCCAGACAATGCCCATACGAGGTAACCATCGGCGGAGCGTGGAGGCTGCCACATTGAGCCCTGTTAACCGATTGATTTTTATAGCCAATAGTTCAGTACACCAACGGCTGCGCTGATAACCAAAATCTTGCGGAGAAAACTGCATGAGCAGCACCAGTAAGGTGACAATCTTGGCGATAGGTAAGACTGGGGCACGGCCAGCCGGTAAGGCTTCTAGCGCATCTATGCCTTCATCTCGATACCACCGAAGCCAACGACCGATGGTCGAGCGCGCAGCGCCGGTAAGGTGATGAACATCGGTGATCGTGCGTCCTTCATGTAACAGCAAGATGGCCATCAAGCGACGAGCATGTCCTTTATCACGGGTGGCATGGATGATTTTGTGAATGCGGCGCCGTTGTGGTCGTGGCAGAGGTGGTAGGATAGGCATCAACTCAGTCCTTTGGGTGTGGCTTGTTTTGTTTAGCGACTAATCAGATCGCACAAACTGGACTGAGTTCCCTTCCTCCGGTGATCTACTATTCGGAACAGCTATTTAG
>NZ_JBMKIF010000131.1:0-1149 GCF_049238025.1 Enterobacter cloacae complex sp. IR5458
CACTGGAGCACCTCAAAAACACCATCATACACTAAATCAGTAAGTTGGCAGCATCACCGCCGAATCGGTCTCATTACATTCACTGATAAAAATGGAACAAAACAGGTCGAACAGGTTTATTCCTGCACTTCTTTAGCCGCCAATACTTTTGGAAAGCGCTTCACCACTTGGTTAGAAGAAATTTTTCAAAAGCATAATGAAGAAAAAGTAGCTGATTCCGGGTTCGAGGTTGGTAGCCGTGTCTGGGATAAATTGATGTATACGTTGCGCACCATTTCAGAAATTCGTGCCGGGGGGGTGCTGGTGCTGGATAACGGTGCACAGCGTACACTGGATGAAGTGCAAAAAACGGCACCTGAAACAAACCAGGTGGAGCCAAAGGAAATCTCTTCACTTCAGGAGCTGCTGAACGCTTCCAAAAATCTGGAGCCGACTTCGCCTGAGCTAATTGCGGCTCTTAATGAGGCTCTGTCAACCGCCATAAAACGGTGAATGCAACGGCAGTCTGGCACATCAGGCCTTGTCAGAGATTAGGCCTGAAAAGCACTTACGTACCGATATAACACCTAATTCCCCTCTAAGGAGATTGCCCTAAATGGCGATGAATAAAAAAGAACAAGCCGCGTATGATGAGCTGGTGGCACAGGCCAGAATAAACCGCGCTTTACGCTGGTCTGACTATGGCGTTGAACGCGATATGCCCGTACCAGAGGTCTCGGGGGAATACCAAAACGGCTGGAGCTTCAACACCGCCACTGGCACTGTTTATCCGACATGGAGCGGAACTACGGTTCACGGCACACGGGAAGAGGGAGAGGTTGTCGATGCAACCTCCCGCCGCATGCGAGGCATGAATGGTAGCCAGAACGGCATACCACAATACAGCACCAAAGAACGCGCCCTGAAGGCATTACGCTGTTCGCTTGAAATCAAGTTTGCCATGCAGCTGGATGCCATAGATAAAGCTATCGCAAAAGAAATAGAGCTGTCCACCGCTCGCCGGGAGAGCGATACATCAGATGCCTAAATAGATGCGCGGAATAGTAGATCACTGAAAGGGAACTCAGCCCGGATTGTGCGATCTGATCAATCGCCAAACCAACCAAAACCACCAACCGGACTGAGCGATGCCGATCATAGCACCAATAC
>NZ_JBMKIF010000132.1:0-996 GCF_049238025.1 Enterobacter cloacae complex sp. IR5458
CACCTCCTTACCTTAAAGAACCTGCCTTTGCAGTGCTCACACAGATTGTCTGATGAAAAAACAGCAGTAAAAATCTCTGCAGGCTTGTAGCTCAGGTGGTTAGAGCGCACCCCTGATAAGGGTGAGGTCGGTGGTTCAAGTCCACTCAGGCCTACCAAACTCCTTTTAAAGGATGAGCGGTACAGAGATTACAAACGATGGGGCTATAGCTCAGCTGGGAGAGCGCCTGCTTTGCACGCAGGAGGTCTGCGGTTCGATCCCGCATAGCTCCACCATCTTTTACTGCGAACACAAGAAAACTTCAGAGTGAACCTGAAAAGGTGCACTGCGAAGTTTTGCTCTTTAAAAATCTGGATCAAGCTGAAAATTGAAACGACACACATGTTATGTGTGTTCGAGTCTCTCAAATTTTCGCAAACCGATGATGAATCGAAAGAAACATCTTCGGGTTGTGAGGTTAAGCGACTAAGCGTACACGGTGGATGCCCTGGCAGTCAGAGGCGATGAAGGACGTGCTAATCTGCGAAAAGCGCCGGCGAGGTGATATGAACCTTTGACCCGGCGATGTCCGAATGGGGAAACCCAGTGTGATTCGTCACACTATCGTTAACTGAATACATAGGTTAACGAGGCGAACCGGGGGAACTGAAACATCTAAGTACCCCGAGGACAAGAAATCAACCGAGATTCCCCCAGTAGCGGCGAGCGAACGGGGAGCAGCCCGGAGTCTGAATCAGCTTGTGTGTTAGTGGAACGGTCTGGAAAGTCCGACGGTACAGGGTGATAGTCCCGTACACGAAAATGCACAGGTTGTGAACTCGAAGAGTAGGGCGGGACACGTGGTATCCTGTCTGAATATGGGGGGACCATCCTCCAAGGCTAAATACTCCTGACTGACCGATAGTGAACCAGTACCGTGAGGGAAAGGCGAAAAGAACCCCGGCGAGGGGAGTGAAAAAGAACCTGAAACCGTGTACGTACAAGCAGTGGGAGCCT
>NZ_JBMKIF010000133.1:0-920 GCF_049238025.1 Enterobacter cloacae complex sp. IR5458
AACCGGAGAAAAGGTGTTTTTAGCGCTCTGGCGCACCATATCTTCAGACATCAGACCGAGCTTAAAGGCAGCAAATAACCCAGGAAGGTTCACCCCGCTGTGAAGGGTATAACCCACCCCCCCTGACGGACGCATGTTGGTTTCAAGCAGCACCGGGTTGCCATTCACATCGTTTCGCGTCTGAACATTCACCAGCCCGTCGGCCTTCATAACCCTGGCGCAGTCACACGCCAGTTCCCAGGCGCTTCCTTCGTTTACCAGATACTGGATAACCCCTTCCTTACGGCGTCCCACGGCTGCGAGTATTTCGCCCTTATCCGCGAGGATATCGACGGAAAATTCCGGGCCTGGCAGGTACGGCATCAAAACAAGGGGTTTAAACGACTCAGCAGCTGATGCTGCTGCAATATACTGTTGCGGACTGACCAGACGATGTTCGGGATGATTAAAGACGGCCATAGGCGAAGCACTGTCATCAAAGCGCCAGAATCCCATGCCATAGATACCCGTCACCGGCTTCACGCATACCGGGCTGTCAGTGAACGGCGGGGCCGCGAGGTGTGTTTTTAATTCTGCCAGCGTATTCACCCGCCAGGATGGTACGACCGGGAGACCCTTTTGCTCCATAAACTGAGCAAAAGTAACTTTTTCGTCAGCCAGAGTTAACCAGTCGACGCCCGTTGCACCGGTAGTAAGGGTGGCACCGGTCGATTCAATGGCTGAACGGTGTTCTTCAAACCACTGGCTGTTACGGCCAGTATGAATATGGTGGATGCCGTAGGACTGAATGGTTTCCTGGATAAACTGAAGACGTTTTTGAGGATCTTCAGGTTCAGTCAAAGAATAGTCGGCAACGGAAAGGATTTCATTTCTTTCGTTACGGTGGGAGGCAAAAACGGTAATGGCAAAATTATTTTTTT
>NZ_JBMKIF010000134.1:0-911 GCF_049238025.1 Enterobacter cloacae complex sp. IR5458
AGATCAAAGTGGTCATTTTAATTGAGCTGGATAACGGACATTTCAATTGAGCCTTGACACATGATGTAGCAGCTAAATTGAGATGCCCGTCTCCTTAAAATGTGTTAGGCAATAGCTTTGAGAGCCTAATGCCACAATTAATTCAGTGGCATCAAACAAGAGGGTTTTCAACAGGGAACTATATTTTTCATAGCATAATACAAACCGTCATTTAATCTTCATATTTATATGTTTTTAGTTCAATTTTAGTTCTGTCAATATTCAATCCAAACACGGGGAAGTCGATTATTTTGTAGTTATCATCGCTACAACCTTTCACTACATCGATAAATTTAATTATCATGAAATTAAATATGGATTTATTCTCAACAAACTCCAACTTATCAGAGTCTAAGCCTTCGCATTGGGTCAACTTTGAGAAGTCGGGGCTATTTATGAATTCATGATGACATTTAATCATTTCGTTCCCATATTCAGGGACGCCTATATACACCAATTCATTACGTCCAACCTCCCTCATTTCAACGGCAGGCACAAATATATCACCACTCATTTGCTTGGTTACTGTATACTTGAATAAATAATTTCTTCTTGTTTTTTCGCAATAAATTGAAACTAAAAACTCGCACTCCAAATCCTTTATACCTTCTTCGTCAATTTTGTATTTCCTTGCAGAATTTACAGATTCAGATATCACATCCTTAATTAAGGTTGATATAAAATTTTTATCTAACAATAAATGTACGTCCCTAAAGTTATAAAAATCAACATCCCAACACTGACCATATGATGTATTTATTTCCTGAGGGGTTTTGTTGCCCATCGGAACAAGATATATTGAGATGCTATCACCTAAATAGCTGCGCCTAATACCGCTACACTTTTGCCTGACCATGTTTTCCTCCGGGGAA
>NZ_JBMKIF010000135.1:0-795 GCF_049238025.1 Enterobacter cloacae complex sp. IR5458
AAACCGACCTTTATTCACCTTGATCGGCAGTCATGGCCAGCTCCGCAGCTCTTATTCTTTGGTTGTACAAAGAATCAGCAGGCATTTCGACACGGACGGACACAAACTGATCGCCGGGAATGTCGACCGGATCGCCATCATTGATACCCTGCAGCTCGTTCCTGGCGAACGCCGGCGCGTCAGGATGCGTGCGGTGATAAGTCCTAACCAGCACCGAACCGTCAGCATAGACTTCGTAATCCAGCCAAATGAGCGGTTGTTTGTTGCGGTCGGTGGGGATGTCAAAACCACCATCAATACCGCCCCAGGCAGCGTCCGAATTGAGAGCCTCACATCCTTCGATAAGGTATTGCCCGACGCCTAGGCGGGTGACTTTAACGCCTTCAGATTCGTTATTGGTCTGGTATGTTCCGTCCGAAAATACTTTCACTACAGGCGATGCTGCTTTCAGGGTACCGTCGCTTGTCTTTGTGGTGTTGGCAGTGCTGTAAATCTCTGACCAGCCACCACTGCTTGTTCCGTAGCGATTTAAAATAAACGCTCGTGGTTTTCCCTCTGAATATTTCAGGGAAAGTTGCGCCCGATAGTAATTGGAAGCTGCGAGGACTAAATGACACCAGCCGGAATCTGATGTTGGTTGTGACACCCCAGCATCACCAGGCGTATAAAACATATTTGTTATAGTGTCAGCGTAAGGGGCTCTTGGAAGCGTTGAGCCCAAGCCAAAATCACCCACAGAAAGAATGTCTCCAGAACTGCTATAAGCGTTCCTAGTCGCACTACTTCCCAAACCGA
>NZ_JBMKIF010000136.1:0-792 GCF_049238025.1 Enterobacter cloacae complex sp. IR5458
TAATACGCAGAATGGCGTGAGCCTCTGGATGTTGCATGGCATACTCCCGCAGGCGGTAATAGTGTGCGGTCATCGCGTCACATTCTGTACGGCAGGCATGGTGGCTATACGCAATCAGGCAGACAGCAATACCTGCTGCTTCTGCACTCATTTGGGCATCGTTACCGTTCAGGCAGTTAAACAGACGCCATGTCTCATCGTTGTCAGGCTCGGGGGACATAAATGCGCCGCCATTGCTGAGGGTGTAGAACGACCAGATACCACCGCTGTAGCCCTCACAGAAGCGGTCCATCCAGGCGAAGATATGCGGCTCCAGGAGTAGCCACTGCGGGATAGCGCCAAAGTACTGTGGCCAGAAATCGATACGCTGTTCATCGGGGACCGGCGTGACGGTCAGTTCAAATTCGGGTTGGTTAGCGGGTGCGAGGTCGTGCTGCGTCTGTGTTATCATGGGTATGTCTCCGTCAATAAAAACGCCAGCGGCGATGGCTGGCGTATGGGGATATAAAGTGTGTTCGGGGAGGTGAATGCGGGTAAATGCTTCGCGATCAGCGGGTGGCCGTGTCTGTACGGATGCCTGAGGTGCGGATATAGCGGTTAAGACCTTCACCGGCATCCGGCTCAAAGTTCCATGCCCGCCAGACCATCCGGCCTTCAGTATCACGAACCACCAGACGGAAGTGACTGCCCTGGTCGTCTTCGAGTGTGATATTGCTGTACGTGGTAGTGACCGCTTGCGCTTGTCTCCGGGTGAAAGGCCCCGGTGGCAGCAACACGGATTGGGTCATTTTC
>NZ_JBMKIF010000137.1:0-757 GCF_049238025.1 Enterobacter cloacae complex sp. IR5458
TATAGTGTGCCCGGAGTTCAGGGCGGGCATGGATGCTTAAATGAACCGCGAGTCTGTCTGGAATATTGAACCGGTAACTCACGATGAGAAACCCAACAATCCCACCGGGTGTGACGGTGGAGAACCTGAGCGGCAGTGACCTGCGGCATGCCCGCAGGGTGATGTAACCCGCTGACAACGGGGATTGAGGCGAGATCACTAAGCCGAGATGATCCTCAAGGTTAAGTACTGAAAGGCTGAAGAACATGAACCCGTTAATCCGCCTCTGTGGGTTGAAAACGTCACCACGGCCTTCGTGATCTGACAGGCCGTGCAGGAGGAACTGGCAGTGATACGTAAGCACTGCCGGTCGAAGGTGTTTTGACATGTATGCGAAACACCGGGGCAGCAGCGTCTATCACGCTTGCGTTGCTGACTTCTGCCAACTTGCGGCAAGCAAGGATAAAGAGTGCGACGGGCAGCCTCCTCAGTATGCCTGAGTCCAGGCAGGTAAACCGGGGAAGGTCAGCGACGGATGTTAAGGGGGCATGGCTCCGATGACGCGCTGGCTGGCGGAGCTTCCGTAGTAGTCCGCGATGGGGAAAGCCCATTACATGGCGAAGGGAAGCAGTTTGAATGTGTTTGCGACGTGAATTAACTGACCTAACGAGGTGAAGACCTTTGATAATCAGCGAAATGCAACGCAAGCTTGCCACATGGGCAGCCACCGATCCGTCCCTACGGATTCAACGGCTGCTGCGTCTGATAACACAACCAG
>NZ_JBMKIF010000138.1:0-721 GCF_049238025.1 Enterobacter cloacae complex sp. IR5458
CGACCCAGACGGTCAAGTTTGGTGACAATCAGTACATCCCCATTTTCCATGCGATCTAGCAACCGGATAAATCCGGGGCGTTCGCTGGCAGCAACCGAGCCACTGATATGCTCCTCAATAAGTCGTTGGGATCTGATGGCAAAACCCGCCGCTTCAATTTCACGACGCTGGTTTTCTGTGGTCTGTTCCAGAGTTGAGACCCTGCAGTAGGCAAAAACACGTGACATGGGAAACTTTCCGTACGAAATGGATGTCCGAATTATAACGTGTGTCCGAAATTAATTTCACTAAGTTTCGGACATGTGCTGTAAGTGGTGTACGAAACCGACCGGTTTCGGTCACAGCGAACAAATAACAGATGAAAACTATACGCGAGGGAGGCATTTATGCCACGGCGACAGATACTGAGCAGCGAAGAGCAGGAACGCTTACTGGTTATACCAGATGATGAAATTATTCTGACCCGAATGTGTTTTCTGAACGAACCGGATATTGCGCTCATTAATAAGCACCGAAGGCCAGCGAATCGCCTGGGCTTTGCTGTATTACTCTGTTATCTGCGTGGACCTGGATTTATTCCGGACAAAAGCAGTGCTCCTCACAATGGCGTTGTATCCAGGGTTGCTTCCCGACTGAAACTTCAGCCTGATTTATGGCCGGAATATGCATCCAGAGAGCAAACCCGCTGGGAACATCTGACCGAACTTTATCGCTACCTGGA
>NZ_JBMKIF010000139.1:0-616 GCF_049238025.1 Enterobacter cloacae complex sp. IR5458
ATAACCGCTGAAACGATATCGGAGTGCATATCGTCAATTGTGCGGCCGCGACAGGCATGGCCAAGGGCGGTAAAGTCCCAGTTGCCGTTATTACGGCGCAGCGAAGAAATAACGATCCCGGTATGTGAGCCCTGCTCAGTCAGCTTGTAGCGAGCCAGCTCTTTGCCGGTTTGATCGACAACGCGGCAGAACGCGTTTTCGACGTCATTGAACGACTGACCACGGAAGCTGTTTACCGTAAACGCCAGGTATTCAACGTTTGCAGGCAGTCGGGAGAGGTTGACATTAATCACCTCATCGTCACCGTCACCTTCACCGGTCAGGTTATCGCCACTGTGCACAACAGCGCCGCAGGTGGATTCCAGTTTGCGGAACCAGATGGTGTCAATTGTTTTACCGGTGCTGTCCATTAATACGCAGCCAGCATCGAGATCGATTGAGTCGTTGCCTCCAAACAATCCTCCAAGAAGACCTTTTTTCTTAACCGGATCCCAACCGAGACCGAAATGAAGCTGGCTTAATGCAGATGATTCTTTGCTGAGTGATACCGTCTGGTTCTTAACTAATGAAACCATGTTTTATTCCTTAAAATGGTAATGACCGAGACAATCAAAGG
>NZ_JBMKIF010000140.1:0-611 GCF_049238025.1 Enterobacter cloacae complex sp. IR5458
CCACCTTCATCTTATCGACTTTATCGAAGTCAGGAAATACAGTCCCATCGGATATAACACTGCCATCTGGATATATTATTTTAGAGTGAACACCTTTTATTTTCTTTTCTGGCTCAATATACTGAGTGATCTTGCCTTCATCGATCAATGGTTCAAATGAAATATTATTCACATCAACAACATGATATAAGAAAAAGTCCTGAGCACCTAAAAGAGTCAAATCACTTCTATTACGAATTAACCTCCACCTTATTATATACGGATAGTATTTCGGCGATAACTTCAAATCTCCATGTACAGCTTTATATTGCCCATTACGAAAAGCATCATTGTCAAAAGCGAGTGACACCCCTACGGCAGTGCCAGGTACAAGGTCTTTGCCAAGATGTGTCGCATCGATATACTCGATACCTAAATTGACCGCACTCAGGGTCCATTTACACGAGCCACCGCCAGTCATAGCAACCTTTGCTTTCCAGATATCCCCGCTCTCTTGCTGCATGGGGATCCCAATAACGTTATAGCTAGGTTCCGTAATAACTGAACCATCAAATCCACTGATTCTTTTTTTCTTACATTCATAAGAGATGTATCTGACCTCAAGCGGAAAC
>NZ_JBMKIF010000141.1:0-577 GCF_049238025.1 Enterobacter cloacae complex sp. IR5458
TGTGGTTTAATTCGATGCAACGCGAAGAACCTTACCTACTCTTGACATCCAGAGAACTTAGCAGAGATGCTTTGGTGCCTTCGGGAACTCTGAGACAGGTGCTGCATGGCTGTCGTCAGCTCGTGTTGTGAAATGTTGGGTTAAGTCCCGCAACGAGCGCAACCCTTATCCTTTGTTGCCAGCGGTTAGGCCGGGAACTCAAAGGAGACTGCCAGTGATAAACTGGAGGAAGGTGGGGATGACGTCAAGTCATCATGGCCCTTACGAGTAGGGCTACACACGTGCTACAATGGCGCATACAAAGAGAAGCGACCTCGCGAGAGCAAGCGGACCTCATAAAGTGCGTCGTAGTCCGGATTGGAGTCTGCAACTCGACTCCATGAAGTCGGAATCGCTAGTAATCGTAGATCAGAATGCTACGGTGAATACGTTCCCGGGCCTTGTACACACCGCCCGTCACACCATGGGAGTGGGTTGCAAAAGAAGTAGGTAGCTTAACCTTCGGGAGGGCGCTTACCACTTTGTGATTCATGACTGGGGTGAAGTCGTAACAAGGTAACCGTAGGGGAACCTGCGG
>NZ_JBMKIF010000142.1:0-561 GCF_049238025.1 Enterobacter cloacae complex sp. IR5458
GAAGGGTACTCAGTCGACTAATAACGGCAGCACCTCGCGGAACGCTGATACCAAATTCCAGCAGAAAAGCATGCATCTGATTAGTTGTTTTCACCTTATCCTGAACCAGGGATTCACGGACACGATGCAGAGCTCGCATTGCCTGCTGAGATTCGGTTCTGGGCTGCACGAAACGCATAGATGGACGTGATGCTGCTTCACAGATAGCTTCAGCATCAACGAAGTCATTTTTGTTGCTTTTAACGAATGGGCGGACAAATTGCGGTGATATCAGCTTTGGAAAATGCCCTAACTCTGCCAGCTTGCGTGCCATAAAGTGAGAACCGCCACAGGCTTCCATCGCGATGGTTGTTGCTGGGCATGTCGCCAGAAATTCGATTAGCTTTGGTCGGGTGAATTTTTTACGGTAAACGGCCTTCCCACGATGATCCTGACAATGAATATGGAAAGAGTTCTTACCCAGATCGATACCAATAAGCGCAATGTTTTCCATGATGGTTCTCCGAATGAAAGCCTGTCCTCAGCATAGTACTGGGAAGGAGGGAGTGACCATCTCATTAA
>NZ_JBMKIF010000143.1:0-553 GCF_049238025.1 Enterobacter cloacae complex sp. IR5458
ATATTTACGCCGAAATGCTCTGCCAGCGGTTTAAGTCCACCGTTGAACCCCTGCGCAACGAAGCGGAATTTCCAGTCATTATTACGACGGTAAAATTCACCCAGAATTAAGGCTGCTTCCTGACGGCCGCTCAGTTCGACACTGCCGCTAACCAGGCCGGTAGCCCCTTGCTCCACGTCGATGGAAAGATTACGAAGACCGGACACCGTCTGCCCACCGTCACAGGTCACGGTGAACGCAATTTTCTGGACATCAGGTTTCAGCCGGTTGAGCGCGACAGTAAAGGTTGAGTACTGGCCTTCACTGACCAGGCTGACGGTACCATCATCGTTACGTGGCTGACCATAAAACACCATGTCCGCATCACCCTGCACCTTCCCGTCGGCATACAGGCGAAACGCCGAAGCATCCACCTGGCCGCCCGAGGTGATCCGGACCCGCAACTCCTGGGCTGGAACGGGGGCATTGCCCCCCGGCGTCAGGTTCATTAGCGAATAACCGCTGAAACGATATCGGAGTGCATATCGTCAATTGTGCGGCCGCGACAGGCATG
>NZ_JBMKIF010000144.1:0-551 GCF_049238025.1 Enterobacter cloacae complex sp. IR5458
CTGTACGAAATCGCCTCCATGCGCCTGTTTGCCCGATTATCCCTGGATAGCGCCCTGCCGGATCGCACCACCATCATGAATTTCCGCCACCTGCTCGAGCAGCATCAACTGGCCCGTCAATTGTTCAAGACCATCAATCGCTGGCTGGCCGAAGCAGGCGTCATGATGACCCAAGGCACTTTGGTGGATGCCACCATCATTGAGGCACCCAGCTCTACCAAGAACAAAGAGCAGCAACGCGATCCGGAGATGCATCAGACCAAGAAAGGCAATCAGTGGCACTTTGGCATGAAGGCCCACATTGGTGTCGATGCCAAGAGTGGCCTGACCCACAGCCTAGTCACCACCGCGGCCAACGAGCATGACCTCAATCAGCTGGGTAATCTGCTTCATGGAGAGGAGCAATTTGTCTCAGCCGATGCCGGCTACCAAGGAGCGCCACAGCGCGAGGAGCTGGCCGAGGTGGATGTGGACTGGCTGATCGCCGAGCGTCCCGGCAAGGTAAAAACCTTGAAGCAGCATCCGCGCAAGAACAAAACGGCCATCAACAT
>NZ_JBMKIF010000145.1:0-541 GCF_049238025.1 Enterobacter cloacae complex sp. IR5458
GAGCTCAGGAAAAAGCTACAACGTATTGAAATGGAAAATGAAATATTAAAAAAGGCTACCGCGCTCTTGATGTCAGACTCCCTGAACAGTTCTCGATAATCGGGAAACTCAGGGCGCGTTATCCTGTGGCCACTCTCTGCCATGTGTTCGGGGTTCATCGCAGCAGCTACAAATACTGGAAAAACCGTCCTGAAAAGCCAGACGGCAGACGGGCTGTATTACGCAGTCAGGTACTTGAACTGCATGGCATCAGCCACGGCTCTGCCGGAGCAAGAAGCATCGCCACAATGGCAACCCAGAGAGGTTACCAAATGGGGCGCTGGCTTGCTGGCAGACTCATGAAAGAGCTGGGGCTGGTCAGTTGCCAGCAGCCGACTCACCGGTATAAGCGTGGCGGTCATGAGCACGTTGCTATCCCGAATCATCTTGAGCGACAGTTCGCCGTAACGGAACCAAATCAGGTGTGGTGCGGTGATGTGACCTATAGTGTGCCCGGAGTTCAGGGCGGGCATGGATGCTTAAATGAACCGCGAGTCTGTCT